>JAPOKE010000130.1 GCA_029977805.1 Phenylobacterium parvum | reverse complement strand
TCCACCGGGGCGGAGCCGACCCCGTGCCGGGTGAAGACCCCCGACACGCTGGTCCCCTCGGCGAACCGCATGACCAGCAGGTCCTCGCGGTCGTGCTTGTAGAAGCCGGCCCGGCCGGTCGCGAGCTCCACCCCGTCGATGGGCGGGATGCGCGGGAACGGGACCGCAAGGGGCGAGACCGGGAGGGCGCCCTTGGCGGGCGACGCCGGCGCAGTCTCGGCGGCGGGCTCGTCGAAGGCCCGGGACTGGCGGTCGGCGCGACGCAGGGCGGCGCGCTTGATCGCCGAGGCCAGGGGGTCCAGGGCGCGTTCGAGGGTCTGCCCCACCGCCTCGACGGGCTTGGCGGCGGACCGGCGGCGCTCCGGCCCCTTCCCTGTCGGGCTTCCGGACTTTTCCCCGGGCGGGGTGGGCTTGGGGCTCATGGCGTCTTCCCCTCCGTCTTGGTCGCAGGCGTCGCCGGGGCGGCGGGAGCCTCGGTTCCCGTCGCCGGCTCCCGGGGCTGGCCGGGCACGTCGGGCGTGGTCTTCAGGAAGGTCTGGACCTTGGCCTGGCCGCGCAGCTTCTCCAGCAGGTCCCGGACCTGGTCGTAGGTCAGGAAGCGGACGATCTGCGGGCGCGCCGCCTCAAGCGTGATGGGCTGCTCGGGCCGGCGATCCTCCACCTTGACCAGGGCCCAGCCCCCTTCGACCTGGAAGGGGCCGATCACCTGGCCGGCCTTGGCGGGCTTGAGGGCCGCCTCGTAGGAGTCCGGCATGATGTCCACGGTGAAATAGCCGAGGTCGCCGCCGTTGAAGCGGGTCGCCGCGTCC
The DNA here is from genome assembly GCA_029977805.1 of Phenylobacterium parvum. Classification (GTDB taxonomy): domain Bacteria; phylum Pseudomonadota; class Alphaproteobacteria; order Caulobacterales; family Caulobacteraceae; genus Phenylobacterium; species Phenylobacterium parvum_A. The sequence continues at coordinate 4,039 of JAPOKE010000130.1, read as the reverse complement.
AGCGACTTCTCCATGGCCAGGGCCTCGAAGGAGCCGCCGGAGGCCAGGAGCTTGCGGATCGCCTCGGCCTCGGTCTGGGTGGCCACGAGGATCTGGCGGGCGCGGATCTCCTCGCTGGCCCGGGAGAGCCGGACCTGCTCCTGGTAGAGGCTGCGGATCGCCTGCTCGCTGATGGCCCCGGTCACGGTGGAGTCCACCACCAGGTCCGCCAGGATCCGCTCCCGGGCGGCGGCCAGGCGGCGCTGCACGGCCGGATCCTTCTCCAGCTTGCGCCGGGCCGCCTCTGCGGCCAGCAGGCGCCGGTCGATGACTTCATCCGTGGTCCGCCGGAAGGCCTCGGAGGCCGGATCCAGGGGTTCACCCTCGCCGATCAGGCCCTGGGCCACCGCCTCGCGCTTGACGTCCGACGTCCAGACCGGAACGCCGTCCACCCGCGCGACGACGACGTCGCCCGCCTCGGGCGGGGTCTCGGAGCGCTCGCGCCCCTGGCAGCCGGCGAGCGCCAGGCCGGCGGCGGCCAGGACGCCGAGCAGCAGGCGGCGGGGGCGGAAGGAACTCAAGACCTGCGACATGCCGTCGGGATCCTTGCGGGGGCGAACGGGAAACTGTCCCTAGACCTTCCCGCGCGCCCTGCAAAGCGCGTCGGCCGGACCGGCCTGCGGGGCCGGCTGCGTTGACAGGCATTGGGGGGCTGCTTAAGTCACCCCCACCCCGGGGGAAGCGGGTTTTCCGGGCGCCTGGCAGGCCTCCAAGAAGCGCCGCCCCCTCACCCCGCACAGGTCCGGATCCATCCCGTGAGCATCTTCAAGCGCTTCTTTGGCTCGTCGAACGACCGCAAGGTCAAGTCCCTGATGGCCAGGGTCGCCAGGATCAACGCCCTTGAGCCCTCGATCCAGGCGCTGAGCGACGAGGCCCTGCGCGCCAAGACCACCGAGTTCCGGGAGCGGCTGGGCCGGGGCGAGACCCTCGACCAGATCCTGGAGGAGGCCTTCGCCGTCGTCCGAGAAGCCTCGCGCCGCGTCCTCGGCCAGCGCCATTTCGACGTCCAGCTGGTGGGCGGCATTGTCCTGCACCAGGGCGGGATCGCGGAGATGCGGACCGGCGAGGGCAAGACCCTCGTGGCCACGGCGCCCGTCTATCTCAACGCCCTGCCCGCCGATGGCGTGCACGTCATCACGGTCAACGACTACCTCGCCCAGCTGCACGGCGACTGGATGGGCCAGGTCTACCGCTTCCTCGGCCTGTCGGTGGGGGTCATCGTCCACGGCCTCAGCCAGGGCCAGCGCAAGGCCGCCTACGCCGCCGACATCACCTACGGCACGAACAACGAGTTCGGCTTCGACTACCTCCGGGACAACCTCGTCTACGAGATGGACGAGATGGTGCAGCGCGGCCACAACTTCGTCATCGTCGACGAGGTGGACTCGATCCTGATCGACGAGGCCCGCACGCCGCTGATCATCTCCGGCCCCACCGACGACCGCTCCGAGTTCTACCGGACCGTCGACGCCCTGGTGAAGGAGCTGATCAAGGACAAGTCGACCTTCGACCACGACGAGAAGCAGAGGCAGGTCATCCTCACCGAGGACGGCGCCGAGAAGGTCGAGGAGATGCTCCGGGCCGGCGGCCACCTGGAGGAGGACACCACCGGCCTCTACGACGCAGCCAACGTGTCCGTGGTCCACCACGTCAACCAGGCCCTCAAGGCCAACGTGCTCTACACGCGCGAGAAGGACTACATCGTCCGCGGCGGCGAGGTGATCCTGATCGACGAGTTCACCGGCCGGATGATGCAGGGCCGTCGCCTCTCGGAGGGCCTGCACCAGGCCATCGAGGCCAAGGAAGGCGCCCACGTCCAGCCCGAGAACCAGACCCTCGCCTCGGTGACCATCCAGAACTACTTCCGCCTCTACCGGAAGCTGTCGGGAATGACCGGGACCGCGGCGACAGAGGCCCAGGAGTTCGCGGACATCTACAAGATGGACGTGACCGAGATCCCGACCAACCGGCCCGTCGCGCGGATCGACGACGACGACGAGGTCTACCGGACCGAGGACGAGAAGAACCGGGCCATCCTGAAGCAGATCGAGGACTGCTATGTCCGCGGCCAGCCCATCCTGGTGGGCACGGTCTCGATCGAGAAGTCCGAGGCCCTGTCGGCCCTGCTCCACGCCCACGCCTTCGAGGTGGACGGCAAGACGCAGAAGGGCATTCCGCACAACGTGCTGAACGCCCGCTACCACGAGCAGGAAGCGATGATCGTCGCCGACGCCGGCATCCCGGGCGCCGTCACCATCGCCACCAACATGGCTGGCCGGGGCACCGACATCCAGCTGGGCGGCAATATCGACATGCGGGTCCTGCGCTGGCAGGACGAGCAGCGCGGCCTGGGCATCGAGGTCACGCCCGAGCAGGGGATCGCGCGCAAGGCCGAGCTGGAATCCGAGATCGCAGACCTGAAGGCCAAGGCCCTGGAGGCCGGCGGCCTCTTCGTGCTGGGCACCGAGCGCCACGAGAGCCGGCGGATCGACAACCAGCTGCGCGGCCGGACCGGCCGCCAGGGCGACCCGGGTCGGTCCAAGTTCTTCCTGTCCTGCGAGGACGACCTGCTGCGCATCTTCGCCGGCGAGCGCCTTGACGCCATCATGCGCACCTTCGGCGTGCAGGACGGCGAGGCCATCACCCACAAGTGGCTGAACAACGCCATCGCCACCGCCCAGAAGCGCGTCGAGGCGCGGAACTACGAGATCCGCAAGAACCTCCTGAAGTACGACGACGTGGTCAACGACCAGCGCAAGGCGGTGTTCGAGCAGCGCGCCGAGTTCATGGGCGAGACCGACCTGTCGGACGTGGTCGCCGAGATGCGGCGGGACACCATCGCCGACCTCGTGCGCAAGCACCTGCCCCCGAAGGCCTATGCCGAGCAGTGGGACGTCGAGGGCCTGGCCGAGCAGACCCGCTCCATCCTCGGGCTGGATGTGCCGGTGGCCGAATGGGCCGCCGAGGAAGGCATCGCCAACGAGGAGATCGAGGACCGCCTGCTCGCCGCAGCGGACGCCCGGGTCAAGGACCGGGAGGCGGCCGTCAGCCCGGAGCAGATGCGCCTGATCGAGAAGAGCTTCCTGCTCCAGACCATCGACATGCAGTGGCGCGAGCACCTGACCCACCTCGACCACCTGCGCAATGTCATCGGCCTGCGCGGCTACGGCCAGCGCGACCCGCTGAACGAGTACAAGACCGAGGCCTTCTCCCTGTTCGAGAAGCTGCTGGTGGACCTGCGGCACAACGTCACCCGCTGGCACATGACGGTGGAGTTCCAGTTCGCCGAGCCCGAACCGCCGCCCTTCGCCTTCCAGGAGGTCCATCTCGACCCCCTGACCGGAGAGAACGCCGCCCAGATGGGCGTCCTGCCGGACGGCCTTTCGGTGGAACAGAGGCAGGCCCTGCCCTTCTCGGCCCTGCCCGAGGGCTGGCAGGCGACCGGCCGGAACCAGGCGTGCCCCTGCGGCTCGGGCAAGAAGTTCAAGCACTGCCACGGGGCGCTGGTCTGACCGGCCTTGCGCCGCTGGCGCCGTCAGCGGCCCTGCTGGACCTGAACAACGCCCATGCCGTGGAACTGTCCGTCCTGACGGAAGCGGCGTTCGCACGGTTGGCTGGCTTGGCCTTTCATGCGCGCCAGGCGGGCGAGGCGGACGCCTTCCTCATCGCCCTCGACCAGGACGCGGACTACGACAACCCGAACTTCCGCTGGATGCGGAGCCGCTTCGAGCGCTTCGTCTACGTGGACCGGGTGGTGGTGGCGGCGCGCGCGCGTGGCCGGGGTCTCGCCAGGATCCTCTACGAGGACCTGTTCGCCGCAGCGCGGTCGGCGGGCCAGACGCGCATCACCTGCGAGGTGAACTCAGATCCGCCGAATCCCGCCTCCGACGCCTTCCACGCCAGGCTCGGGTTTGCGGAGGTGGGCGCCGCCACCCTGCCGGGAGGCGCCAAGACGGTGCGCTATCTTTCGCGGACAATTGCGTTGTGAGGCGTCACGGCT
>JAPOKE010000012.1 GCA_029977805.1 Phenylobacterium parvum | reverse complement strand
TCAGGATGACGGGATAGGCGCCGTAGACGATGAAGCGGCCCCGGGCGGTGAGCACTCCGGCGAGCAGGGCCGCCACCACCATGCAGGGCAGGTAGGGCATGGTGATCTGGGTCAGGGCGACCGCGAGGCGGAACTTGGCCGGGTCCTCGATGTAGCCCGGGGAGTAGACCAGCATGATCCAGGGCATGGCCAGCTGGGCGAGGATGGTCAGGACCACCGTGGCGGCGGCCATGGCGGCGAGGGCGTCCGTGGCCAGGGCGTCGGCCTCGGCGTCGCCGTCGGCGGCCAGCTTGCGGGCGTAGGCGGGAACGAAGGCGGCGGCGAAGGCGCCCTCGGCGAAGACCCGGCGGAACAGGTTGGAGAAGGCCTGGGCGGTGAAGTAGGCGTCGGCGGCGATGGTCTGGCTGGCGCCCATCCGGGCGGTGATGACCAGGTCCCGGGCCAGGCCCAGGAAGCGGCTGACCAGGGTGAGGCCGGCGAAGACCATGGAGGCGCGGATCAGCCCGCCCCCGGCCTTCGGCGCGTCGGACGGCGGCTCCCCCTGCGGGGCGGTCTGGAGGGTCGGGGCGCTCACGGGGCCTGAATGCGCCCCGCCGGAGGGGTGGGTCAAGACGGAGGCCCGCGCCGGGCCCGGCCGCTCAGCGGGCGACGCTGGCCCGGGCCTTCTGCAGGTGGGCGCGGCTGCGGCCGGCGGGCTGGGCCTCCACGGCCTCGAGGGCGGACAGGAGGTCGGCCCTCAGACGGGCGCTGCGATCGGGATCCACCAGCTTCCGGCCCCGGTCGTCGACCACGTAGAAGGCGTCCACCGCCCGCTCGCCGTAGCCGTCGATGTGGGCGGACACGATGGACAGGCCGGCGTCGGCGATGACCTCGGCCAGGGCCGAGAGCAGGCCGGGCCGGTCGCGGCCGGAGGCCTCGATGACCGTGGCGGCCTCCGAGGCGTCATTGTCGAGCATGACGGTGGGGGTGATGGCGAAGGCCGCGGCGCGGCCCAGCTCCGCCGGAGGCCGGCCGTCGCGCTTCAGGGGCTCGCCCCGGCCCGCCGCCTCGAGGAGGGTCATCAGCCGGTCGAGGGCCCTGGGGTTGTCGGCGCCGAAGGCGGCCCCCGAGGCGTCCTGGACGAAGAAGACGTCCAGGGCCTCGCCGCGCCGGGAGGTATGGACCCGCGCGCCCATCACGTTCGCCCCCGCCAGGTTCAGGGCGGCGGACAGGTCGGCGAAGAGGCGGGGCCGGTCGGTGGCCGCGATCGAGACCTCCGCGGCGTTCATGTCCGGCCGGATCCGGCAGGCGGTGGCCGCCCCGCCCTCCGCCGCGCGCCGGACAAGGGCGCCGTGGGCGCGGACCTCGTCATCGGTGAAGGCGGTGAAGTAGGCGTCCTCCATGGACTGGGCCCACTCGGTGAGGGCCGGGCTCGACTCCGCCAGCCGCATGCGGGCGTCGTAGGCGGCGTTCTCGTGGTAGCGGCGGATGGCGGCGGCGTCCTCGGCCCCGCGGCCGCCCCTGAACAGGGCCTCGGTGGACCGGTAGAGCTCGCGCAGGAGCTGGCCCTTCCAGCCGTTCCAGACCCCGGGGCCGACGGCGCGGATGTCGGCCACGGTCAGGACGAGCAGCAGGCGCAGCCGCTCGGGCGTCTCGACGATGCGGGCGAAGTCGACGACGGTCCGGGGATCGGAGACGTCGCGCTTCTGGGCGTAGTCGCTCATCACCAGGTGGTGCTCGACCAGCCAGGCGACGAGCTCGATCCGCTTGCGGCCCTGGCCCAGGCGCTCGCAGGCCTGGCGGGCCGCCCGGGCGCCGGCCTTTTCCTGCCCGCCGGCCCCGCCCTTGCCGGTGTCATGCAGGAGCATGGCGAGGAACAGGGCCTCGCGGTCGCTGATCAGGGGCATGATGGCGGTGGCGAGGGGATGGTCCTCGCCATACCGCCCGTCGGCGATGCCGGCGATGATCCCCACCGCCCGCAGGGTGTGCTCGTCCACCGTGTAGGAGTGGTACATGTTGAACTGCATCTTGGCGACGATGCGGCCCCACTCCGGCAGGTAGCGGCCGAGGACGTCGGCCTCGTTCATCAGGGTCAGGGCCCGCTGCGGGTCGCGTCCGCGGGCCAGGATGTCGAGGAGGACGGCGGCGGCTTCGGGGTCGCGTCGCACCCTCGGCCCGATCAGGGCGGCGCAGCGGGCGGCGGCGGTGAAGGCGTCGGGGTGGAGGTCCAGCCCCTCCCGGTCGGCGTGCAGGAAGAGGCGGAGGAGGTTGACCGGGTCGGCCTCGAAGACCCCGGGCCCGTCCACGTTGAGGCGGCCGCCCTCGGCGAAGAAGCCGGGCGCGACCTCCCGCCGGCGGCTCCGGCCGCGGCCGGGCAGCAGGCGCGAGAGGGCGCCGGGCTGGGACTTCACCCGCTCTTCCTCGAGCTTGGCCGTGAAGACCCGGGTCAGGGCCCCGACCTCCTTGGCGATGAGGAAGTAGCGACGCATGAAGCGCTCCACCGCCGGGGCGTCGCCGCGGTCGCCATAGCCCATGCGCCGGGCGATGGCCGGCTGCAGGTCGAAGGTCAGCCGCTCTTCGGGGCGGCCGGTGGCGAAGTGCATGTGGCAGCGCACCGCCCAGAGGAAGTCGATGGCGCGGATGAAGCTGGCCACCTCGCGGCGGTCGAACATGTCGAGCTGGATGACGCCGCTCGCCCGGTCGGCGCTGGCCACGGGGTTGAGATAGCGGGCGATCCAGAAGAGGGTGTTGAGGTCCCGCAGACCGCCCTTCCCCTCCTTGATGTTCGGCTCGACCATGTAGCGGCTGGCGCCGGCGCGGAGGGGACGCTCGTCCCGCTCCCTGAGCTTGGCGGCCACGAACTGGGCGCCCGTGCCGCGGATCACCTCGTCGCGGAAGCGGCGGATCAGGTCGTCCGCCAGGGCCTCGTCGCCGGTGAGGTGGCGGGCCTCCAGGATGGAGGTGCGGATGGTGAAGTCCTCGCGCGAGAGGCGCAGGCATTCGTCCACTGTCCGCGAGGCGTGGCCGACCTTGAAGCCCAGGTCCCAGAGGGCGTAGAGCATGTACTCGATGACGCTCTCGGCGTGCGGCGTCTGCTTGTAGGGACGCAGGAAGAGCAGGTCGAGGTCGGAGAAGGGCGCGAGCGCCCCGCGGCCGTAGCCGCCGACCGCCATCAGCGCCAGCCGCTCGCCCTCCGTGGGGTTCCTCGCCCGGAAGACGTGGACGGTGGTGAAGTCGTAGAGGGCGCAGACCACCTCGTCGGTCACGCCGGCCAGGAGCCGGGCGGTCTCGATGCCGCCGGCCCCGTTCTCCAGTCGCTCCTTGGCGATCATCCGTCCGCGGAACAGGGCCTGGCGAAGGATGTCGAGGGCGCGCCGCCTCTGCTCGGCCTCGTCGCCGATGGCGTCCAGGGCGGCCGCGGACAGGCGCGCGCGCAGGCTGACGCCGTCAAGGACGTGTTCCAGCCGGGTCGGGCGCAGGCGCTTGGACATTCCCGCCGGATATAGGCGCAAATCGCACCGGGCGTCAGGTCCTGCGACGCCCGCCGGGAACATTGCCCGCGCCCCGCGCAGGGCGCATGATCCCGGGCGGATCCGGAAGGGAGCAGGGATGACGGGACCGGCGGCGCTTGAGCTCACGGAGATAACCCGGCGCTTCGGCGACCGGACGGCGGTTGACCGCCTGAGCTTCCGTGTGGAGGCGGGCTCGGTCTTCGGATTCCTCGGCCCCAATGGCGCGGGAAAGACAACGACCCTGCGGATGGTCCTCGGCCTGGTGGCGCCGACCTCCGGCAGGCTCGAGGTCCTCGGCGCACCGGATGGCCGCAGCGTGCGCGACCGGATCGGCTTCCTGCCCGAGGAGCGCGGGCTTCACCCGCGCATGACGCCCCTGCAGGCGGCGGGTTTCCTGGGCGGCCTCAAGGGCGTGCCGGCCGCGAGCGCAAGGCGGAAGGCGCGCGACCTCCTGGAGGGCCTGGGCCTGGGCGCCTCGCTCAACACCCAGATCCGCCGCCTCTCCAAGGGCATGGCCCAGCAGGTGGCGCTGGTCTGCACGCTTCTCCACGACCCGGCGCTGATCATCCTGGACGAACCCTTCTCCGGCCTTGACCCCCTGCACCAGCAGGGCCTGGAAAGGCTGATCGAAGAGCGGTCGAGGGCGGGCGCCACCATCCTCTTCTCGACCCATGTCATGGCCCACGCAGAGCGGCTCTGCGACAAGGTCGTCCTGCTGGCGCAGGGCCGCAAGGTCTTCGACGGGACCGTGGCGGAGGCCAGGAACCAGGCCCCCGGGCGACTGATCCTGGAAGGCGACCTTTCCCCCGCCGAGGTCTCGGCCCTGCCGGGGGTGATCCGGGTGGAGGCAGGCGCCGACGAGGGCGGCAAACGCCTGGAGGTGACGCTGGCGCCGGGCGCGGAGGCCCACGAGACCCTGTCCGCCGCCTTCCGGGCGGGGCTCGCCATACGGCGGTTCGAATCCCGGGAGCCAGGCCTGCATGAGGCCTTCCTGCTCCTGACAGGGGCCCCTGCCTCGACACCGGAGGTCGCGGGGGCATGAGGCGGCTCTTCCTGATCCTGAGGCGGGAATATCTCGCCTACCTCCTGACCCCGGGCTTCCTGGTCGCCCTGCTGGTCCTGCCCCTGGTCATGGCGGCGAGCGCCTTCCTGCCGACCTTCCTGTCCCGGCAGGCGCCGGCGCCGAAGGTGGTGATCGTGGACCTGACCAGCCTTGGCCCCCGCGGCCCCGGGCCCTTCGTCGAGGCGAGGATCCTGAAGGGACAGGCCCGCAACCTGCCGCAGGACCGGCCGGCGGTCCTGGCGGTTGCGCCGGCCTCCGTGGCCGCCGCCCGGACCCCCACTGAGGCGGGCGAACGGATCCAGGACTTCTACAGGACACCCGAGGCGGGGGAGAGGCCGCCCGTCTTCCTGGTGCTCGGAGGGACGGCCGAAGCCCTCGACGCCAGGCTCTGGACCCCCCGAGCCCGCCTCGTGGACCTGTCGGGAACCCTTGAGGACGCCCTGAACGATTGGTCGCGGAATGCCCGGTTGCAGGCCCTTGGCCTGACCGCCGCCCAGGTGGAGTCCGTCACCACCGCCGGGGTAGACCTCGCCACCTATTCGCCCCAGTCGCGGAGCGGCAAGGTCACCGTGACGGACCGCCTCCCTCAGTTGGCCGCCATCGGCGTCAGCTACCTCCTGGTCACCCTGATCCTTGTGGGGTCCGGCATGATCCTGACCAGTGTGGTCGAAGAGAAGTCGAGCCGCGTGATCGAGGTCCTGGTGACCTCGGCCCACCCGGCGGAGTTGCTCGTCGGCAAGGTGCTGGGGGTCTTCTGCCTGTTCCTGACAGCCCTAGGCGCGATTGCAGGCGTCGGCGTAGTCGTGGCCGGGCAGCTGCCGGCGGGTATGGTGCAGGACGCAGCGAACGCCGTCTTCGGGAAGGGGCTGCTGGGCTGGGCCGCCCTGTTCCTGGCGTTTGGCTTCCTGCTCTACGGCTCCATCTTCGCCGGCATTGCGGCGTTCTGCGAGACCCCGCGGGAGGCGCAGAGCCTGGCGACGCCGATGAGCGTCCTGACCCTGGTCCCCCTGCTCCTGGTGATCTCGGCCGTCCAGGCCCCGGACTCGCCGGTGATCCGGATCGCCGCCCTGTTCCCGCCCTTCACGCCCTTCCTCATGCTGCTGCGGATCGCCGAAGGCGCCCCGGCCTGGGAGGTGGCGACGGGCATAGCCCTGATGGCTGCGACCACGGCTGGCGCACTATGGGTCGGCGTCCAGGCCTACAGGACCGGCGCGCTCTCCCAGGGCCCCTCAAACCTTTGGGCCATCCTGCGCCGCAGCCTGGGCCGCCAGGCCTGACCCTGGCCCCTTCCGGAGACTCCCCCATGCCCTTCCTGCCCCCGTCCACCAACGCCGACTACAGGGGCCATCCCTGGGCGCCGCGCTTCCTGCTGCTGGCGGCGGTCCTCACCCTTGTCCCCGGCCTGATCCACAGCTTCCTGCCGGATGGCGGGGCCGGGGTGATCGCGGGGCTGGACATGGGCGACCGGCGCGACCTGGTGATCAGCGTCTTCCGCTGGCAGGGGGCGACCCAGCTCGCCTTCGGCCTGGCGCTCCTGGCCGCAGCCCTGCGCTATCGCAGCCTGACCCCGCTCTTCCTGGTCCTCATCCTGGTGGAGCGCGGGCTGATGGCCCTGCAGGGCTGGGTCCTGTCGCCCCCCGCCTCGGGTCACCACCCGCCGGAGCATTACGGCAGCGTTGTCGCGGTGGTGCTGGCGGGGCTGTTCCTGGCCCTGTCCCTGAGGCGGAGCTAGTCGCCCCTGACGTCGGCGCCGAGGGCGGCGAGGTCGGCCTGGGAGCCGAGCGACGAGCCGCCCGTGCGCCGGCCCAGGGCGTAGGTCGGAGGAACCACCTCGGGGTCGGCGCCCGGCGCGGTCGGGGGCGAGAAGTAACCGAGGGCGTAGGAGCCCATGGCGTAGCCGAGCAGGTCCTGGAGCTGGGGGTCGAAGGTCCGGGCGATCTCGGGCGGACAGGCGAGGTACTGGTTCTCTTCCTGGCGCAGCCAGCCGAGGGCGTAGGTGATGTTCAGGCCGACCCGGTCCGAACCCGAGTCGTTGGCCCCGCCGCTGTGGACGACGCTTCCCGTGTAGACGAGGACGGAACCCCGGGTCATCACAGCCTGGGTGACCTCCGAGGGATCGGCCCGGCGGTCATCCGGCCAGCCGGTGGAGCCCGGGACCACGCGGGTCGCGCCATTCTCCCGGGTGAAGTCGGTCAGGGCCCAGATGGTGTTGAGCTGGGGCTCGACCCCCTTCAGGTGCGTGCCCCAGGCCCAGCGGTCCTTGTGCAGGCTCTGGGCCTTCTCGCCGGGCATGATGCGGATCACCTGGCCAAGGTGCAGCTGGTACCGCTCGCAGGACGGCAGGAGCAGGCGGTCGCACTGGGCCAGGACCTGCGGGTTGCGGATCAGGTCGCGGCAGAGGGGGGAACGGGCGGCGAGGGCCCCGGTGCGCGTCGTCCTGAAACCGGTGAATCCATCCCGCCCGGGCGCCGTGGCCTGGACCCAGGGGTCCAGCTCTGCGCGGACCGCGTCGGCCTCGGCCGGGCTGAGGATCCCGTCAAGGATGACGGCGCCATCGGCCATGAGCCGGGCATGGACGACGTCGGGATCGGCGTCGGGCGGGAAATGGGCGAGTTCGGGCGCCATCTCAGTCTCCTGTCACTTCCGGGCCGGCGGGACGCGCTCGAGCTCCATGACGTCGAAGGCGGACTCGAACTCCGGCTCGGGGAACTCGAGTCGCAGCCGGTCCGGGCCGGGCCGCACGGCGAGGGCCACCTGGTTCCGGGCCCCGGGCCGGCCGTAGGCCTGGCGGGGCTCGTCCCCGAAGGAGAGTGCGCCGGCGAAGATCATGCGGGTCTCGCCGTCATCGTAGAACCGGCCGCTGACCCGCTGGGAGCCCGTGAGCTTGTCCAGGCGCCAGCCGGCGCCGTCGTCGACGATCCGGCAGCGGAACCAGCCATAGACCACCAGCCCCGCGGACTTGCCCAGCTTGATCGTGCGGCAACGCCAGTCCCCGGTCAGGTCTGCGGACCGGACGGACAGCAACTTGCCGGACAGGACCTTGTCGAGGACCGCGACATCGGCCGGCGCGCCCGCGGACCTCGCGGCGCTGACCGCGGCCGTCCGCGTGGCCTCGAAGCGCTGGAGCCGCGCCTTGTCCGCCGCCGTCAGGAGCTGGACGATGGCCCCGTCGGCCCGGGCCGCCCCCGAAGGCAGCCCTGCCAGGGCGAGGGACGCCAGAAGGGCAAGGGACAGGGTCCGGAGAAAAGTCATCGGGATCCTCCTCGTCAGGGCTGGGACCGGAATTTGAGATGGATCATGGCGCAGGTTCGGGAAGGGCGCGAGTCTCACTTCATCCGGCGGAAATCCGGGACGGTCCCCCCCGATCGGCCTCGGGCGACACGGATAGCCTCGATTGGCGCACCCCGTCTCCTGGCCCCCCGTCAGCAGGCGTGGAACGCCCGGCCCGCCTCGCCCCCCGAGGCGGGCCGATTGCGTTCAGGAATGCAAGACGCCGCCCGGGCGCAGGACGCTGGGCGGCGCAGAACTCCGGTCGGTCGGGCGTTCGGCTGGGCGTATGGCTCAGACCTTCAGGTCGACCTTGCGCTCGGGGTCCCGGGGCCGCCGCTCGTCGTCGGTGCGCATGTCCGACTTCGACGAGGATTCAGCGGGCTTCACGGGAGTCACCGTCTCGGCGCCGGTGACCGGCGGGACGTTCGCGGGCTGGACGTAGGTCCAGGCCATGGGATCGAAGGGTTGAACCCTCATGTCCGCCTCCTGCGGGGGGCGACCAGGTCCAGATCCTGCGGAGACAGGATGAGGATGGCGCAGATCCTCAATACAGCCTGACGTTCCTCTGCGTCAAATCCGCCATCCGCAGAGGCGACGGCGCAGGCCGCAGCAGCGACCGCCCGGGCGGCGCCCGGCTTCTCGCGGAGCCTGCGGATGGAAGCCTCCGCCAGGGCCTGGGCCCGGTCGGGGTCCTGGTTGAACTCGGCGATCCGCGCCTCGAAAGCCTCGATGACATCCTCCACGCCGAAGACGTCGAGGGCCGGAAGGGTCCTCATGCGCTCGATGACCCGGCGGGTCTCGTCCGGGGTGACCCAGCCGTCGGACTGGGCGACCAGGGCGCAGGCGCTGACCAGGGCCTCGAACTGGACCAGGTCGCCCGGCGTCCAGGCGTCCTGGAACTCCACGGGCGCATCCTTGCGACGGGAGGTCTGGCTGAAGGCGGAAAGACTCATTGGGGTGCTCCTCTGTTGGATGGGAGCGCCCGACGCCGAGCCCGGCTGGCTTGGGGGGGGAAGGGAAGGCCCCGGACCCGGCATCGAGCGCACCCGATGCGGTCCGACATCGCGCTACACTGGAAGCGCCAGAGGGGCCCGGCCCGCAGGGAGGAATTGGGCGCCCGCCGGCGTCCCCGCAAGGGGCGGCGAGGTGAAAAAGCGACATCGGCGTCCGGGCGATCACCCCGCCCAACCCCGCGACAAGGTTCAGCGGCCGTGGAACTCCGGATCCCGCCGCTCCATGAAGGCCTGCACCCCCTCGCGGAAGTCCTCGGAGCGGAAGAGGTTGAGCAGGCTCATCAGCACATGGTGCGAATGGCTCTCGAAGTCCTGGGTCAGCCCGTGCCGGAAGAGCCGCTTCATCTCGGTCACCGCCAGGGGCGCATTGGCGGCGATGGTCGAGGCCCACCGGGTGACCTCGGCCTCGAAGTCCTCGGAGGGGACGGCCCGGTTGGCGAGCCCCATGGCCACGGACTGGTCGGCGCTGAGGGTCTCGCCCAGCATGGCGACCTCGCAGGCCTTGGCCCAGCCGAGGAGGCGCGGCAGGTACCAGGTGCCGCCGCTTTCCGGGATCACCCCCCGGCGGGTGAAGCCGGGCAGCAGCCTTGCGGTATCGGACATGATGCGCATGTCGCAGCCCAGGGCGAGGTCGAGGCCATAGCCCGCCGCCGCCCCGTTGATCGCCCCGATGACCGGCTTGTCCATCCGCTGGAGGGTGACGGTGCAGATCTCGCGGGTGGAATGGTGGCGGGCGCCTGCGCTGGCCAGGCCGGAACCGCCGATTCCCTCCCCGGCCGCCGCCTGCTTCAGGTCCAGGCCCGAGCAGAAGGCCCGGCCCGCGCCGGTCAGCACGACGACGCGGACAGAGGGGTCGTCGTCGGCGGCCTTGAAGGCCTCGTTCAGCTCGCCCAGCATCCGGCCGGTGATGGCGTTCATCACCTCCGGGCGGTTCATGATGATCCAGCGGACCGGGCCGCGGTCCTCGACGAGCACTTCTTCCATGGTCTCCTCCTGCCGGCCCGCCGGGGCCCTGGCAGGACTGTCGCCGGGCCGGGCGGCGCCGGTCAATCCGGGCCTTTCCCTATGCGGGACCGCACCTGATCCGCCGCCGGGCCTTCCACCCGGCCCGGACCTGTAGGACACTCCGCCGCCGAACGGGGAGTACGACATGGCCGGGACAGGACGCAGGCTGAGGATCGCGGTGATCGGCGCCGGGGCGGGCGGGATCGCAACGGTGATCCGGCTGCGCGAGCGGGGCGACCACGAGGTCGTCGTGTTCGAGAAGGCCTCGGAACCCGGCGGCACCTGGCGGGACAACACCTATCCCGGCATCACCTGCGACGTGCCCTCGCACCTCTACCGTTTCTCCTTCGCCCCCAATCCCGACTGGAGCTCCAAGTACTCGCCGGGGCCGGAGATCCAGGCCTACATGCGGAAGGTCGCGGCCGACTTCGGCGTGGAGCCGGTGATCCGCTACGACTCCGAGGTCCTGTCGGCCGCCTGGCGGGACGGGGCCTGGGAGATCACCACGACCCAGGGGCCGCAGGGGCGCTTCGACGCGGTGATCACGGCGGTGGGGATCCTGCACCACCCCGCCCTGCCCGACATCGAGGGCCTCGGCGACTTCGCGGGGACCGCCTTCCACACGGCGCGCTGGGACCATTCCGTCCCGCTGGAGGGAAAGCGGATCGGCGTGATCGGGACGGGCTCGACGGCCATCCAGGTCGTGCCCGCCATCGTCGACCGGGCCCGGAAGGTCAGCCTGTTCCAGCGCACGGCCCAGTGGATCCTGCCCGAGCCCAACCTGCCGATCCCCGAGGAGAAGAAGGCCGCCTACCGGGCCGACCCCTCCCTGCTGGCGGGCCAGTACGACCACCTGGCCCAGGCCTTCAACGGCGCCTTCTGCGCGGCGGTGGCCGGCGAGGCGCCGGAGGTCTACGAGCGCATGGCCCAGGCCTGCCGGGACAACCTGGCGACGGTGGAGGACCCGGAGCTCCGCGCCCGCCTGACCCCGGACTACCGGATGGGCTGCAAGCGGCTGATCGTCTCAAGCCTCTTCTATCCCGCCATCCAGAGGCCGGACGCCGAACTGGTCACCGAGGGCATCGCCCGGATCGAGGCCGGCGGCGTGCGCACGCGGGACGGCCGTCTCCATGAACTGGACATGCTGGTCCTCGCCACGGGCTTCGACGCCCACCACCCCTTCGGCGACATGCGCATCACCGGGCGCAGCGGGCGGCCCCTGTCCGAGACCTGGGCCCAGGGCAATGTCACCTATCGCGGCGTGACCGTCCCCGACCTGCCCAACTGGTTCATGCTGGGCGGCCCCAACAGCCCGCTGGGCAATTTCTCGTTCCTGATGACCGCCGAACGGCAGCTGGCCTACGTCCTCCAGCTGGTCGACCTCCTGGCCGAGGGCCGGGCCCGGGAGATCACGCCCCGGCCGGAACCCACCGCCGCCTGGACCCAGGCCCTGAAGGACCGTCTGGCCGGATCGATCTGGGCCTCGGGCTGCCGCAGCTGGTACTTCGACCCGCACGGCAACGTGGCCACCTATCCCTGGTCCTACGAGACCTTCGAGGCCGAGATGAAGGCGCCCGTCCTGGAGGACTACGCCCTCTCCTCCTGAGGCCAGGTCAGGGGGTCGCCGAGAGGATCAGGGCCCGGGCCTCGCGGATCGGCCCGACCACGAGCGAGAGTTCGCTGCGAAGGAAGAAGAGGCCGTAGAGGCCGGTCTGCCGGTCAATCCAGGGGTAGACGCCGAAGGCGCCGGGGCTGGAGGCCAGCAGGCAGGCGCCATCCGCGGCCGGGGCCTCGCACCAGTGACCGAGGGCATAGGCGTCGAGGTCATCCAGTCCCATGGGCTTGTAGGCCATCCGCACGCCATCGGTCTGGACACGCTCCAGCTCCGTGATCGCCGCCTCCGAGAGGATGCGTCGATCGCCGTGGACGCCGCCGGCGGCGATCATCCCCAGGAAGCGGCCATAGTCGGCGGCCGTCGTGTAGACGCCGCCCTGGAGGTTGGGGTTGGTGATCCGGTCGGGCGCAAGGCCCGGCAGCAGGGGGTGGCCCCAGGTGGTGGAGGTCATGCCGAGGGGCGCGGCGATCCGCTCCTGGAACAGGTCCGCCCACCGCCGGCCCGTGGCCTGCTCGACCAGGGCGCCGGCCACCTGGAGGGAGGGTCCGCCATACCGGAAGACTTCGCCGGGCGGATCCTTCTGGCTGCGCGCGGCGATCCGGGCGGCGGACTCGGCAAGGGTCAGGTCGGTGGGCTGGAGGATGTCGGACAGGCTCCGCAGGCCGCCCTGCCCCGCCGTATAGGACATCAGCTGGCGCAGGGTGATCTCGCCGGCGGCCCCCTGGAACTCCGGCAGCCGTCGGCCGATGGGCTCGTCCAGGGACAGGCGGCCCTCGTCGACGACGGTCATCACCAGCGCCGCCGCCATCCACTTGGAGGCCGAGGCGATGGGCAGGACGGCGTCGGGGGCGATGCGCCCGCGGTCCACCCGGTAGAGCAGGTCGTCATCCCGGTAGACCAGGACCGAGACCCCGGGCGCCCCGCGGGCGAGGATGGCGTCAAGCCGGGACTCCAGGCCCTGGGGCGGCGGCTGCACGGCGCCCGCGGCGGCGGGGAAGAGCGCCAGGAAGCCGAGCAGGGCGGCGGGCAGGAAGACCTTGAGACGCATGTGGCGGAGTCCGTCGGGAAGCGGCAGGGTAGGGCCGGACGTACCGGGAGACGCCTCCCGGGGACAGGATACTGGAAGGGAATTCAGGCATGAGTGGGGCGAACGCGGCCCAGGAGGCCTACTGGAACGAAACCGCCGGGCGGACCTGGGCGGACCTGCAGGACCGGATCGACCGGCAGATCCGTCCCCTCGGCCTTGCGGCGATGGACCGGCTGGCGCCAACGGCCGGAGAGACCGTGCTCGACATCGGCTGCGGCTGCGGCGACACCAGCCTGGAGCTGGCCCGGCGGGTCGGGCCCGAGGGCGAGGTGCTTGGGCTCGACATCTCCGCCCCCATGCTGGAGGTCGCCCGCCGGCGGGCTGAGGCGGCCGGGGCCGAGGGCCTGGAGTTCCGGCAGGCGGACGCCCAGACGGCGGCCCTTCCCGGCGGCCGTGACGCCGCCTTCTCGCGCTTCGGGGTGATGTTCTTCGCCGACGCCGGGGCCGCCTTCCGCAACATCCGGCATTCGCTCCGGCCGGGCGGCCGGCTGGGCTTTGTCTGCTGGCGACCCCTGGCCGAGAACCTCTGGATGCGCCTTCCCGCCGAGACGGCCGCCGGCCTCGTCCCGCCCGCCCCGCCCCCGGAACCCGGCGCGCCAGGCCCCTTCGCCTTCGCCGACCCGGAGCGGGTGCGCGGGATCCTGGCCGGGGCGGGTTTCAGCGGGATCGAGATCACGCCGCATGACGAGGCGATAGGCGGCCTCGACCTCGACGGGACGGTGGAGATGAGCTTCCGGGTCGGTCCCCTGGGCGCGATCCTGCGGGAGCAGCCCGGCCTCGCCCCCGTCCTGCGCGAGCGGGTCCGCGAGGCGGTCCGTCCCTGGCTGCGCGACGGAGCGGTCTACATGCCCTCGGCGACCTGGCTGGTCAGCGCCCGCAACCCGTCCTGAGTCAGCCGTTCAGGAACCGGGCGAGGGCGGCGCGGCTGTCGCGCTCCGCCGCCTGGGCGACCCGCGCCCCGCGCATGACCTGGAAGGCGTGGAAGGCCCCCGGATAGACGTGGACCTCCGTGGGGATCCCCTCGCGGGTCAGCCGGCGGGCGTATTCGAGGTTCTCCTCGAGGAAGAGGTCCAGGGCGCCCGTGGCGATGAAGGTGGGCGGCAGGCCGGCCAGGCTCTCGGCCCTCGCCGCGGCGGCGTAGGGCGAGACCCCCTCGATCCCCGGCTCGTGGCCCAGAAGGGCCGCCCAGCCGAAGCGGTTGTTGTGCGGCGTCCAGATGAACTCGCCCACCGTGGGGTGGGGGTCGGGGCGGATGCAGGTCCGGTCGTCGATCATCGGGTAGATGAGGTGCTGGAAGGCCAGGGCGTACTCCCCCCGGTCCCGGGCCAGCAGGGCGAGGGCGGCGGCGAGGCCTCCGCCGGCGCTCTCGCCCATCACGCCGATGCGGGCGGGATCGACGCCGAGCTCGGCGGCGTTGGCGACGGTCCAGGCCAGGGCGGCGTAGCAGTCCTCCACCGCGCCGGGGAAACGGGTCTCGGGCGCCAGGCGGTACTCCACCGTGACGATGACGCAGCCCAGGTCGGCGGCCATGGGGCGGTGCATGGCCTCGTTGGCGTCGGCCCGGCCCGAGACGTAGCCGCCGCCGTGGATGTGCAGGATGCAGGGCAGGGCGCCCGCTGCGCCCCGGGGCCGGTAGACGAGGACCTCGACGTCCGGATCACCCGCCCGGCCGGGGATCATCCGACGGTCCTGATCGGCCCGCTCGGCGTCCTTCGGGTCCAGCGGAAACCAGGAGGCGCGACCCCTCATGCCCGGCAGCATGGCCTCGGTCAGGACCGCCGTCGGAAAGGCGTCGAGCATGGGCAGGAGCTCGGGGTCGACAAGATGGCGCGAGAAGGATTCGGACATGGGGCCTGGGCTCCGGTCAGGGGTGTTCAGGGATAGATCTTCAGCATCTGGCCTTCGTGGCGGCGAACCGCCTGGCGCATGCTGGTCCACTGGGCGGGGACATTGCCGCGGTCCCACTCGGCGATCTCGGCCTTGAGGCGGGCGACCACCTCCGGACGCGTGGCGGCGAGGTTGCGGCTCTCGCCCGGATCATCGGCAAGGTTGTAGAGCATGTCGTAGACGCCCTGGGAGGAGGCCTTGGCCTGGACCCCGTCCGGGGTGATGCCGGCGGCCGTGCTCTCGGTCTCGCCCGGCTCGGCGCGGTTGACGCTCCAGAGCTTCCAGGCGCCGTCCCGGACCGCGTAGTTGGGGCCCGACCGCCAGAAGAGACGGCGCTCGAAGCGCTTCGGCTTCGCGGAGGCGAGGTAGGGCGCGAGATTCTCGCCATCCGTTCCCCTGGGCAGGGCGGCGCCCGCCAGGGCTGCGGCGGTGGGCGCAATGTCGAGGCTCGAGACCACCTGGGAGTCCACGGCTCCCTTCCGGAAATGTCCCGGCCAGGAGACGATGTAGGGCACCCGGACCCCGCCCTCGAGGTGAAGGCCCTTGAATCCGTTGAGCGGGTCATTCGTGCAGGCGGTCCCGACATAGCCGGCGCAGCCATTGTCGGAGAGGAAGACGATCAGGGTGTCCTTCTCGAGGCCCCGGGCCTTCAGTTCCGCACGGATGCGGCCGACCCCGTCGTCGAGGGCGGTGACCATGGCGGCGTAGACCCTCTGTCCCTTGTCGGGGATGGCGCTGTTGCGGGCGATGTAGCTGGCCGGCGCCTGGAGGGGCGTGTGCGGCGTGGTGTAGGCGAGGTAGAGGAAGAAGGGCTTGCCCGCCCTGGCGTCGATGAAGCTGACCGCCTCGCGGGTGAAGGCGTCGGTCAGGTACTCCGTCTCCTGCACGACCTCGCGCGACCGGTAGACGGGCGCCGCCCGGCGCAACAGGGCCATCTTCTCGCCCTCCGTGGCCCCGGGTGGCGCCTGCACCCCCTCGGCGAGGCCGAAGGACGCCGCTGCGCCCGGGGGCGTGATCTCCTCGTCGCCGACCTTGAAGTCGGTCATGAAGGAGGTCGCCCCGGTCAGGACGCCGAAGAAGCTGTCGAATCCCCGGTCGAGGGGGTGGTAGCCGGCCGGCTGGCCGAGGTGCCACTTGCCGACCATCCCCGTGGAATAGCCGGCGCCCTTCAGCACCTGGGGCAGGAAGACCTCGTCCCGAGAGACCCCGCCGGTCTTGTCGCGACCGACAGGATTGAACTCGTAGCCGAAGCGGGTCTGGTAGCGCCCCGTGAGAAGCGCCGCCCGCGAGGGCGCGCAGACGGGATGGGCCACATAGCCCTGGGTGAACCTGACCCCGTCCCGGGCCAGGGCGTCGATATTGGGGGTCTTCACCCTCGGCGATCCATAGGCGCCGGTGTCGCCATAGCCGAGGTCGTCGGCGAGGATGACGATGATGTTCGGCTTCGGCGGGGCGGCCAGGGCGGGGGCCGCCAACAGGCCCGCGCTGGCGGCGGCGGCGAAGATCAGCTTGCGGGTCGACATGCGGCTTCCTCCGGTCCGGGTCTTCCGCCCGGCCTCCGGGAAGGCTAGCACAGGGGCGCCGGCGGGCCAGCGCGATCTGACGCAGCGGACGGCGGCGGGAGACCAGAAGATGCCGAACCTGCTCCGTCCCGTCCTCCTGGCGGCGAGCCTCCTCGCGGGAACCCTGTCCATGACCCAAGCCCTGGCCGCAGAAGACCCCCACGCCTGGACCGAGGAGATCGAGGGCGAGCGCGCCCTGGCCTGGGCGCGGGCGGAGAACGCCCGGTCGCTGCCCCGGCTGAAGGACGACCCCCGCTTCGCCGGCCTCTATGAGCAGGCGCGCGCCATCGCCACCGCGCCGGACCGGATCCCCGGGGTCGTCTTCGCCGGCGGCGAGCGGCTGCGGGACTTCTGGCAGGACGCGACGCATGTGAGGGGCCTGTGGCGGGAGACGGACCTCGCCGGCTACCGGGCCGGGGCCCCGGCCTGGCGGACGATCCTGGACGTCGACGCCCTGGCGAAGGCCGAGGGAAGGAACTGGGTGTTTTCCGGGGCCGACTGCCTCGCCCCTGACAACCGGCTCTGCCTGGTCAGCCTGTCGGACGGCGGCAAGGACGCCGTGACCGTACGCGAGTTCGACGCCCGGGAGGGCCGGTTCCTGGCGGATGGATTCCGCCTGCCGGAAGGCAAGCACAGGTTCGACTGGATCGACCGCGACACCCTGCTTGTGGTGACGGCCCTGTCGGCCGGCGAGAGCACCACCTCGGGCTATCCGTACATCGCGCGGATCCTGAAGCGGGGCCAGTCCCTCGCCCAGGCGCGCGAGGTCTTCCGGGGCGATTCCCGGGACGGCGGCTACGGCGTCAGCGGACAGGTCTTCCGGGACGCCGGCGGGCGGGTGGAGGCCGTGGTCCTGGCCCGGCCCCTCGACACCTTCAGCGCCGAGCACCACCTCCTGGCGGGAGACCGGGCGGTCAAGCTGGCCCTGCCCCTGCGCTCTACCGTCCAGGCCCTGGTGTCCGGCCGGCTCGTGGTCAGCCTGGAGGCGGACTGGGCCGAGGCCGGCCTGAAGGCCGGCGACCTGGTGGACTTCGACCTCGCGGCGGTCCGCGCCTCGCCCGGCGCCCTGAAGCCGGACCTGGTCCTGCGGCCCACGCAGAGCCAGAGCGTCGAGCAGGTCGCCTCCACCCGTGACCGCCTGGTGATCGGGCTCCTCGACAATGTCCGCGGCCAGGTGCGGAGCCTGGAACGGACCGGCGGGACATGGAAGTCGACCACCCTGCCCCTGCCGGCGGACTCCACCCTGACCGTGACCTCGGCCTCGGACGACAGCGACCGGATTCTGGTCGGCGCGGCCGGATACCTGTCGCCGACCAGCCAGTGGCTGGCGGACGCCGCGGGCGTCGAGGCCTCGCGCCTGCGCAGCCTGCCCCCACGCTTCGACGCCTCCAACATGACCGTGGAGCAGAACTGGGCGGTCTCGAAGGACGGGACCCGGATCCCCTACTCCGTCGTGCGTCGCAAGGACGCCCGGATGGACGGCTCGAACCCCACCCTCCTCTACGCCTACGGCGGCTTCCTGGTCAGCCAGACCCCGGCCTATGCGGCCACGCCCGGCAAGCTGTGGATCGAGCGCGGCGGTATCTATGTCGTGGCCAACATCCGCGGCGGCGGGGAGTTCGGTCCGCGCTGGCACAACGCCGGCCTCAAGCTGGACCGGATGCGGGTCTACGAGGACTTCTTCGCGGTCTCCGAGGACCTGATCCGCCGCGGCTACACCTCGCCCCGCCGCCTGGGGATCATGGGCGGCTCCAACGGCGGCCTGCTCATGGGCGTGGCCCTGACCAAGCGGCCCGAGCTCTACAACGCCGTGGTCATCCAGGTGCCCCTGTTCGACATGATCAACTACACCCGGATCGGCGCCGGCGCCTCCTGGGTGGGCGAGTACGGCGACCCCGCCATCCCCGCCGAGCGCGACATGCTGATGAGCTACTCGCCCTACCAGAACCTCAGGGCGGGCCAGCCCTACCCCACCGTCTTCATCGAGACCTCGACCAAGGACGACCGGGTGCACCCGGCGCACGCCCGCAAGGCGGCGGCCCGGCTGGGGGAACTGGGGTACGACTACCTCTACTACGAGAACATCGACGGGGGGCACGCCGCCGCGGCCAACCTGAACGAGCGCGCCCTGCGCCAGGCCCTGGAGTACACCTACCTCATGCAGAGGCTGGTGGACTGACCGGGCCGGCCCGCCGGCCATAGAGAAAGGTCTCGGTCAGGAGGTCCTTCCAGGCCTTCACGGGCGCAAGGCCGGCGGCCCCCGCGAGGGCGTCGGCCTCGTCGCGGCGGATCCGGTCAGGGTCCCCCGCGGCCTCCACCAGGCACACCCAGCCGCCGGGCTTCAGGACCCGGGCCGCCTCCCTCATGCCGGCGGTAGGATCGGGCGTCTCGCCCAGCACCGTGACCATCAGGATCCTGTCGAAGACGGCGTCCTGGAAGGGCAGCCCTTCGGCAAGGCCCTGGACCGCGGTGAAGGACGCCGCCCCCGCCCTCCGCAGCCTTGCGCGCGCCAGGTCCAGCATCCCCGCCTGGGCGTCGAGCAGGGTCAGGCCGCCTCCCGGCAGCCGGGCGGCGAGCTCGGGGCTGAACCAGCCCGGTCCGCACCCCGCCTCCAGAACCTTCATCCCGGCGGCAAGCTCCAGCCTGTCCGCGGTCCTTCCGGGCGGGGCGATCCAGCGCCGCAGGGGGTTCAGGAGCCAGCCGGCCTGGGAGACAGGATAACGTCCCCGTCCTGAGAGCCTTGACCAGTCCGACCGGTTATCCGCCATGTCGCCCCCCGTTCTCGGGCAATCCGGCCGGAGCCAACTCCCCTGCACCGCCGGCGTCAACCTGCGCGCGACGGGTACCGGCGGGCCAGGTCAGAACCGGACGGTGAACCGGGCGACCGCGCGGATGTCCCCCGCACGGGTGCGGGGACCATCGAGGAGCGCCCCGGCGACCGTCGCCTGCAACTCGGCGCGGCCGGCCACGCGCGCCGTGGCCCCGAACCCCAGGTCGGCGAGGCCCGTCTCCGGGCCGCCGCCCTTCGAACGGCCCCAGGCGCCATCGGCGATCAGGGAGGGCTGCAGGGTGAAGGCGCCGTCCGAAAAGGGGATCTCGGGAAACTCCAGGTCGCCCTGGAACAGCACGCCCTGGTCCGCGGCGCCGTCGTCATGGGTGTAGCCCCTTGAGGCGGTCGGGCCGCCAAGGCCGAACAGTTCGGATCGGGGAAGGGCGTCCGTGGCGAGCTGGGCCCGGACCAGGGCCCGAAGGACGCCGCCGCCGGACAGGGCCCGGGCGTGGGCGAGGGAGAGGGTGGCGTAGGCGTAGCGCGCCTCGGTGGCCCTGCCCTGTGAGACGGCGGCGAGCCGTTCCGCGCTGTTCGCGTCGTCGAGCCCCCCCGGCGAGAGCCTTAGCACGGCCTCGAGTTCCGTCTGGGAGCCCGGGTCGAAACGGGTCCGGTTGTAGCCCGCGACCAGGTGGTAGGCGTTGAAGGCCCCCGAGGCGATCCGGACGTCCCCGAAGGCCCCGACGGAGACCTGGCGGCGGGCCTCGACGCCCAGCCAGGCGTCGCCGGGCGCCTGGACCGAGCCGGTCAGGTTGGAAAGGGCGAAGCGATAGCTCGCCGACGCCTCCGACAGGGTGTCCTCGAAGGCGAACACCTCCACCGCCTGCCGGGACTGGATCCAGTTGACGCCCAGATCGACCTGGGCGCGATGGCCCACGGGACTGGCGGCCTGGAACGCGTGCGACCTGTAGCCCTGCTGGGCGCGACCCCCGATGTCCTCGGGGGAGAGGGTGAACTGGTAGGCGGCGAGGCTGTCCCCCAGGCCGGGGACGCCCGCCTGGATTCCTGCGAAGACCCGGTTCCAGCCGGTGGATTCCGAACCGGTGTTTCCGTAGCCGGCGTAGAGGGTCAGCGGCCGCGTGCGCCTTGTCCGGAGGAAGAGATCGGTCTCGCCCGTCGCGTCGCCCGGCCTGAAGATCGCCTCGACGGACCGGTAGGGATAGCGGTTGAGCCAGACCAGGTCCTCCTGCAGGCGGCGCAGGGGAATGGCGTCGCCCGGGGAAAGCCGGATCGCTGAACGCACGTCGTCCCCGGCGTCCTCGGTCTCCTGCCGGACCTGGCCGATCCGGAACTCGAGGATCCGGACCGTGAGGACCCCGTCGCCGACATCCTGAGGCGGGGTCACGACGGCGGCGAAGGGATAGCCCTTCTTCCGGTAGAGGGCGCTGACATCGCCCTGGATGGCGATGACCAGGGCCGAGCTGACAGGCTGGCCGGCGTGACGCGCGAGCACCGCCTCGAGCTCGGACGGCGTCACGCGAAGGTCCTCGCCGGCGACCAGGACGCTGCGACCCGGCGGAAGCACAGGCATGTCCGGACCGGAGGTCGCCACGAGGCCGCGAAGGGGGCCGCCCTGGACGCCGGTCTCGGGAAGGGTTGAGGGCGCCGCCGGCGGCTGGCCCGTCGGCGCGGTCGGACGCTTCACGGGAGGGGGGTTGCGCTCGACCGCCTGGGCATGGGCTTCGCCCGTCGACAGGGCGGACAGGAAAAGGACGCACGCCAGGGCCGGACGAACACCGCCCTCTCGGATACGCATGGAACTCGCCCCCCCGAAGCCGGGCCCCTCCGGACCCTGTTTCACTTCTCGGGTCCCCGTGCCGGGAATTCAAGGTCCTTGACGCGGGCGGGGGAAGAATCAGGCGGGCGTCGTCATGCCTCGGGCCCGGGCGCCGAGGCGAAGAGCCGCGCGGGCCGGTGGGCGCCCCGCTCGAAGGCGTCCAGGGCGACGATCCGTCCGGACTCCTCCACCTGCTTGCGGAAGTTCCGCTTGTCCACGGGACGCCCCAGGACCACCTCGACGGCGGACTGGAGGCGGGCCAGGGTGAAGGCCGGCGGCAGGAGGGGAAGGACGAAGGCGGGGTCCGCACGGACCTCGGCGGAGAGGCGCTCCAGCGCGGATGCGAGGATGAGGTCGTGGTCGAAGGCCAGGTCCCGGGCCGCGTCGAGCCCGCGCCAGGCGGCCTCGGCGGCGTCCGTCCCCGCCTCAAGCCGGACATCTTCCGCGCGTATGAGCGCGAGGTAGGCTACCGAGATGACGCGCCCGCGGGGGTCGCGGTCGGGACGGCTGAAGTTGGCGAACTGGAGGATCCGGCCGGGCCGGACCCCGGTCTCCTCCTCGGTCTCGCGGCGGGCGCAGGCGTCGAGGTCCTCCGTCTCCTGGAGGAAGCCGCCCGGGAGGGCCCAGCGGCCCAGGAAGGGCTCGCCGCCGCGCCGGACCAGCAGGGCCTGGAGCCCCCGGGCGTGGAGGCGCAGGATGACGACGTCCGTGGCGACGGCCGGCCGCGGATAGGCGTAGGCATAGGCCGGGCCCGGCGTGCTGGGTGTGGGAGCCATGTTAGTGTATTGACAACACGAAGTGGTATGTGTAATTTGCACACTAACATTGGAGTCGTGATCGTCAACCTGAGGAGTCGCCCTTGATCCGTACGAGCCTGTCCCATCCCCTGAAGATCGATTCCGTGAGCGCCGGACCCGGCTGGATCGGAATGACCCTCTCCCCGGGGAAGAAGGGCCCGAGCCATTTCGGAGGCCGTTGGGACCGGGACCTGGACGCGGACATTGCAGTGATCAGCGCCTGGCGGCCGACCGTGGTCGTCACCCTGATCGAGGCCGACGAGTTCTTCCTGCTGGAGACCCCAAGGCTCGGCGAGCGGGTGCGGGAGGCCGGCCTCGAATGGCGGCACCTTCCGATCCGCGACCTGAAGGCGCCGGACGCGCGCTTCGAGCAGGCCTGGACCTTCGCCGGGGCGGAGCTTCGGGACCTCCTGGTGCGGGGCGGGCGGGTCCTCCTGCACTGCCGGGGCGGCCTCGGGCGGACGGGCCTGGTGGCGAGCCGGCTGCTGGCGGAGCTCGGCGAGGCCCCGGAGGCCGCGCTCCGGCGGGTGCGGGCGGCCCGGCAGGGAACCGTGGAGACCGAACCCCAGGAGCGCCACGTCCTCTCGGTCAGGGCGACCGACGAGGACCCCGAGCGGACGTCGCGGCGCCTGGCCTGCCTCGCCGGCGGGGCGATCGGCGACGCCCTCGGCTACACCGTGGAGTTCCTCCGCCGGAACGACATCACCCGGAAGTTCGGGGAGCAGGGAATCCTCGAGCCCCAGACCGACGCCGCCGGCCGGATCCTGGTCAGCGACGACACCCAGATGACCCTGTTCGCGGCCCAGGGCCTGATCGAGGCGGCCGAGCCGACCGTGGAGGCGCGCACCGCCGCACAGCGCCTGGCCTTCCTCGACTGGCTCGAGACCCAGGAGGGCGTCTTCCGGCCCGGCCGGAAGGGACTGCTCGCCCACCCCGCCCTCTGGACGCGCCGGGCGCCCGGGACCACCTGCCTCTCCGCCCTCCGGGCCGGCGGCAAGGGCGACCTCGTCCGGCGGATCAACGACTCCAAGGGATGCGGCGGCGTCATGCGGGCCGCGCCCGCAGGCCTGCTGCCGGGGATCTCCCCCCAGGCGGCCTTCGAGCTGGGGGTCCGCGGGGCGGCCCTCACCCACGGCCATCCTTCCGGCTACCTGCCGGCCGGCGCCCTCGCCGCCCTCGTGGCCCTGCTGATGGAGGGCGAGCCCCTTGACCGGTCGTGGGAAGAGGTCCGCAGGCTGCTGGCCGCCTGGGAAGGCGCCGGGGAGACGCTTGAGGTCACCGACCGGGCCGTGGACCTGGCGGGCCGGGATCGCATCAGCGACGCCGAGGCCATCTCCCGGCTCGGCGAGGGCTGGACCGGCGAGGAAGCCCTGGCCATCGGCCTGTTCGCCGCCCTGCGGGGCGAGGACCTGGTCGACACCCTGAGGATCGGCGCCAACCACGACGGGGACTCGGACTCCACCGCCGCCATCGCCGGCAACATCCGGGGGGCGGAAGAGGGGCTCTACGGCCTGCCCCTCGAATGGATCCAGGGCCTGGACGTCTTCGAGGCCCTGGTCGAGATCGCCGGTCGCTGGCCCCGGTCCTGATCCCGGTCCTGATCCGGGGCGGCGAATCCGGTTTCCCCTCGCAGGCAAAGCCGATCTAGGATGTGGCCGACCCGCTGGAGCGAGGGAGGAGACAAGATGACCGATATTCTGGACCTTGGCGGCCGCGTGGCCCTGGTGACCGGCGCTGGACAGGGCGTGGGGCGGCAGATCGCCCTGCACCTGGGCGGTGCGGCCAACAGCGGCGGCGTGGTGGTGAACGACTACGTCCTTGAGCGCGCAGAGGCGGTGGCCGAGGAGATCCGCGCCGCCGGGGGCAAGGCCCTGGCCCTGCAGTGCGACGTGTCCAACCAGGCCGCCGTTAAGGAGATGGTGGCCAAGGCGAGCGCTGACCTCGGCGCCATCGGCGTCCTGGTCAACAATGCAGGCAACGCCGGGGCGACCCCCTCGGCCGACGCCCGCCTGCCCTTCTGGGAGACCGGCCCCGAGGCCTGGCAGACCTTCCTGGGCGTGAACCTCTACGGGGTCATCAACTGCACCGGGGCGGTGATCCCCGGCATGATCCAGCGCCAGGCGCCGGGGCGGATCGTCACCATCATCTCCGACGCCGGCCGCTGGGGCGACGCCAACATGGAGATCTACGCCGCCGGCAAGGCGGGCGCCGCGGGCTTCATGCGCTCGGTGGCCCGCACCCTGGGACGCCACGGGATTACAGCCAACTCCGTGGCCATCGCCCTGACCGCCACCCCGGCGGTGGAGCGGACCCTGAACGGCGACCCCGAGCGCCTGAAGCGGCAGATGGAGAAGTACATCATCCGTCGCCCTGGCCGCCCGGACGACGTGGCCAACATGGTGCTCTTCCTGTCGTCGGACGCCTCGAGCTGGATCACCGGCCAAGTCTATCCGGTGAACGGCGGCTTTACCTTCGCCCTCTGAGCGGGGCCGTCCCCCGGCCCCAAGCCGGGGGCGGCTCAGCCGGTCGCCGCGAGCGTCGCCTGGGGGGCGAACACCGTCTCCGAGAGCGGCGCGCCGCAGCCCCGGGCCTCATACCGGTCCGCAGCGAGGCGGACCAGGCCCTGGACCTCCTTCAGGAAGAGGGCCTGGTCGCGCATCCGGGCGTTGTGCGCGCCCTGCTCGGCCTTCACGGCCGAGAGGAACTCCGGCGAGTCCATGAGGAAGTCGAGATAGCGGAAGTACTCGTCGACATCGCCGGCGACGAAGCTGTCCGGGATGAGGGCCGAGACGTCGCCCTGGCTGAGGGACAGGACCGCCGCGCCTGCGCCGAGCGCCAGGTTGGCGCTGTTCCCGCCGCCGGTCCGGAAGGGATTGGCGAAGACATCGACCGTAGTCATCAGCCTGTCGAGCTGGTGGGAATAGGGCACGTGCAGGAAGCGGCGGCCGAGGACCTCCTCGAAGGCGGTCGACAGGTAGTCCGGGAGGCCGCCGACGACCATCCAGACGCACTGGGGGCGATCGCGGATCGCCAGCTCGACCCCGGTGATGTAGGCCTCGTCCATCTCCACCGCGAGCCGGTTGCCGACCGTTGCGATGACGAAGGCGTCCTCGGACAGTCCAAGCTCCCGCCGCAGGAGGGGTTCGGGCCGGGGGCCGTCCAGGCAGGGTCCGGACGCCAGTCGGACATACCGGTCAATGAAGGCCTGCGGCGCGCCTTGGGCCGCCCAAAGCCGGCGGACACGGTCTTCCTGCTGGAAGTACCAGTAGACGTCGGCGAACTGGACCGGCGGCTCGTCGGCGCAGGTGAACATCAGGGTTGGGCCCAGCCTGCTGACGACGCTGGTCACAGGCGAGAGGGCCGGCTCGCACCAGACATGGAAGGTGCAGGGGCCTCGACCAAGTATGTCCACCAGGAAGTCCGGGTTGTCCCGGGTTGAGACAAGGGCGAGTCCCTTCGACGCCGGGAACTTCCCGAGCCGGGTCTCGATGTAGGCCTTCATCGCCGGGGTGACGCCGCCGGAGTGAACGATCTCCACCCGATCGACCTGGGGATCCATGGCCAGCGCCGCCGCATAGTCGATCGCCCCGGAGGACGGGGAATGGGCCGGGTCCAGAAGGTTCCCGGCAAGGATCACGTGGGCGCGCCTCAGCCGGCTCCGGGGCAGGGGCCGCGGTTCCATCTGCAGTCCGTCGGAGACCCGGGTCAGGATGCCCCGCGTCACCCGGTTGAGCCGCCCCCTGAGTTCGTCGGGAAGGGCAGGGCCCCGCCACCAGGCGAGGCTGGCGAGGTCGCCCGCCACCGCCAGGACCGCATCGTCCGCGAGCCCGTCCGACTCGATGGCGGCCACGACGCAGGCCTGCAGGTCTTCCGGGTCCCGCCCCTCCATGAAATCCGGACCGAGCAGCGCTTCCCAGCGGGCGGCGATCGTGCGGATGCTGTCGGCATAGGTCGGCTGGGCGCCCTCGAGCAGCAGGTCTTCGAGCTTCACGCGGAGGTCCTTTCGACGCCGGCGCGGGCCACCGCCAGCTTGAGCGCACGGGCCACCCGGTTGATCTGGTCGGGCTGCAGATGGGCGGAGAACGGGACGCCCAGCCCCGAGCGGGCGAGCCTGAGGGTGGTTTCGAGCCTGTCCGCCGGACAGCCGGCGAAGGCGGGGGCGGCGTGACAGCCGGCGCCCCACCACCGGCGGGTCTCGACCCCGTGTCCAAGAAGAACAGCCTCGACCGCGTCGGCCGAGCCCTGTGGCAGGGACACGAGGCAGGTGCTGGAGATCCAGTCCAGGCCCCAGCCCGCCTGGAACCCGACACGGGGCTCGTCGGAGAGGGCGATCCGCAGGCGTCGCGCCACGGCGAAGTACCTGTCCCGGGTCTCCGGCCAGACGTCGAGGGCCGCAAGGCCCACGGCAGCGGCGTATTCGCTGAGCTTTGCGTTCGTGGCCGGGAAGCGGGCCGTCCGATCGCCCATGAAGGCGAAGTTCGTCAGGGCCCGCCATCGCCGGGCGAGGCCCGGGTCCTCGGTCGCGAGGAAGGCGCCTTCGCCGATCCCGAGCACCTTGGTGGCGTGGAGGCTGACCATGACCGGGACGGGCGCCCGGTCGACGCCGTCGAACCCCGCCGCCGCGTCGAGGATCACCCGGACGCCCGTCCGGTCGCCAAAGGTCGCCCAGGCCCGGGCGTCGACCGGTCGCCCCATGACGGAGACGGGCAGCGCCGCGACTACGGGCCCGGGAGCCCGCGGCAGGGCCTCGGCCAGAAGGTCCGGCGTCAGTTCGCCATGGTCGGGCCCGACATCGACGAACCACGGCGTGAGTCCCGCCATGAGGACCGCATGGGCGGTCGCCACGAAGGTCCAGGACGGCACCGCGCAGACGGCGCCGGCCGGAAGCTCAAGCGCCAGAAGGGCGAGGGTGAGGCCGAGGGTGCCGTTGGTGACCGTGACAACCTCTGTCGGCGCCTCGAACCGGGCCGCGAGCCGGGATTCGAGTTCCTGGACGAGGGGTCCGAAATTCGAATACCAGCCCGACGCGTCGATCCGCTGCAGGTAGGGCGAAATCCGGTCGGCGGAGGGCAGGGATGGCGCGGCCACGGGCAGTCGTCCCGACGGCGCCCCGGAGGCGGACGGAAAGCCCCCCGACCTCGGATCAACTTGCAGCATGGCGACTCCGTCTGGGCCTGGGGCGCAGGGTCGGAACTTATGGTTAACCCATCGTTACCCCCTCGCTTGGAGGACGGGCCGAAGCGGCCTAGCGTGCGTCTTCCCAGGCTCCGCCTTCAGCCGGAGCCTTCGCGACAGGGGGCGGAGGATGTCCAGGATTCGGCTGGCGGTCGTTGGACCCGGCCTGATGGGCATGAAGCACATCGAGCTGATCCGGGAACACCCCGGCGCCGAGCTCGCCGCCATCGTCCAGCCCGAGCCCAACCACGCGCACGAACTGGAACGGACCCTTGGCGTTCCCGTCCACGCCGGCGTCGAGACCTGCCTGGCGTCCTCGAGGCCCGACGGGGTCATCCTGTCATCCCCTAACAGGTTCCACTTCGCCCAGGCCAGGGCCTGCATCGAGGCGGGAACGCCCATCCTGATCGAGAAACCGATCACAGATGACGTGGGGGAGGCCGAAGCTCTGGTGCAACTTGTGGCGGATCGCGGAACGCCGGCGATGGTGGGGCACCACAGGGCCCACAGTCCCCTGGTCCGGGCCGCCCGCGACGTCGTGCAGTCCGGACGACTCGGCCGGATCGTCGCCTTCCAGGGCAGCGCCGTCTTCCGCAAGCCTGACGACTACTTCGCCGCAGCGCCCTGGCGGACCCAGCCTGGCGGAGGACCGATCCTCATCAACCTGATCCACGAGGTCGGGATGATGCGCACCTTCTGCGGTGAGATCGAGGCCGTCCAGGCCATGGCGTCCTCCCGGGTCCGGGGCCACGCCGTCGAGGATACGGCGGCGATCACCCTTTCCTTCCGGAACGGGGCGCTGGGGGTCTTCATCCTCTCGGACTCCGGGGCGTCGGCCCGCAGCTGGGAACAGACCACGGGCGAGAACCCCGCCTTCTTCAATGTCCGGGACGAGACCTGCTACACCCTGACCGGCGAGCGGGGCACACTGCACTTCCCGACCCTGAGGCTGGAGACCTTTCCCAGCGAAACCGAGGCCTCCTGGATGAAGCCCTTCGGGGTCGAAACCGTCCCCGTGACCCGGCACGACCCGCTCAAGGCGCAGCTCGACAACCTGCTCGGCGTGATACGCGGGGAAGCGACAGTCGTCGTGACCCCCCTGGACGGGCTCCGCAACCTCCGTGTGATCGATGCGATCCAGCGGTCCGCCGCATCCGGGCGCCGGATCGAAGTGACGGACTGATCCCATGGCGAGGGTGCTGCTGCTTGACACCAACATCGCCGCAGGGCCGCTCCTGGCGGCCCTTAAGTCCGGGGGACATTCCGTCACACTTGCAGGCGGGCAACCCTCCGATGTCCTGGCGCGGGCGCATCCGGACTATGTCCAGCTGGACTATTCCGACACGGAGGCGACCCTGCGCCTGTTCGATCAGGGCGGCTTCGACTTCCTGGTGCCGGGCTGCAACGACCGCTCCTACCAGACCTGCGCGGAGATCGCGGACCGCCGGAACCTTCCGGGCGTCGATGGCGCCGCAGCGACCCGCACCCTCAACAACAAGGGCGCCTTCAGGGCCTGGGCGCGCGCCCTTGGCCTGCCGGTCCCCAGGACCCTCGACCCCGGCGAGGTGCGGCCGGGCAGGCCGGTCATCGTCAAGCCGGAGGAGTCCTACAGCGGCCGGGGCGCGACCGTGCTGCGGGCGCCGACCCCCGTCAGCCTGGCCGCCGCGCTTGAGGCGGCCCGAACGGAATCGCGCTCTGGCGCCTGCGTCATCGAGGAGTTTGTCGAAGGGCAACTCTACAGCCACACAGCCTTCGTCGACACTTCCGGCGTCCGGTGGGACACCGTCGTGGTCGAGCACGGGTCCGCCAATCCGCTGGCGGTGGACACCAGCCATGTGGCCCGGGACTTCCCGGACGCCGCGCTCCAGGAAATGCGGTCCATCGCCCGGACGATGATGTCGGCCCTCGACCTCCAGCCAGGGCTCCTGCACACCCAGCTCATCCTTGGCCCCGAGGGCCTGAGGCTGGTCGAGGTGACGCGCCGGTGTCCCGGCGACCTCTACAGCCTGCTTGTCAGCCTCTCGACCGGCGCCGACTACGCCGGGGCCTATGTCCGGCCCTTCCTCGGCGAGGATTTCGGCGCCTTCCCGGAACCCGCGGCGGCCCTGCCCATCCTGCGGCACACCGTGTCCAGCCCCGAGGGCGCGCAACTGGGGGCTCTCAGGTTCAGCCGGCCGGTGGACATCGAGCGCATGGCGATCCTCGCCCTGTCGGGCGACGCCCTCGCCCCCAGCCCGCGGTCACGGGTCGGGCTGCTCTTCCTCCGGGCGCGGGACGCCGGGGACCTCGCCGCGCTCGCTGCGGCCGCGGTCGAGCGACGTCTCTACGAGATCCTGCCCGGAGACGCCTGGTGACCGGGAGCTTCCTGAGGGAGGTCGAGGCGGCCATGAAGCCCCGGAAGGCCTCGCCGCTCGCCCGCGCCGTCCTCGACGGAGAGGCCGGCCCGTGCTTCCTGGTGGGTCGGAACGATGATGCGGCGCGTCTCGCGGCGCCCGTGCGGGCGGCAGGCCTGATCGACGACGGAGCCCCGCCCGGGACACGCTGGAACGGCCTGCCGGTGATCGGTTCCCCGGATATCCCGGCCGGTTCGGTGGTGGTGAACGCGGCAAGCTCCATCCGTCCGGTCGACGTGGTGCGCCGGTTCGCGGCGCAGGACGGCGTGAGCCTGCTGGGCCTTGCCGACCTGGCCTCCGCCGGCGATGGCGCAATCTCCCCGCCCGACTTCGCCCTGGAACAGAGGGCGGACTGGGAGGCCCACGCGCAGGAATGGGGCGAGCTGTACGACCGAATGGCGGACCCGGAGTCCCGGCGGACCCTGCTGGACATCCTCCGGTTCAGGCTGACCGCCGATCCCGCCTACATGGCGCACTACGAGGTGCGGATCGAGGAACAGTACTTCGAGCCCTTCCTCAGGCTGTCGGGCGAGGTCTTCGTGGACGCCGGCGGGTTCGACGGAGACACGGCGGAAGCCTTCATCCGGCATGACCCTGACTACCGGGCCATCCACCTCTTCGAGCCCTCGCCCGCCAACATGGCGAAGGCGCAGGCGCGTCTGGCGGGGCGCCGGGACATCCACTTCCACGCCCTGGGACTGTCCGACTCCCCGGGGGAGCTGGCCTTCGACCCCGACGCGGGATCCGC
The DNA here is from genome assembly GCA_029977805.1 of Phenylobacterium parvum. Lineage (GTDB taxonomy): Bacteria > Pseudomonadota > Alphaproteobacteria > Caulobacterales > Caulobacteraceae > Phenylobacterium > Phenylobacterium parvum_A. Next base: position 5,058 of record JAPOKE010000012.1, on the reverse strand, counting down.
CTCCGCCATCGGGGGACCCGGCGGCCACAGCATCCGCGTGGCGCCCCTGGACGCATGCCTTGCGGGTCCGGTCAGCCTCATAAAGATGGACCTGGAGGGATGGGAAACCCGCGCCCTGGAGGGCGCGAGGCGACTGATCGGCGAGGCCAGGCCCAAGCTCGCCCTGGCCGTCTATCATCGGGCCTCCGACTTCCGCGACATCGCGCGCTTCGCCCTCTCCCTTCACCCCGACTACCGGGTCCACCTGCGCCACTACACCCAGGGCTGGTCGGAGACGGTGATGTTCTTCGTGTGAAGAAGGCCAGGGACTAGGATGGCGGCGAATCAGGAGGCGGCCATGAAGGCGGGCGCACAGGACCGGGCGGGGGCGGATCCGTCCCGTCCCATCGAGACCCCGGAGGCCCTGGCCGACCGGTTCTCGGACGGCCGGCCAGGCGTCGTCTACATCAAGCCCCGGGTGCTCTTCCTGAAGACGGAGGCGCTCTATCCGGCGCCCGTCCCCCTGAACCTGCACCTGCCGCCGACCGCCATCGGCAGCATCTCCCTGCTGGAGGCGGCCTGCATGACCGCGGTGGCGCGCATCCTGCGCCCGAGGCGGATCTTCGAGTTCGGCACCTTCCTGGGCTATTCCACCAGCCTCTTCCTCGCCAACTCGGAGGCCAGTTGCCAGGTGGTCTCCGTCGACCTCGGCGACGTATCGGCGGACCTCGCGGGAGCGGGAGACTACTCGGACGCCGAATTGCGGAGCGACGACCGCAAGAATGACGACCACCTCCGGCTCACCCAGGCGCGCCTCGGTCCGCTATACCTTCGGGAACTGGGAGACCACGACCGCGGGCGGCTGACCCTCCTGCACCAGGACAGCCGCACCCTCGACACCGGGGCCCTGGGCCTCGACGGCGCGGTCGACCTCGTCTTTGTCGACGGCGGTCATGACCTGGAGACCATCGCCTCGGACACACGGAAGGCGCGGCGCATGCTCGGGGGGTCCGGCGCCATCCTCTGGCATGACTTCAATTCCGGGATCCATGGCGAGGTGACCCGCTACATGGCCAGCGAGGCGACGCAGGACATTGTCCTCAGCATCCCGGGCACCCTCCTGGCCATCGGCCTGACCGGCGACGCGCGACGGGACTTCCTGGCCGCAGCCCTCCCGCCCGGATGACCCACGGGCCCTCCCCGCCGGCCTTCGAGGCCCTGGACCGGGACACCTACAGGCGCCTCGCGCGGCCTCGGAACGGCCTGGCCATGGCCCACATCCTTGTCCGGGCGGGTTTCCACCTCGCCCTCCTGTTCCTCTCGGTCCGCCTTGCCGCCGGGGGCCAGGTCCTTACGGCGCTGGCTGTCCTTATCCCGCACTGGGCGGCCTGGTCCTTCCTGGGATGGGCGGGCCTGGGGCATGAACTCTTCCACCGCAACGTCCTCACCTCCCGGCGGGCCAACGGCCTTCTCTTTCGCGCCTGCTCCATCCTGACCTGGAGCAATGACGCCTTCTTCGAACTGACCCACCCCCTCCACCATCGCCACACGCTTGGCCCTGCGGACGTGGAGGCGAACGCCGGAGCGCGGATTCGGGCGGGCCAGGTCGCCTGGCTGCTCACCCTGGACGTCCCCGGCCTGTTCCGCCGCCTGCGGCTGCTCGCCCTGAACGCCGTCGGCCAGATCCCCGGCGACGCCCGCATCCAGGACCTCGCGCCCCCGGGAAGCCCGGAGCGGAGGGCGATCCGTGACGGCGCCCGCAGGGTGCTCCTCGTCCAGGCCGCCCTCGCCGCAACCTTCCTCGTCGCGGGCCAGCCCATCCTGGTCGCGGGGGTCACCCTGGCGCCCTTCATCCTTTCGGGATTCAACAGGTCCCTCGCCCTCCTCCAACATGCCGGCCTCAGGGCGGGGGTCCCGGAGACCCGCTTCGAGGACTCCACGCGCACCGTCCGGCTTGGGCCCGTCGGCGCCTTCTTCTACGCGAACATGAACCTCCACCTGGCGCACCATGTCTGGCCCGCCATCCCGTTCTACAACCTCCCCGAGGCTGACCGGGCCCTGGCCCGCACCGGCGCAAGCCGGCATGAGACGCCCGGCTTCCTGGCCGGCCTGCGTCTCCTGGCGGCGCTCAATACCGGGCCGTGATCCGGGTCTGTCCTTCGGGGGCCGGGACGACGGCCTTGCTGGCGCGGGGCAGGCCGGCGATGGCGGAAAGGGTGTCGATGGCCGTCGCGATCCGGCCGCGGTCGCGCGCGGTCAGCCCCTGGGCTGGCAGCTGGCCGGCGCGGAAGGCGCCGCCAAGGCCTCCGGCCGTCCAGACCCTCCGGGCCTGCCGGGAGACCTGGAGCAGGCCGGCGTAGAGGGACCGGGCCCGGCGGACCTGGTGGTCCGGGAAGGAGGTCTGGGCGAGCTTCCTGCCGGCCTCGAGCCCGTAGGACATAAGGGCGCGCACCTCGGCCCGGGTCATGGACAGGTTGAGCCCGCCCTCCCCGGGCGCAAGGTGGACCCGGGCGATCCGGTCCCTGTGGATGGGCAGCAGGGACAGGAGGAGGTCGTTCCAGTTGCGCGAGGTGTCGAGCATGGCCCCGACGAAACCGGCGGCGGACTGCACGTCATGGATCCGGACGCCCGTCTCCCCGTCGAGGACCAGCACCCGGGATCCGCCGCCCGCCCCGGTCGGAAGGGACTCGAAGTCGACGGCGTAGGTGGGCCAGGCCGGCAGCGGGGCGTCGAAGAGGTGGATGGGGAAGTTGCTGGTGAAGCCCCCGTCGCTGAACAGGACGCGGAGCCATGAGGGAGGAAGCGGAGGGGCGCCGGGCCTGCCGGACAGTTCCTGGACGCGCCGGGCGGTCTCCACGTCGGGAAGCTCGACCGGGACCGGCTCGAAGAGGACGGGGACGCTCATGCTCATCCGGGAGGCGACGAGGATGGGCAGGTCGGCGCGGCTGGGAAGGCTGCGGGTCCCGGATCCGGTGTCCCGGGTGCAGGCCTTCAGGTGCGCCATGATGGCCGGCGGGAAGAGGCGCGCCCATTCCGCAGGCCGGTAGCGGCCCTCTTCCGGCCAGGTCTCGGGCAGGGTGTGCGGCTTCTGCTGCGAGAGGTTGGAGGCGACCAGGCGCAGGCGGACCTTCCGGCGGGGGTGGCCCTCGAGGTCGCCGAAGGTCAGGACCTTGCCCGGCGCCCCGCCGAAGGCGATGTGCTGGATGGACTCGTGCAGCCAGTCGGTGATGGCGGTTTCCCCGGCGCCGTACCGGGTCAGGCCGGTGCAGATCCCCAGGCGCGCATCAAGCCGCCGGCGGAGGCGCAGGGCCGTCAGGCCGGCGGCGGCGAGGGCCCCGAGGAAGGCGCCGCCCGGGACGATCACGAAGGCGGCGAGGATCTCCGCCGTCGAGGCCGGCCACTCCCACCCCGCGAAGGCGAGGACAACCCCGGCCACGGCGCCGGCGAGCCCGCCGGCCAGGAGGGGGCGGCGGAAGCCCGCGAGGGCGCGGGAGAGGAGGCCTCCGCGTCCCTTGAAGAGGGCCATGAGCGGTTCGAAGCCGGGCTCCTCCTGGAAGAGTTCGCCGAGGGCCCCGGCCCGGGCGTCGCAGACCTCCTGGAACCGGACGAATCCCGCGGGATCTCCCCGCACGGTCCGGGCGTATTCCGCGGCGGCGGCCAGGACGCCGGCGTTGGCGCCTGCGGAGGTGGCCCCGATGGAATGCAGATTGTGCCTCTGCGCCAGCTCGAGGACGACATAGGGATGGACGGCGCCGGAGGCGACACCGCCCTCCAGGATGAGGTCGCAGGGTCCGGCCGGCGTCCCCTCGAAATCATCGGCCTGGTACCTGGGAAAATCGGGCTCGGGCGTGGGCGTCATGACGTGTCCGGCGAATGAGGGCGAGCGGGAGCCCCACCTCACGCCCGGCGTGACGCCGCCGTCAAGCCGCTGCGCCGCGATCCCTACTCCGGCGGCCGCGGCGGGACCTTGCGGTACCAGACCAGCTGCTCGGAGGTGGCGAGGAGCTTGCCGTCCCGCCGCCAGTAGCTGGAGCGCTCGTCGGACGCGCCGCCGCCGCCCACCCGGCCCTCGTACTCCACCAGGATGAAGTCGTTGCCGACCTCGGCCACCTCGGCGTCGGTGGCGTGGAGATAGACCGTCAGGGACAGGGTGGTGGTCGAGACCCCCATGCCGAAGGCGTACATGGCCCGGGGCGGGGAGTTGTCGGTGATCATGCCCAGGAGGGCCTTGTCCATGGGCTCCCGGCGCGAGCGCACCCAGGCCAGGGACCGAGACCCGGCCGAGGGCCTGGGCGGGAAGCCGTCCAGGCTGCGGCGCTCCAGCACGGTGGAGCCGAAGTGCTGTCGGGCGTGGGGGATTTCCGGCGCAGGCAGGCTGTCCGGGTCCGGGGCCTCGGGCATGGAGGCGAAGGCGAAGGGCGGGGTGTCGGGCCGCCGGGCCGTGGTGACGATGGCGTGGACGCCGACCTCCTCCGAGCCGGGCGGGCGCAGCTCCACCTCCCAGACCCCCACCGAGCCGCCCTGGCGGATCCGCCGGGTGCGGACGTCCAGGTCCCCCGCCGGGAGGGCGGCGGCGTAGGTCAGGGTCAGCGAAAGCACTTCGCCCACACGCTCGGGCTCGGCCTGGACGATGCGGGTGGCGAGGCCGATGGCGTAGCCGCCCCACAGGCCGCCGGAGGGGTTGCGCCATTCCTCGCCGGCGGGAACGCGCCAGCGGCCGGGGCCAAGGCGCTCGAGGTTCATCTGGTGGGTCGGGGCGTCGTTCGTCATGGCCGGGACCCCTACACCGGGCCGGGCGGGGATTGGAAGGGCGCCCTCGCAGGTTCCGCGTCGGTCCGATTCCGGCTAGGCGGGGCGCCGGGGTCGCTTGGGAGACGCGCATGGGCAGGGTTCTGGTGACGGGGGGTTCGGGCTTCCTGGCCGGCTGGTGCCTCGCGGCGCTGGACGCGGCGGGCGACGCGGCGATGGCGCGCGCGCCGGACGCGCGCGCCCGGGCCCAGGCGCGCGACGACGCCGCGACGGCGCTGTGCGCTGTAATCCGGTTCGTGCTGAGCGGCTCCACCAAATTCTGGGCGCAAT
>JAPOKE010000129.1 GCA_029977805.1 Phenylobacterium parvum | reverse complement strand
GGTCGAGGTGTGGGAGTCGCCGCAGACGATGGTCATGCCCGGCTGGGTGCGCCCCTGCTCGGGGCCGACCACGTGGACGATGCCGTTGCGGATGTCGCCCATCGGGAAGAACTCGATCCCGTTGTCGGCGACGTTGCGCTCGAGGGTGGCGAGCTGGAGGCGCGCCTCCTCGTCGGCGACGGCGGCGACGCCCAGGCCCTGCCCCTCGGTGGGGATGTTGTGGTCGGCCACGGCCAGGGTGCGGTCCGGCCGGCGGACCTTGCGGCGGTTGGCGCGAAGGCCCGCGAAGGCCTGGGGCGTCGTCACCTCGTGGATGAGGTGCAGGTCGATGTAGAGGATGGCCTCGCCGTCCTGCTCGGAGACGAGGTGCGCATCCCAGATCTTGTCGTAGAGGGTCTTGCCGGACATGCCGCGCATCTAGGGTGCGAGCCCCGCCCCTGTCCAGCGCCGGACGCGGTCAGGCCTTGACCACCCGGTCGCCGGGCAGGCCGCGGCGGGCCATGGCGTTGCGGGTGTCGACCACCAGCCGGGCGGCCCGGGAGATCAGGGGATAGTCGACGGCGTCGTGGTCGGTGGCGATGAGCACGGCGTCGTAGCCGGCCAGGGCCGCCTCGGTGAGGTCGGCGGAGCGGCGCCCCGCCAGCCCCGGATGCTCCCGGGTCGACGGGATCTCGGGGATCAGCGGGTCATGGAAGTCGCAGGTCGCGCCGCGGGCCTCGATGGCCTCGATGAGGACCAGGGAGGGCGACTCCCGCGTGTCGTCGACGTTCTTCTTGTAGGCGGCCCCGACCAGGAGGATGCGGGCGCCGTTCAGGGCCCGGGCCGAATGGTCGCTGAGGGCCCGGGCCAGCCGGTCGACCACCACGCCGGGCATGGCCGTGTTGATCTGCCCCGCCAGCTCGATGAAGCGGGTCTCCATGCCGAACTCGCGGGCCCGCCAGGTCAGGTAGAAGGGGTCGACCGGGATGCAGTGGCCGCCCAGGCCGGGGCCCGGATAGAAGGGCATGTAGCCGAAGGGCTTGGTGGCCGCGGCGTCGATCACCTCCCAGACGTCGATGCCCATGGCGTCGTAGACGAGCTTCAGCTCGTTCACGAGGGCGATGTTGACCGACCGGAAGATGTTCTCGGTGAGCTTGGCGGCCTCGGCGGCGGCGGCGCTGGAGACCGGGACGACCCGGGTGATCATGGCCTCGTAGAGGGCGACGGCGAGGTCGCGGGAGGCAGGATCGTCGGCGCCGACGACCTTGGGGATGGTGCGGGTTCCGTAGTGGGCGTTGCCCGGGTCCTCGCGCTCCGGCGAGAAGGCCAGGAAGACCTCCTGGCCGACCTTCAGGCCGCGGGCCTCGAGAAGGGGCCGGACCACCTCGTCCGTGGTGCCGGGCCAGGTGGTGGATTCCAGGACGACCAACTGCCCGGGGCGAAGGGCGGCGGCGGCCGAGGCGGCGCTGGCCCTGACGAAGGACAGGTCCGGGTCGCGGTTGCGGGTCACCGGGGTCGGCACGCAGAGGATGACGGCGTCGGCCTCCGAGAGGCGGGCGAAATCCGTGGTGGCGTCGAGGCGGCCCGTGGCGAGGGCGCCGGGCAGGGCCTCGGGGGGCAGGTAGTTGATCACCTGCCGGCCGGCGAGGATGGCCTCCACCCGGGCGGGATTGACGTCGAAACCCAGGACCGGGAAGCCCGCCTCGATGGCGGCCAGGGCGAGGGGCAGGCCGACATAGCCCAGGCCGATGACTCCGACGACGGCCTTGCGGGACCGGATCCGGTCCATAAGGGCGGCGCTGTGTGCGGTTCCGGTCATGGGCGGGTGTCCCCCGTGGGCTCAGGCGAGGTCATCGATCTCGGCCTCGGAAAGGTCGCCGGGCACCACGGTGACGGGCAGGTTGCGGCCGCCCCAGCGGACGCCCTCGCGGGCGATGGAGGCCACGAGGGGGCCGGGTCCGCGGCCGCCGGTCGCGGCCGCCAGCACCAGGATCTTGATCTCGCGGTCGGCGCTGATCACCCGGCGCAGGGCCTCGCGGGTGTCGTCGGCCCGCACGAAGAGCAGTTCCGGCGGACTGCCGGTCTCGGTCAGGACCAGGGGCTCGAAGGCCTTCATCTCCTCGGCCGCCTCGGCCCGGGCCTGGCGCTCGATCTCGTCGCGCACGCCCGACCAGTGCTCGAAGACCGCCGGATTGATCACCCTCAGGATGGCGATCCTGCCGCCCGTCGAACGCGCGCGGCGACAGGCGAAGCGCAGGGCGGCGGCGAACTCGGCGCTGCCGTCGGCGATCACCAGGAACTTGCGCGGAGGCGCCGATCTCGGGGTCATGGGACGAGCGTGGCCCCTCGCCGGCGGGGAGACAAGGCCCTCACCCCGCCCAGTAGCCGACCGCCGCCTTCACCTCGGCCAGGACCGGGGCGCCGACCTCGCGGGCCCGCTCGGCGCCGGCCGCCAGGATGCGGTCGATCTCGGCGGGATCGGACAGGTAACGGCGCATGGCCTCGCCAACAGGCCCAAGCTTGGCCACCGCCAGGTCGGCGAGCCGCGGCTTGAAGGCCCCGAAGCCCTGGCCGGCGAACTCGGCCAGGACGTCGGCGGAGGTCCGGCCTTCCAGGGCGGCGTAGATGGCCACCAGGTTCTGGGCCTCCGGCCGGGCGGCCAGTTCGTCAAGCGTCTCCGGCAGGGGCTCGGGATCGGTGCGCGCCTTGCGGATCTTCTGGGCGATGGCGTCGGCGTCGTCGGTCAGGTTGATCCGCGAATAGTCCGACGGGTCCGACTTCGACATCTTGGCCGAGCCGTCGCGCAGGGACATGACCCGGGCGCCGGGTCCCTCCACCACCGCCTCGGGCAGGGGGAAGAAGCCGGGGACGCCGAAGTCGTGGTTGAACTTGGCGGCGATGTCGCGGGTCAGCTCCAGGTGCTGGCGCTGGTCCTCGCCCACCGGCACGTGGGTGGCCCTGTAGAGCAGGATGTCGGCGGCCTGCAGCACGGGATAGGTGTAGAGGCCGACGCTCTCGCGCTCCTTGTGCTTGCCCGCCTTGTCCTTGAACTGGGTCATGCGGTCGAGCCAGCCGAGGCGGGCGACGCAGTTGAAGACCCAGGCGAGCTCGGCGTGGGCCGGCACAGCGGATTGCGGGAAGATGGTGGCGACCTTCGGGTCCAGGCCCGAGGCCAGGTAGGCGGCGGCGATCTCGCGCACCTGGTCCTTCAGCCGCGCCGGGTCCTGCCACTGGGTGATGGCGTGCAGGTCGGCGACGAAGATGAAGGTCTCCATCTCGTGCTGGAGGCGGGTGAACTTCACCAGGGCGCCGAGATAGTTGCCCAGGTGCAGGGCGCCCGTGGGCTGGACGCCGGACAGGACCCGGGTCGGGCCGGCGTAGGCGGGAGGAGGCGTGTCGGTCATGGAGGCGCGGGGCTCCGGAAGGGCGGCGGTTGAAGGGGCGGCGGGGTCAGCCGCAGCGCCATCGCAGGGTCTGTGCGGGCTTCCGGATCATGGCGGGCGAATAGCGCCGAACCGGCGTCAGGACAAGTCCGGGGCGGGCGGCTGTCCGGCTCCGCCCCGGCGGCGCAGGGCGGCGCGGATCTCCGCCCGGGTCAGGCCCCCGAAGGCGAAGAGGAGGACCAGGTAGACCCCCACCCCCGCCAGGCAAACGCCCAGTACGGCGAGTTCCTTGGCCCGCAGGCCCAGGAGGTGCGCGCCCCCCAGAAGGCCTTCCACTTCGTTGCGGTGATGGGCCGCAAGGGCCAGGAAGAGGCCCATCCCGGCTGCGGCGAGGAGGATGCGGGCCAGCCGTCCCCAGGCCTGGGCCGAGGGCGAATAGGCGCCCCGGCGGGCCAGGGCGAAGGCCATCTGGGCCACGGTGATCCAGGTGGCGATGCTGGTGGCCGCCGCCAAGCCTGTGAACCCGAGGGTGTAGAACAGGGCCACGCCCAGGCCGATGTTCACCGCCACCGAGACCAGGGAGAAGACCATGGGGGTGCGCGTGTCCTGCCGCGCGAAGAACCCGGGCTGGAGGATCTTGACCAGGACGAAGGCCGGCAGGCCCCAGCCGTACTGGAACAGGATCTGGCCGGAGGCGATGGCGTCGGCCCGCACGAACTGGCCCCGGGTGAAGAGGCCGTCCACCAGGTAGACCGGCATGGCGACCAGGGCCGCGGCGGCGGGCAGGCAGAGCGCCATGCCGAAGACCAGGGCCTGGTCCATCACCGCCCGACCCTCCCGGGGATCATCGTCGGCGAAGGCGCGGGACAGCTGGGGCAGCAGGGCGACGCCGATCGCGGTGCCCACAAGGGAAAGCGGCAGCTGGTAGAACCGGTCCGCCACGCTCATCCAGACCCGCAGGCCGGCGACGTGCGAGGCCAGCATGGTGGAGATGAAGATATTCACCTGGACGGCGCTGGAGGCGATCGCCCCGGGGATGGTCAGGCGGATGAGCTTGCGGACCTCCGGGGTCAGGCGGGGAACCGCCAGGCGGATGCGGGCCCCCGCCCGGCGGACGCCCCACCAGCACAGTCCGGCCTGGGCCACGCCGGAGACGATGGTCGCCCAGGAGGCGGCGTAGGCGGCGTCGACCGGGTCCGTCTGGGGCAGGACGGCCAGCAGCATCCCGATGTTCAGGATCACCGGGTAGGCGCCATAGACGATGAAGCGGCCGCGGGCGGTCAGGACCCCGGCCAGAAGGGCGGCCACCACCATGCACGGCAGGTAGGGCATGGTGATCTGGGTCAGGGCGACCGCCAGCCGGAACTTCGCGGGATCCTCGATGTAGCCCGGCGAATAGACCAGCATGATCCAGGGCATGGCCAGCTGGGCGAGGATCGTCAGGACGACGGTGGCCGCCGCCATGGCGGCCAGGGCGTCCGTGGCC
>JAPOKE010000128.1 GCA_029977805.1 Phenylobacterium parvum | reverse complement strand
CAATGTCTGGGTGGTGGGACTGACCGGCACGGGCGACGCCTTCTGCGCCGGTCTCGACCTGACGCCGGGCGCCAAGCCCTACACGCCCCTGTCCCCCCAGGCCGCCCAGCTGGACGACATCGGCTGGGTCGGCCAGTTCGTCCTGACCCTGCGCAAGACCTGCGACAAGCCGGTGGTGGGCGGGATCAACGGCGTCGCCGTCGGCGCCGGCCTGGGCCTGGCCATGGCCTGCGACGTGCGCCTGGTGGCCCATTCGGCGCGGCTGATGGCCGGCTACACCCGGATCGGCGGCTCTCCCGACGCCGGTCTGACCATCACCCTGCCGCAGGCCATGGGCTATGAACGCGCCATGCGCTTCATGATGGAGAACCGCACCGTCACCGGCGAGGAGGCTGTCGCCTGGGGCCTGGCCGGGGAGGCCGTGGCCGACGCCGACTTCCAGGAGCGCTTCCAGGCCTACTGCCAGTCGCTCTGCGACTGGTCGCCCATCACCCTGCGGCTCCTCAAGCGCGGCATGGTCAAGTCCTACGAGACCCCGGACCCGGAGGTGCAGCTGCGCTACGAGGTCTCGAACATCCGCATCGCCTTCGCCAGCGACGACGCCAAGGAGGCCCGCCAGGCCTTCTTCGAGAAGCGCAAGCCGGTCTTCAAAGGGAAGTAGGTCAGAACCAGGCGGTGAGGCCGGCCACCAGTCCGGTGCGGGTCTCAGCCTCGTCCCCGCCCCCGTGCGAGGCGTCCGACCTGCGGCTCCAGACCCATCCCACATAGGGCGCGAACTCCGGACGGAATTCGTAGCGCAGGCGCAGGCCCGCCTCGGCCTCGTGGAGGTCAAGGCCGCCGTCGATCCCGATCCCCGCCTCCAGGCGGGGCTGGAGGATGAGGCGCCGGGTGATCCTCTGGTCCGTCGCCGCCTCCACGTGGGCGCCGAGCCGGCCCCTTTCCGACAGCCGGACTTCCCCGGAGGCGTGGATCCAGTAGGGCGCCAGGCCCTCGACGCCCGCCATCAGGTAGGCGTCGCCGTCGCCGGAGACATCCTTGCCGGCGCCGGCCTGCAGGTTCCACCAGGGATCGAAGGCGTGGACCCAGGCCAGCTCAAGCTCCGTGGCGTCGGTCTCGGCGCGCACGCGCAGGCGCGCCCGGTTGATGTCGCCGCCCGTCCAGGCCGAGGCCTCGACCCGCCAGTCGCCGCCCGGCGCGCCGGCGCCGCCCTCGGCCAGGTCCAGCCGGACGCCGCCCAGCCTCTGCCCGCCATTCTCCCGGTAGAGCGCCTCCTGCGCCGCCGCCATGTCGCCGCCCGCGCCGGCCCCGTGGCCCGCGTGATCCTGGGCCGCCGCCGGGAGCGACAGGGCCAGCACCGCGAGGGCGCCGAGGCCGGATCCGGCAAGCCTCACGACCCTGTCCCCGGACGCACGGAGACCCGCCGGAACATGCCGGCGTGCATGTGCATCATCATGTGACAGTGGAAGGCCCAGTCCCCCGGTTCGTCCGCCGTGAGGTCGAAGGTCACCACCCCGCCGGGCAGGACGTTGACCGTGTGCTTGCGCGGATGCCGCCCGGGCTGGCCGGTCACCACCTCGAAGAAATGCCCGTGCAGGTGGATGGGGTGGGGCATCATGGTGTCGTTGATAAGCCGCACCCGGACCCGTTCGTCCTGGCGGAAGACGAGGGGCTCGGGCCGTTCCGACATCTTCACCCCGTCGAAGGACCACATGTAGCGTTCCATGTTGCCCGTGAGGTGGATGTCGAGCCGCCGCTCCGGTCTCCGGGGGGCGGGGTCGACCTTCAGCGACTTGAGCTGGCGGTAGGTCAGCACGCGGTGCGGGACGTTCTCCAGCCCTGTCGGTCGGTCGCCCGTGCGGTCGGCGGCGGCGGGCGCCGCGCCGGTGGAGCCGGGGTTGCGGGGCTCGCCGGGCGGCGGGCCGTGGGCGGAGTGGTCCATGCCGCCGGGCCCATGGTCGGGCATGCCCATGTCCCGCATGGTCAGGATCGGCCTTGGCCGCAGGGCCGGGACGGGGGCGGCGAGGCCGGGCCGGGGCGACAGGGTGGCGCGGGCCAGGCCCGAACGATCGAGCGCCTCGGCGACGAGGGCCCAGGCCTGGTCCCCGCCCGGCCGGACGATCACGTCGTAGGTCTCGGCGATGGCGACCTGGAACTCGTCGGTCTCCACGGGCTCGACATCCTGGCCGTCGGCCTGGACCACCGTCATGTGCAGGCCCGGGATCCGGAAGTTGAAGTTGGTCATGGCCGAGGCGTTGATGATCCTCAGGCGCACCCGCTCGCCAGGGGTGAAGAGGCCGGTCCAGTTCGCCGTCGCATCACAGCCGTTGATGAGCTGGCGCCAGCCCGGAGCCGCCACGTCGGCGATGTCCGCCGGGTCCATCCGCATGGCCGACCACATCCGCCTGTCGGCGGCGGAGGGCGGCTTGCCCGAGAGGAGGCCCGACAGGGCCGGGCGGGCGGGATTGTAGTAGTCCGGCCTCTGCTTCAGCCGGCGGAAGACCTCGTGGGGATGGGTGAAGCTCCAGTCCGAGAGCATGAGGACATGCTCGCGGTCGCAGGGCGCGGGCTCCGGCCCGGCCGGGTCGATGACCAGGGGTCCGAAGAGGCCGAGGGCCTCCTGCATGTTGGAGTGGCCGTGGTACCAGTAGGTCCCGGCCTGGCGCACCCGGAAGGCCGCCGTGAAGGTCTCGCCGGGCGGGACGCCGGGAAAGCTGATCCCGGGGACCCCGTCCATCGTCCAGGGCAGCAGCAGGCCGTGCCAGTGGATGGAGGTGTCCTCGTCCAGGGTGTTGACCAGGCGCAGGCGCACGTCCTGGCCTTCGCGCAGGCGGATCAGGGGGGCGGGAAAGCGCCCGTTGACGGTGACGGCGCGGGTTCGCCGCCCCGCCACCACCACCTCCGTCCAGCCGATGACGAGGGTGATGTCCTCTCCGGACAGGACGTCTGCGCCGGTCCCCGTTGCGCCTTGCGGCGCCGCCCAGGCCGGGGAGATCGCGGCGAGGCTTGCGGCGGCGCCCAGGAGGGCGCGCCGGTGCAGTTCAGCGGACATGCGCCTGAGCCCTTCCTGGACCCTACTTGCGGCCCTTGCGCCCGCTGGACAGGGCGGCGACGGGGTCGGCGTCCGCCGGCAGGCCGGACTTCGAGGCGGCGAGGACCAGGGCGTCCTTCTGGAAGCGGAAGGCGTCGACCGAAAGGTAGCCGCCGGAGCCGGCGGACCGGGCGACCACGATCACCTCGGGCCGGCCGTCCCGGTCGATGTCCGCGAACTTCAGGGACTCGAGCGTGCCGTCGCGGGGGCGGACGGCGCCTGCCGCAAAGGCGTCGAAGGGGAAGGACGGGTCGCCGGCCTTGTAGAGGCGCAGGGCGTAGCTGCCGATGCTGCGGGGCTCGCCCTCGCCCTCGTCGGCGACGGCGTTCACCCCGAGGATCGCGTCGGACCCGTTCAGGACGATCCGGTTGAGGTCGGCGGCGGTCGCCGGCGCGGCAGTTGCCAGGGCGGCGGCGAAGAGGGCGGTCCTAAGCATTTCAGGGTCTCTCCTGGGAATTCAGCCGGCGCGGTCGGCGGCGCCATAGGTGAGGGCGACGAAGACGTCTTCAAGGCTCGGGTCCTCGGTGGAGACGTCGCGCACGGACAGGCCGGCGGCGCGGACGGCGGCCAGCACCTGCTCGACGCTGGATTCGCCCGTGCGGTAGGTCACGGCGAAGGCGCCGCCCGGGCGCAGGCGGGTCTCGAAGCCGGCGAGGGACGGCGCGGCCTCGACCGGGACCTCCGGGGTCACCACCACGGCGCGGGTGTCGATCCGGCCCAGGAGATCGCCGGTGGCCTCGCAGGCCACCACCTCGCCCCGGTTGATGATGGCGATCTGGTCGCAGAGCTCCTGCGCCTCTTCGAGGTAGTGGGTGGTCAGGACGATGGTCACGCCCTTCTGGTTCAGCTCGACCACATAGCGCCAAAGTTGGCGGCGCAATTCCACGTCGACCCCGGCGGTGGGTTCGTCGAGGATCAGGACCGGCGGGTTATGGGTCATGGCCTTGGCGACCATCAGGCGCCGCTTCATGCCGCCGGACAGCTGGCGGACATAGGCCTCGGCCTTGTCGGCCAGCCCGAGGGCGGTCAGGAGCTCCATCGACCGGCGCTCCTTAGGCGGCACGCCGTACATGCCCGCCTGGACCTCAAGGGATTCCCGGGGGGTGAAGAAGGGGTCGGCGGCGATTTCCTGGGGCACCACGCCGATGGCGGCCCGGGCGTCGCGCGGGCGCTCGTCGATGTCCCGGCCCCAGATCTTCACCGTGCCGGAGGTCTTGCGAACCAGGCCGGCGAGGATGTTGATGAAGGTCGACTTGCCCGCCCCGTTCGGCCCCAGCAGGCCGAACACCGAGCCGCGCGGCACCAGGAGGTCAACGCCCTTCAGGGCCTTCATCTCCGGCGTGGTCTTGGTCGCCGCGTAGGTCTTGACCACGTTCCGGGCCTCGATGGCGTAGTCGGGCAGGCTCATGGGGACCTCCAGGGTTCCGGCGCATTGACGGGCAAAGGCAGGGTCGCATACCTAGAGCCTGCCCGGGCCGCCGCCAAGCGTTCCCGGCGAGGGAGATCCCTGACATGGCCCGAAAGTCCGCAGCCCCCGCCGCTCCGTCCGCCGGGCCCCAGCCCGAGACCGTCCGCGTCCACGCCCACCGGGTGGCCTGCGACGGCGTCGGCGGCGCCCTCGCCGAGCCGTACTTCCTCGACGGCGCCCTCGACGAAGACGGCGTGCGCGATTACGTCGGCGAAGGTCTCGCGCGGCGATGTCAGGACGCCCCAGATGCTGGCGGGAAGGCTCAGGCCGGGACCTCCGGCCGAGGGCGACGAGGTGGCAGGCGTTTCACTCATGGATCAGGCCTCGTGTGGGAGAAACTGCGACC
>JAPOKE010000127.1 GCA_029977805.1 Phenylobacterium parvum | reverse complement strand
CCCCGAAGACCCTGAAATGGCCTTAATCCGAACCTGACCCCGCCACAGATGGCCGCCAGATTGGCACCGTTGGCGGCCGGACTTGGTTCCGGTCCCTGAATCGCCCCCCCAGCCCCCCCGGGCCAGGACCGGCCGCCGCACCTGTCTCCATCCCTGTTTGACCCTGCGATCTCGCAACGGCGGCCCTCCCAACCGGAAGGCCGCCGGTTTTCTGTGGGGGACGGAACCGTTGGACCGAGCTTGCGGGTCGCCGCAGGTTAGCCATA
The DNA here is from genome assembly GCA_029977805.1 of Phenylobacterium parvum. GTDB lineage: Bacteria > Pseudomonadota > Alphaproteobacteria > Caulobacterales > Caulobacteraceae > Phenylobacterium > Phenylobacterium parvum_A. The sequence goes on along the minus strand of JAPOKE010000127.1, from coordinate 4,727 downwards.
TCCTTAGCTAAGGAGACGCCCATGGCCCAGTATTCCGTTCATGACGCCAAGACGCAGCTGTCCCGCCTGATCGCGCGGGCGCTCGCCGGGGAAGAGGTGGTGATCGCGCGGGGAAACTCGCCGGTCGTCCGGCTGGCGCCGCTCACCTCGCCCGGACGGCGGCGGTTCGGCGCGCTCAAGGGCAGGATCGCCATGGACGCCCGGTTCGATGAACCCCTGCCCCATGACGAGCTCGAGGGCTGGAACCTTTCGTGAGACTGCTTCTCGACACCCACGCCCTCATCTGGTGGCTGGCGGGAGATGAGAAGCTGAGCCTTCGTGCGCGCGACGCCATAGCCGACGAGGCCAACACCGTCGCCGTCAGCGCCGCCTCGGCCATGGAGGTCGCCACCAAGCACCGCATCGGCAAGCTGCCGGACGCCGCCCTGCTGGCGCAGGACTTCGAGGCCATCCTCGCCGCCCAGGGCTTCTCGGAGCTGTCGATCAGCGTCCGCCACGCCCGACTGGCCGGCGAGATGGGCATCGCCCACAAGGATCCGTTCGACAGGCTGCTGATCGCCCAGGCCCTGGCCGAGGACATGGTGCTGGTCTCGAATGAGACGCGCTTCGACGACTCTGCGGTCAAGCGGCTCTGGTAGGCCGGTGGAGCGCCCGGTATTGCCATGGGGCGAGGCTTGCGCCTGCCCGATGGCGCACTGCTCAGTGACCTTCAAACGGCCTCAATCCGGACCGGCCCCCGCCACAGGCGGCCGCCAGATCTTGATCGTCGGCGGTCGCATCCCGTTCCGGCCCCTGAACCCCCTTCCAGCCCTTCAGGGGATGGAGTTTGTATATACATCATGCTATACAAACCGAGGATTGAATGATCGTCGGGTTCGATCGGAACGGGCGGGGGTCAGCGTCCGGTGTTCGTGGTGTTCACCCTTCGGCGCGGTGGGGACGGCGACCACATCCGGCCCATCAGCGCCCGTTACATGCACCTCAAGGAGAGGCGAGCCTATGAAGCCGCGATTGCCCCACCTGACGACGGATGAAGCGGCCGAGGCCTTCCTCGAGGACGCAGACCTGTCGACCTACGACCTGTCCGGGATGACCCTGCACAGCTTCGAGTTTGCGCCCAAGTCGCGGCAGGTGAACCTGCGGTTCCCCGAGCCCCTGCTGGCGGCGGTGAAGGCCAGGGCGGCGGCGACGGGCATGTCATACCAGAAGTTCATCCGGCTGACCCTGGAAGCGGCCCTGAGGACGCCGGGAGCAGGAGCCTCCCGACCCTAGCCGCCCGCAGAAACACTGGCGGACCGGCGCGGGGTTTGGCAAAGGCGTCAGGCGCACGCCGGCCGGCGGTCGGGGGCGGCGCGGGGAGGTTCTTCCATGGGCGACGGCGACGCGGGCTATCCGACTTTCACCCACGTGACCCTGACCGAGGGGCCCTGGGCGGGCTGGACGGTCTATGAGGGCGAGCCCTTCGAGGACCACGCGGGGCCCTTCTACTACCGGATGGATGAGTCCGGCGCGCCGGTCTGCGCCATGCGCACCGAGGCCAAGCACATGAACGGCGGCGGCTTCATGCACGGCGGGGCCCTGATGACCTTCGCCGACTACGCCATCTTCATCTTCGCCCGCGAGCACCTGCGGGAGTCCTCCAGCGTCACCGCCTCCCTCAACGCCGACTTCGTGGGCGCCGTGCCGCCGGGCGCCCTGCTGGAGTGCCGGGGCGAGGTGGTGAAGGGCGGGCGCAGCCTCGTCTTCCTGCGCGGCCTGATGACCGTGGAGGGCCAGACGGTGTTTTCCTTCTCCGCCGTCATCAAGAAGACCGGCAAGCGCGGGTGAAGGCGCGGCTCTCCGTCCTGGACCTGTCGCCGGTCGGCGGCGAGGCCACGCAGGCTGAGGCCATGCGCGAGACGATCGCCGTGGCCCAGGCGGCCGAGCGGCTGGGCTATGACCGGTTCTGGGTGGCCGAGCACCACAACATGCGCAGCCTGGCCTCGGCCTCGCCCGAGATCCTGATGGCCGCCCTGACCCAGGCCACGAAGACCATCCGCCTGGGGTCCGGCGGGGTCATGCTGGTCAACTACTCGCCCCTGAAGGTGGCGGAGGTCTTCATGGCCCTGGAGGCCCTCGCGCCGGGGCGGATCGACCTGGGGGTGGGCCGGGCCCTGGGGACGGACGGGCGCACCGGCGGGGCCCTGCGCTCGGCCGGGTCCGAGGCCTTTCCCCAGTACTTCGCCCTGCTCAACGCCTGGCTGCTGGACGCCGGCGGGGTGGAGCCGATCACAGAGGCCCATCCGGCCCGGGGCATCCACGCCTCGCCGTCGGGGCCCTCGCACCCAGACCTCTTCCTCCTTTGCTCCTCGCCCGAGACCGCCGACTTCGCCGGCCGCGCCGGGGTGGGCATGGTCTTCGCCGAGTTCATCGCCCGGGCGGACGGCGGCCCGGCGGTGGGCGCCTACCGCGCCGCCTTCTCCCCCTCCGCCTTCCGGCAGGCGGGCTGGGCGGGGGTGGCGACCATCGCCCTGGCGGCCGACACCGCCGAGGCCGCCGAGCGCCTGGCCGCCCCCATGCGGGCAAGCGCCCTCGCCGGCCTGGACGGCCCCGGCGCCGACGGCGAGCGGCCGCGCTTTCCCCGCATCGAGGACGCCCTCGCCTTCCTGGAAGCCCGCCGCGACGACCCCCGCCTGGCCGGCGTGATCGCCCGGGCCATCGTGGGTGATCCGGAGACCGTACGCCGGGGTTTGGCGCAGAAGGCCGAGGCGACCGGCGCGGACGAGCTGTTCGTCATGGCCGTGGGACCAGACCTCGCCAGCCGGGTGCGGTCGCTGGAGCTGATCAAGGCGGGGTGACGGGCCGCTCAGGGAAGGCTGGACTTCAGAGGCGCCCGGACCTTGCCACCGATGTCGGTGGATCCGGTTTCACTCCAGCGCGGCAGGCTGAAACCGGGGGCCAAACGGTTGATCGGGCCCTGCAGCTGCGCGAGCTCCGGGGTTGAACCCAGGACGGAACAGTCCTTCAGGTGTGCGTCCGGACCGACCAGGCATTCCGCCTGGATCCTGACTTCCCTGGCGCCGGCGACCGTCAGGACCGGCCACAGTTCCGCCTCGAACGGCTCTCCCGACGGGATGGCGAGCCAGGGGAGCCGCGAGGCGAAGGTGGGCGCCTGCGGCTGGCCGGCCGTCCTTGATCACCGGCGACATGAGCATTTGCGGGACCACCGCCAGGGCCGCCTGTCCAAATCCCAGGCCGGGAGGCGTCTTGGAGGCGACCTTGCAACCTGAAAGGACGCCGGTGACGGTTACCTTGCAGGACAACTTCACCCTGCCGCCCTTCCCGGCCTCCATGGCGGCCCGTGGAAGGACGCTGAGGAAATCCTGCTCGGACGGAGCACGCTTTCAGTCCGGGCGCCTGTCGCCCTTCTGCTCCGCCACGGCGGGAGTCGAAGCGATAGCCATGCCGAAGGCGAAAAGAGCGGAGATGAAGGCTGAGTTCTGCATAAGTGTTTTCCTGCCCAGGTTCCTTGAAGGAGGAGCGTGATTGACGAAGACGTTTAAGCGAGGTCAAAATTGCGTCAGGCCTTGAGAGTCCGTTCCTGATGGGTCAGCTATGATCGGGCGGTTTTCCTGACTCTGAGAGCACGGCTCCACGCCAGAGTTCTTCGGAAATGACCAGCTTTTTCTTTTCGGGCTGCGTTGACTTGAAGTCAGCCCGCCTTCCCGAGGGGTTTCCATGAAAGCCAAGATCAGCCTGGTCACCCTGGGTGTGCGCGACTTCGGGCGCGCCTTCGCCTTCTATCGGGATGGACTCGGCTTCGAGCCGCACCATTTCACCGAGGGCGAGGACTTCTGCATGTTCCGGATGGAGGGGAGCTGGCTGGCCCTGTTCCCGCGCGACCAGCTGGCCGCCGATACCGGCGTGGAGGACGACGGTCGGGCGCCGGGCGGCTTCACCCTGGCGCACAATGTCGGCTCCCCGGAGGCGGTGGATGCGGTCTTCGCCCAGGCGGTCGCGGCCGGGGCCAGGGCCATTAAGGCGCCGCGGACGACCTTCTGGGGCGGCTATGCCGGGTATTTCGCCGATCCGGACGGCTGCCTCTGGGAGGTGGCGCATAACCCCTTTACCGACCTGACCTGAGCGAACGCCCGCCTGCGGACTTCGCACTCCGGGGGCGCCGTGAGGCGCGGGCCCGGACACAGGAACAGGATCGCCGTCGCCGGACCCCTGCACGGACTCGGTCCTCACCCGCACCCTCTTCGGTTCAGGACCTGTTCATCCACCGCCGGCATACCTTGGGCGATGGGCGTCATTCGAGGGGCGACGGGTGCTGGACGCAGGACAGGCGGAAATCGAACCTGAGATGGGGACCGGCGGGACCGGCGAGGCCTGGGTCGCCCCTTCGGCCGAGGCCCTCGCGGCGGGCGGCGATCCGCCGCGGGTCTTCGGCGCCTACCTGAACCTCAGCGAACGGGGCGGCGTCGCCCCGAACGGGAAGGACAGCTACACGCTGGACGAGGCCGCTGCGGCCCTCTCGCGGAAGGGCTTCTCCTGGGGGGTGAAGGGCCAGCCTTACACCCTGACCTACGGCTTCCGGGCGACTGAGCCGACCACCCTGCCGACCGACGTTGGTGGATTTTCCCGCTTCAACGCCGCGCAGATCGTCCATACGGAGCTTGCGCTGCAGGCGTGGGCGGACGTCTCGGGCCTGACCTTCGTGCGGGCCGGCTCCGGCTCCACGGGCG
>JAPOKE010000126.1 GCA_029977805.1 Phenylobacterium parvum | reverse complement strand
GAGACCGGCAACGGCTGGACCTACGCCCGCGACCGGGCGGTCGGGGCCTGGGCCCGGGCGGCCGGCGTGCCCTGGCGCGAGGAACGCCAGACAGGCGTCATCCGGCGCCTGAAGTCGAGGGCCGGCTGGGCGCAGGCCTGGGACCGGGACATGTCGGAACCCCTGACGCCCGCGCCACAGGCGCTGGCGCCCCTTGGCGGGGACTGGCCGACCCGCCTGCCCCGGGCGGACGAACTGGGGCTCGCCCCGGACCCCTGCCCGCACCGCCAGCCCGGGGGCCGGACCGAGGCCCTCGGCGTGCTCGACGGCTTTCTCAACCGACGCGGGCGGGACTACCGGCGGGAAATGTCGAGCCCCCTCACCGCCTTCGAGGCCAGCTCGCGCCTGTCGCCGCACATCGCCTGGGGGACGGTGTCCCTGCGCGAGGTCGCCCAGGCGACCTGGGCCCGCCAGCGCGAGTTGCGGGCCTCGGCGGAGCCGGACGCCGGACGGTGGCGAGGGTCCCTCGCCTCCTTCTCCGGCCGCCAGCACTGGCACTGCCACTTCATGCAGAAGCTGGAGGACGAGCCCCGGATCGAGTTCGAGAACCTCCACCGGGCCTATGACGGCGTCCGTCCCGGCCCCGCCGATCCGGATCGCCTCGCCGCCTGGCGCGAGGGGCGGAGCGGCTACCCCTTCCTCGACGCCTGCATGCGCGCCCTGGACGCCCACGGCTGGCTGAACTTCCGCATGCGCGCCATGCTGGTCTCGGTCGCGGCCTACCCGCTGTGGCTGCACTGGCAGCCCGTGGGCCACTGGCTGGCGCGGCAGTTCCTCGACTACGAGCCCGGCATCCACTGGCCGCAGATGCAGATGCAGTCGGGCACGACGGGGATCAACACGCTCAGGATCTACAACCCGACGAAGCAGGGCCACGACCAGGACCCGGAAGGCCGCTTCGTCCGCACCTGGGTCCCCGAGCTGGCGTCGGTCCCGGCCGCATTGATCCACGAGCCCTGGCGATGGGATGGAGCCGCTGGCCTCGCCTATCCGCCGCCCATCGTCGACAACGCCGGCGCGATGCGGGCGGCGCGGGATACCCTTCACGCCCTCCGGCGCGGCGGTGAGCACAGGGCGGCCGTCCAGGCCATCGTCGAGCGCCACGCAAGCCGCAAGGCGAACAGCCCGCGTTCCCGGCCCCCCCGGCGGTCACGGTCGAAGGAAGAGGCGGCGAAGCAGATCGAACTGGACTTCGGATAGGCCAGGCCGCGAGGCGCCAGGATCCGGACGTCCCTTGAGGTCGGTCAACCGCTCACGCTTGAAAACTGCAAATGATTATCAATATGCGAAGCTGAACCGATGCCGCCGCCCCGAGAGGTCCCGCCCGTGCGATCCACCCTGTTCAGCCTCGCCTTCGTGGCCCTCGCGGTCACCGCCTGCGCGCCCGCCGACCGGGACGACAAGGTCGTCAACGTCTACACCGCCAGGCACTACGACAGCGATCTTGCCCTCTACGAGCGTTTCACCCGGGAGACCGGCGTGAAGGTCAACAGGATCGAGGGCAAGCCGGACGAGCTGGTGGCCCGGATGAAGGCCGAGGGCGCCGGAAGCCCCGCCGACCTCTTCATCGCCGCGGACGCCGGGGCGCTGTGGCGCGCCCAGCAGGCGGGCCTCTTCCAGCCGGTGGCCTCAAAGGTGCTGGACTCACGGGTCCCCGCCAGCCTCCGCGACCCGGGCGGCGAATGGTATGGCTTTTCCCGCCGGGCCCGTGTGGTCGCCTACGACGCGGCGCGGGTGAAGCCGGAGGAAGTCGACGACTACGCCAAGCTCGCCGGGCCGAGGTTCAGGGGGAAGATCTGCGTCCGGTCCTCGGACAGCATCTACAATCTCTCCCTGGTGGGAGCCCTCATCGAAGCCTGGGGTCCGGAGCGGACCGCCGCCTGGGTGCGCGGCGTGGTCGCCAACATGGCGCGTCCCCCGGAAGGCGGGGACAGGGACCAGATCCGCGCCGTCGCCGCGGGGGTCTGCGAGGTCGCCATCACCAACAGCTACTACTACCTTCGCATGGCGTCCGGCGCTGACGCGGCGGACAAGGCCGTGACCGACAAGGTCAAGCTCGCCTTCCCCAGCCTGGACGGCAAGGGAACGCACGTGAACATCGCCGGGGCCGGCGTCGCGAAGACTGCGCCCAACCGCGACAACGCCGTGCGTCTTCTGGAGTTCCTGACCTCCCCGGAGTCGCAGGCGCACATCGCGGAGAACAACGCCGAGTTCCCGGTCTCGCCCGACGTCGAGCCGCCCGGATCCGTAAAGGCCTACGCCGGCTTCACGGCCCACCCGATGGGTGCAGCCGCCTTCGCCCGCCGGCAGCCCGAGGCCCAGGCGGCGATGAGCCAGGCGGGCTGGCGCTGAGGATCCTGAGGAGAAGCCCCGGCCAGGGCGCGGGCCCGGTCACCCTTCTGGCCGCCCTCGCCGCCGCCCTGGTCCTCCTGCCCCTCCTGGGCGTCCTGGCGGCGGCGACCGGCGAGGGCTCGGCGGGGATACCGGCGCGGGACATCCTCCGCTACGCCTTGACCTCGGCGGTCCTCGCCGCAGCCGTCGGCCTCCTGACGGCGGTGACGGGCGCCCTGGCCGCCTGGCTGGTGGTGATGCACCGCTTCCCGGGCCGCGACCTGTTCACCTGGGCGCTCGCCTTGCCCCTGGCCATGCCCGCCTTCGCCGTCGCCTACGGCTACGCCGACCTGCTGGATGTCGCAGGGCCTCTCCGGACGGGCCTGAGGGAGGCGACCGGCCAGGACCTGCCGTTCGAGATCCGCAGCACCGGCGGGGCCGCCGTCGTGCTGTCCGCAGCCTTCTATCCCTACGTCTTCCTCGCAATGCGCGCCGCCCTGCTGAACCTGCCCGGCTCGGCCCTCGAGGCCGCGCGGATGCTGGGCTGCACGGGCGCCTCCGCCTTCTTCAGGGTGGCCCTGCCCCTGACCCGACCGGCCCTTGGGGCGGGGGTCGCCCTGGCGGTGATGGAGACGCTGGCGGACTACGGGGCGGTGCACTTCCTCAGCGTCCAGACCCTGACCACCGGCGTGGTCCGCGCCTGGTCGGTGTTCGGCTCGACGGCGAGCGCCGCCCGCTTCGCCCTCCCCCTCCTGGCGGCGGCGGCCGTCCTCCTCTGGATCGAGCGCGCCGGGCGTCGCGGACGGGTTCACGAGACCGGCAAGACCCGCTGGCGCGCTCCGGAACCCAGCAGGCTTGGAGCTGCAGCCGGGCTCGCCGCGACGTGCTTCTGCCTCCTCCTCCTGTCAGCAGGCCTTCTCATTCCGGCCGGATGGCTCCTCGCCAACCTCGACGCACAGGCGCCGGACTGGGCGCGGTTGGCCGTCGCCGCCCGCAACAGCCTGCTGCTCGCGGCGACCGGCGGCCTGGTCACGGTGATGCTGGCGACCTTCCTGGCCCTGGGCGGCGACCGCGCGCCGCTGGCGGTCCGCCTCGCCAGCCTGGGCTACGCCACGCCGGGCGCCGTGATGGCGATCGGCCTGCTCGCCCCCGCGGGCATTGTCTGGGGGCTGGCGCCCGGCTCCGGGGCGGGAGTCGCCCTCGGCCTCCTGGTGCTCGCCTACGCCGCGAGGCTCATGGCGGCGGCGCTGGAGCCCATCGACGCCGGTCTCGCCCGGATCAACCCGGCCCTCGTCCAGGCGGCGCGGACCCTGGGTCGCGGCGAGGCGGCCAGCGCCCTGGCCGTACGCCTGCCCCTCGCCCGCGGCGCCCTCCTGACGGCGGGCCTTGTCGTCGGGGTGGACATCCTCAAGGAGCTTCCCGCCACCCTGGTCCTGAGGCCCTTCAACTTCGACACCCTGGCGGTGATCGCCAGCAACTACGCCCTGGACGAGCGACTGGGCCAGGCCGGCCCGCCCTCGCTGATGATCCTCTTCCTCTCCCTGCCCGCCGTCATCTGGCTGACCGCCCGGATCTCGGCCTCCGCGCCGGCGCCCAGACAGGAGGCCCGCCCATGAACCCGCTCCTGGAACTCAGGGAAGTCACCCGGCGCTTCGGCGCACGGACGGTCGTGACCGGCGCCAGCCTGGTCCTGGAGGCCGGGCGCGTCGCCTGCCTCCTCGGCCCCTCGGGAAGCGGCAAGAGCACCCTCCTGCGGATGATCGCCGGACTTGAGACTGTGGATGCGGGCGAGATCCGCATCGCCGGGCGCACCGTCGCCTCGGCGGACGGGATCCTGCCCCCCGAGGACCGGGGCGTCGGCCTGGTCTTCCAGGACAACGCCCTGTTCCCCCACCTGAATGTCCGGGAGAATGTCGGCTTCGGCCTCGCGGGCGGGTCGCGGGCCGACCGCGACCGGGAAGTCCTGCGCCTTCTGGACCAGTTCAAGATCCGGCGGCTGGCCTCGGCCTGGCCGCACAGCCTGTCCGGCGGCGAGCAGCAGAGGGTGGCCATCGCCCGGGCCCTGGCGCGGTCCCCGGCCCTGCTCCTGCTCGACGAGCCCTTCTCCGGCCTCGACGGCGGCCTGCGTGACACCCTCCGGGAGGGCCTGATGGCGGACCTCAGGCGGCTCGGGACCACCGTCCTGGTGGTGACGCACGATCCCGGGGAAGCCATGGCCATTGCGGACGACCTGATCCTGGTCTCGGACGGCAGGATCCTCCAGGCCGGGGCGCCGGAAGAGGTCTATCGCCGGCCGGCCAGCCCGGTGGCGGCGCGCCTCACCGGGGAGATGGTGGTCATTCCGGGCCAGGTCTCCGGCGGCCGGCTCGAGACCCCCCTGGCGACCCTGCCGGCCCCGGGATTGGCGGAGGGCCCGGCCTGCCTGGGGCTACGGCCGGAAAGCCTGTCCCTCGGGCGGACCGGGGCCGAAGCCCGGGTGCTGGCGGCCAGGTTCTCCGGTGATGGCCATCGCCTCCGGCTGGAAGCCGGGGGCGCGACCTTCGACGTGCGGATCCGGTCCGCCCCACCGCCCCCGGGGGCGATTGTCCGGGTAGGGTTCGACCCCTCGGACGCGGTGGTGTTCGGACCGGACGCCGCGGGCGGCGTCAGCG
>JAPOKE010000125.1 GCA_029977805.1 Phenylobacterium parvum | reverse complement strand
CAGCCTGACCGACTGCCCTGCCATCTCGATCCGTCGTGAAACGCCGCGGTAGAGACGGGATTCAGTCTCACTGATCCGCGCGATCAATTCGGCTCTGACGGGCACCGCCATCTCGGCGGCGGCGGTTGGTGTCGGGGCCCGCAGGTCGGCGGCAAAATCGATCAGGGTGGTGTCGGTCTCGTGGCCCACGGCCGAGATCAAGGGGATGCCGGCCGCCGCCACGGTGCGGGCGAGGGCCTCGTCGTTGAAGGGCCAGAGGTCCTCCACCGAACCGCCGCCGCGGGCGACGATGATGACGTCCGGCCGGGGAACGGGCCCGTCGGCGGGAAGGTCGTTGAAGCCGCGCACCGCCGCGGCCACCTGGGCGGCGGCGGCCTCGCCCTGGACCACCACCGGCCAGACCAGGACCTGGCAGGGCCATCGGTCGCGGATGCGGTGCAGGATGTCGCGGATGACCGCTCCCGTGGGCGAGGTGATGACCCCCACCACGGCGGGCATGGCCGGCAGGGGCTTCTTGCGCGCAGCCTCGAACAGGCCTTCGGCGGCCAGGCGGGCCTTGAGCCGTTCCAGCTGGGCCAGAAGTGCGCCGGCGCCGGCCGCCGTCATGCTCTCGATGACGATCTGGTAGCGGGAGCCCTGCGGGTAGGTGGTGATCCGCCCGGTGACGATGACCTCCAGCCCCTGCTCTGGCCGGACGGACAGGTTGCGCACCGAGCCCTTCCAGACAACGCCGTCGATCACCGCCTTCTCGTCCTTGAGGGACAGGTAGACGTGGCCGTTGGAATGGAAGGTGACCTTGGAGAGTTCACCCCTCAGCCGGACGAAGCCGTAGCGGTCCTCGAGGGTGCGCTTCAGGGCGAAGGCCAGCTCGGAGACCGAGTAGGCGCGGGCGTTGTCCGAATCGTCGGTCGCCGGAACGGGATCGAGGTCGCTCATGGACGGAAAGGGACGCGCCACGGGGCCGCAAGGCAAGCCCAAAGGCCGGCCCCCGGCTGCGACGCGCCCCCCATCCCCAACGGATGCCGGACCTAGATGTAGCGCCGAAGGCTGCGGGCCAGTTCGTTGGCGCCCGACCGCTTCTTGGCCTGGGCGGGCTGGTAGGCGACCCGGGCGTGCTCGACGCAGTAGGGCCCCTCGCTGGCCCGGCGGCCGCAGAAGGTGAAGTCATCGCTGGAGGGATCGCCGATCGGCCACTTGCACATGTGCGCCCCGAGGGTCAGCACGGTGGCGGCGCCGGGCGCCTCCTCGACATAGCGGACGGGCGGCTGGGGCGGCGGGGCCGCGGCCGCGAGGGGCGGCGGGGCGATCCGGCGCGGGGCCGCGGGGGCCGCCGCCTGGCGGGCCGGGCGGGGCGCCTTGAAAACCGGACGCGCCGGCTTCGAGGGGGCTGCGCGGCCGGAAAGGCCCAGCCGGTGCACCTTGCCGATCACCGCATTGCGGGTCACGCCGCCGAGTTGCTTGGCGATCTGGCTGGCGGACAGGCCGTCCTGCCAAAGTTTCTTGAGCAGCTCGACCCGCTCGTCGGTCCAACCCATTGGTTCGCTCCACCATCCTGGCCCGGCTTGAGCGCCCTGCGCCGCCGGGATCAATATGTTGTGCCAGAGCTTACGCCCAACCAACCCCGGCCACAACATATCGTAACGGAAGCTCAGGAGACCACAATCGGCGCCATGGCGTCCATCCACAGGAACTAGATGTGGAGCGGCCCGGTCAGATGGGGCAGGCCGCAACCTCGAGCTGGAGCAGGGCCAGGACCCGTCCGAAGCCGATGTACTGCCCGGCCATCATGGACAGCTCGAGGAACTCCTCGTCGGTGAACAGCCGGCGCATGTTGGCGACGTCGTCGTCGGAGATGTTGTGGTGGTCCACGGCCATCTTCTCGGCGAAGTGGATGGCGGCGCGCTCGCGGGCGGTGAAGCCGGACTCGTCGACCCTGTCGACGCCGGAGGCGGCCTCCTCCTCGCTGACCACCTCGGGCGCCATGCGCACGGTCTTGCAGAGGACGCAGCCGTTGAGGGTGGCGATCCGGAGCCGGATCAGCTCCTTCAGCCGGGGCGGCAGGACGCCGGCCCCGCCGGTGTGCCAGGGATGGTAGAAGGCCTGGTAGGCCTGGACGAGGTCCCCGGCCGGGGCGAAGGCGCGGGCGAAGTGGCGGCCGAGCCAGTTCTCCTCGGGCGTCGCGTCGTGGATGGCCTTCATGTAGGCCGGAAGGGCCTCGGGCTCGATCAGGGGCAGGCGGGACATGGCGGGACCTCCGGTTTTCAGACGGCAGGCTAGCCCGGCCTACCGACGGCGCAAGGCCTGACGAGACCGCTTGCCTCGCGCCGCCGGCGGGCGCAAACCATGGCCATGAGCGATGCAGTCCTTTCCTCCGACCCGCCGGCTCCCCCGGAGCCGAGGGCCTACCGCGGCGTCAACTGGGCCGGATTCCGGACCCTCTACCGGCGCGAGGTGATGCGCTTCTGGAAGGTGGGGATGCAGACCCTGGCCGCTCCGGTGGTCACGTCCCTGCTCTACATGATGGTCTTCGTGGTCGCCGCCCACGGCGCCCGCCCGCCGGTGCACGGCTATGACTACGGCGCCTTCGTCGCGCCGGGCCTGATCATGATGTCGGTCCTGAACAACGCCTTCGCCAATTCCTCGTCCTCCCTCCTCCAGGCGAAGATGAACGGCCTGATCGGCGACTTCCTGACCCCGCCGCTGAGCCCCGTGGAGCATGTCGCCGCCTTCGGGCTCGGCGCCGCGACCCGGGGGGTGATGGTGGGGGCGGTGACGGCGGCGGTGATCGCGCCCTTCTCGCACCTGCCGGTCAGCCACCCCTGGGCCATCCTCTACTTCGGCCTCGGCGCGGCGCTGATCCTCGGCCTCCTGGGCATCATGGGCGGGCTCTGGAGCGAGAAGTTCGACAACATGGCCGTGGTGACCAACTTCATCATCATGCCCATGACCTTCCTGTCGGGCACCTTCTACCTGGTCGAGCGCCTGCCCGAGCCCTTCCGGACCCTGAGCCACTACAACCCGTTCTTCTACCTGATCGACGGGTTCCGGTACGGCTTCCTGGGCTATGCCGAGGGCTCTGTCCTGGCCGGGGCGGTGATGACGGCGGGCCTGGTCGTGGCCCTGACGAGCATCTGCCTGTGGATGTTCGACACCGGCTACAAGATCAAGAGCTGAGCCCGCAAACATTGACATTCCGGCCCATCGGGCGGAGAAGTCGCAGCCTTCCAGTCCCCGTCGCCCCGCGGCGGGGACCTTACGTTTTGGAGGGTTCCCGACCGTGACCCAGAAGACGCAGCCCGAGGGCCTGACCGTTCCCGCCGACCATCTGATGGGCGTGTACAGCCGCACGCCCCTGGCGTTCGAGCGAGGCGAGGGCGTGCGTCTCTACACGGCGGAGGGCGAGGCCTACCTGGACGCCCTTGCGGGCATTGCGGTGAACGCCCTCGGGCATTCGCATCCCAGGCTGGTCGCGGCCCTCAAGGCCCAGGCCGACAAGCTCTGGCACGTGTCCAACATCTTCACCATTCCCGAGCAGGTGAAGCTGGCCGAGGCCCTGACGGCAAAGACCTTCGCCGACGTCGTCTTCTTCACCAACTCCGGGACCGAGGCGATCGAGTGCGCCATCAAGGCGGCGCGCAAGTTCCACTGGGCCCGGGGCCAGGAGGAGCGGATCGACATCATCGGCTTCGACGGCTCCTTCCACGGACGCACCCTGGCGGCGGTGAACGCCTCGGGGAACGCCAGCTACCTGGAGGGCTTCGGCCCCCGCATGCCCGGCTTCCTGCAGCTGAAGTTCGGCGACCACGAGGCCCTGAAGGCGGCGATCGCCTCGCCCACCACGGCGGCGGTGATCCTCGAGCCCGTCCAGGGCGAGGGCGGGGCCCGGGCGGTCCCGGATTCCTGCCTGCGCGAACTTCGCGCCCTCTGCGACCAGCATGGCGTGCTGCTGATCCTCGACGAGGTCCAGTGCGGCTTTTCCCGCACCGGCAAGCTGTTCGCCCACGAGTGGGCGGGCGTCCAGCCCGACATCATGGCCGTGGCCAAGGCCCTGGGCGGGGGCTTCCCGGTCGGCGCCTGCCTGGCCACCGCGCGGGCCGCCGCAGGGATGACCCCCGGCTCCCACGGCTCCACCTATGGCGGCAATCCCCTCGCCATGGCGGTGGGCCTGGCCGCCGTCGAGGAGCTGAGCTCCCCGGCCCTGCTGGACCACGTGACCGAGGTCTCCGGCTATTTCACCCAGCAGCTCGAGGGCCTGCAGGCGCGCAACCCGGACGTCATCGAGGAAATCCGCGGCCGGGGCCTGCTGATCGGCCTGAAGCTGAAGACGCCCAACCGGGAGTTCATGCAGCACGCCCGGGACGAGAAGCTGCTGATCGCCGGCGGCGGCGACAACTGCGTGCGCCTCCTGCCGCCCCTCGTCCTGACGGTCGAGGACGTGCGCGAGGCGGTGGAAAAGCTCGAGCGGGCCTGCGCCCGCGCGCGCGCCGCCTGACCCGGGCCGGATCCATGACCTCCCCCGAGGCGCAGCCCCCGCCCGTCCGCCATTTCCTGGACCTTTGGTCCGTGGAGCCCGCCGTCCTGCGACGGATCCTCGACGATGCCGCGGCCCGCAAGGCCGCCCGCGCCGGATGGCCCCAGGGGCGGGTCGACGCCGACGCCCCGGCGCGCGAGCGCACCCTGGCCATGATCTTCGAGAAGAACTCGACCCGGACCCGGTTCTCCTTCGACGCCGCCATGCGCCAGCTGGGCGGCGACGTGATCATCTCCACCGCCGCCGACATGCAGCTCGGGCGGGGCGAGACCATCGCCGACACGGCGCGGGTCCTGTCGCGCATGGTGGACGCCGTGATGCTGAGGTCGAACCGGCACTCGGACCTCGAGGACCTGGCCGCAAACTGCACGGTCCCGGTGATCAACGGCCTGTCCGACACCGGCCATCCCTGCCAGATCCTGGCGGACCTGATGACCTTCGAGGCCCATCGCGGGCCTGTTGCCGGGAAGACCCTGGCCTGGGTGGGCGACGGCAACAATGTCTGCGCCAGCTTCATCCACGCCGCGCCCATCTTGGGATACCGCCTGAACATCGCCTGCCCGGAGGCCTATTCGCCTGACCCTGCGGACCTGGCGCG
>JAPOKE010000124.1 GCA_029977805.1 Phenylobacterium parvum | reverse complement strand
CGACCCGGGCCGACTGGGAGATCGTCAGCTTTGCAGTCGCCCCAGGAGACGTGGTCCTGTTCCACCCGAAGGTCCTGCATGGCGGGGCGCCGACCCACCCGGGGACGCGGCGCCGGACCCTGACCCTGCGCTTCTTCGGAGAGGATGCGGTCTATGACCCCCGCGAGGGCGGCGCCGGACCCAGGGTCCGGGGCTTCCACGAAAGGATGAAGGCGGGCGATCCCTTCCGGGATCCGGCTTGTCCGTCGCCACGGGGGTTGCGATACAGTTCCGACGGGAACAGGCGGGAAAGCCGGTCCAGGGGCGAGGGAATCCCATGAACGCCATTTCTTCGGGTGCTGAAGAGCTCGCGGCCCAGCGGGCCTATCTCGAGGCCAACAATGGCATCCGCGGCCTCGAGATCCTGTCGCCCCGCGATCGCGCCCACGCGGCCGAGCTCTTCCGGCGGGACGGGTTTGTCGTCATCGCGGACGTGCTGGACAGCGCCCAGGTCGAGTTCCTCGCCAGGGGATGCCAGGAGGTGGCCGAGGAGATCCTGGCCCTCGACGCGAACCGCCGCGGCAACCGGGGCGCCTATCGCTATTCCTTCGGGGGCTCCAGCCTGACCCGGAGCCAGCTGCACCGGCCCGAGTGGCGGATGTTGCTCGACAACGCCATCGTGAACGAGGTCGTGACCGAGATCTTCCAGTCGCCGGACTTTGTCCTGCGCGCCGCCAGCGGCGACTTCTGCATGCCCGGAGCGACGGGCTACCAGCCCCTTCACTCGGACATCCGGGACTGGAAGGACAGCGCCTCGACCCCGTTCAGCGCCTTCCATGACCCGCGCGGCCAGCTGACCCTCCGGGACCTTCCCTGTCCCTATGTCTGCGCGAACTTCCTGCCCCAGGAGGTGACCCGTCTGAACGGTCCCACCCGCCAGATCCCGGGCACCCAGAACTCCCGCCATCCCATTCCCACCCTGGAGGAGGAGCCGGAATGGATGCGCCTGAGCACCGTCTGCCCCGCGCCCGCCGGCGCCGTCATGCTGCGCGACGTCCGGGCCTGGCATGGGGGCACGCCGAACCTTTCCGACGCCATGCGCGCCATCCCGAACCTTGAGTTCTACGCGCCCTGGTTCCGCGAGCCCATCGTGCCGGGGATCAGCTACGCCGACTACAGGACCCTGTCCGAGGTCGCCCAGAAGCGCGTGCGTCACTGCGTACTGGACTCCAGCGAGACCCTGGTCACCGGCCCGACCCTGAGGGCTCCGTGAAGTACCGCCGCCTGGGGCGCACCGCCCTGCAGGTCAGCGAGATCTGCCTGGGCACCATGAATTTCGGTCCGATGACCTCCCGCGAGGAGAGCTTCGCCATCCTCGGCGACGCCCTCGAGGCGGGGATCAACTTCGTCGATACGGCGGACCAGTATGGCGGCCGCCTCGGCGTCGGCGCCACGGAGCGTCTCCTGGGCGAATGGCTCGCCGAGGATCCGGCCCGGCGCCGGCGGATCATCCTCGCCACCAAGGTCCATGAGCCGATGTCCGACGACATCAACGACCGGGGCCTCTCCGCACGGCACATCCAGGCAGCCTGCGAGGCCAGCCTCCGGCGCCTCGGTGTCGATCACATCGACCTCTACCAGATGCACCACATCGACCGGACCGCGCCGCCCGAGGAGATCTGGCAGGCCATGGACCGGCTGATCTCCCAGGGGAAGATCACCTATGTCGGGTCCAGCAACTTCCCCGGCTGGGCCATCGCCCGGTTCAACGAGCGCGCCGCACATTCCGGCCGGCTGGGTCTGGTTTCGGAGCAGGGCCTCTACAGCCTGCTTGAGAGACGGGCCGAGCTTGAGGTCCTCCCGGCCTGCCAGGCCTACGGCGTAGGCATGATCGTCTGGAGCCCCCTCGCGGGGGGCCTCCTCGCGGGGCGGTCGGAGGATGCGTCAGGCCGGCGGGCATCCGCCCAGGATGGGGAGGGGGCCCGCGCCCACGCCGGGCGGCTCGAGGCCTTCGAGGCCCTGTGCCGGGAACTGGGCGTCGCCCCCGGCTTCCTGGCGACGGCCTGGCTGCTCAATCAGCCCGGGGTGACCTCCGTCATCGCGGGACCGCGGCGGCGTGACCAGCTCTCCTCCCTGCTCGGCGCGGCCGGGCTCCGGCTTGACGATTCTGTCCTGCAACGTCTGGATGAACTGTTCCCCGCGTGCGGGGCGGCTCCTGAGGCGTATGCATGGTGACCAATCGACTGGACTGGCCTTCGGGCGAGGTCCCGGTGACCGGTGGAAGACTGGCCTACCACCGCACCGGAGGCGGAGGCCCGCCCATCGTCCTGTCACACGGCCTGACCGACAACGGCCTTTGCTGGAGCCGCCTCGCCGAGGCCCTGTCCCCGGATTTCGACCTGATCATGCTGGACGCCCGGGGGCATGGCGAAAGCACCCCCCCCGGCGAGGCGGGGATCGGGCCGGACACCCCCGGCGAGGACCTGGCGGAGGCCATCAAGGGCCTTGGGCTCACCGGCGTGATCGGGTTTGGACACTCGATGGGCGCCCGGGCGACCGCCGCCTGCGCCGCCGCCCATCCCGGCCTGTTCCGCGCCGTCATCCTCGAGGACCCGCCCTTCGTGCCGCCGATGGACAGTGAAGCCGCGGCCAAGCGGCTCGCCAGGTTCCGGGAACAGGTCAAGCAGCTGAGGGAGATGACCGACGCCGAGCTCCTCGCCCTCCTGCGGCGGCAGTCGCCGACCTGGGAGGCTGTGGAGTTCCCGGCCTGGATCGAATCCAAGCGTCAGGTGGACCGAAACGCCCTGCCGATCCTGCCGACGCCCTGGCAGGAAGACATCCGCCGCATCAAGGCGCCGACCCTCCTGATCCATGGCGACGCCGAGCGGGGAAGCATGGTCGGGGCGGCTGAGGCGCGTGAGGCGCGGAACCTCAATCCGGGTCTCCGGGCCCTCCGCATCGCCGGGGCGGGCCACAACGTCCGCCGCGAGCGGTTCAACGAGTTCCTTCTCGCGGTCCGGAGCTTCCTGGCCGAGGTCTGATCCCCCGTGGTCGCCCCGTCCGACCGCCCGTCCCCAAGACCGGAGACCCCATGCAGACGCCTCGCCTCGGAACGAATGGACCGGACCGGTTCGCCATGACCGCCCGCCCGGGCGCCTAGTGAAGGGGGCGCAGGCGTGGACCCACTTTTCCGACTGGACAACGCCCGTCGCGACGACCCTGCGGTCGCCGGCTGGTTCGAGGCTGGTGATGACGGCATCCGCCGCCTCGCCCTTCACTGGTTCGACCGGATCCGGGCCTGCGGGCCGGACGTCCTCGAGCTGATGCACGACCACCAGCCCACGGCCTGCGTGCAGGACGCCGCCTTCGCCTATGTCGCCGCCTACCGCGCCCACGCCGCCGTCGGCTTCTTCCACGGCGCGGACCTGCCGGATCCCGCCGGGGTCCTTGAGGGGACCGGCAAGCGCATGCGCCATGTCAAGCTGCGATGGGGCCAGCCGGCGCCCGAGGCGGCCCTGGAGGCCCTGATCGACGCGGCCTATTCGGACATCCGCGCCCGGCTGGCGGCGGGCGCCTAGGGCGCCGGAACGGCCGGACCCGGCGCGGCGTCGCCCAGCACCGAGACCCGCTCGCCGTAGCGCGAGAAGGGATAGTAGTCCCAGACCGCCTGGTGCTGGGTGCAGCGGTTGTCCCAAAGGGTCAGGGTGTTGGGCTCCCACCGGACCCGGCAGTGCAGCTTGGGCTCGCGCTGGAGAAGGCCGAAGCACATGTCCAGCAGGGCCCGGCTCTCCCAGCGGTGAAGGCCCTCGATGTGGGTGGTGAAGCCCGAGTTCACGTTCAGGACCTTCCGTCCCGTCTCGGGATGGCGGGTGACGACGGGGTGCAGGGTGCGCGGATAGCCGCCCTCAGGCGGGGTCGACTTGTAGCTGCCAATGTAGGGCAGGGCGCCGTCATGGACGGCCCAGAGCCCTTCTACGAAGGCCTGCATGGCCGGGGAGAGCATCTCGAAGGCCATGTACATGTTGGCGAACAGGGTGTCCCCGCCGCCGCATTCCGGTGTCTGGGTGATGTAGAGCAGGGAGCCGAGGGGCGGGACGGGGTCGCAGCTGACGTCCGTGTGCCAGCCCTCTCCCGCCGTGTAGGCGGACTGTGCGGTGGTCTTGATCGCCAGGATTTCAGGGTCCTGGTCAGGCCGGCCATGATGCATGGGGTGGACATGCAGGCGACCGAACTGGCGGGCGAAGGTCTTGTGCGCCTCGCGGTCCAGCTTCTGGTCGCGGAAGACGAGGACCAGCCAGTCCGCCCAGGCGGCGCGGATGTCCGCCATCAGTTCGGGAGAGAGGGGGGCGGACAGGTCCACCCCATGGATCTCCGCGCCGATGTGCGGTGAGATCGGCGTGACCTCGAAGGCGCCGTAACGGGTCCGCCGGCTTTCCTGGATGGGGACGTGCTTGGTCAGGGCGGGGGCGTTCATGGGCTTCCTCCGGCCGCTCTTACGGGTTTCCGGCGGCGCTGGTCTGGAGCCTAACCCAAGGTAGGCGGGCCTGTCAGGCGCCTTGGCTGCCGATCATCGCTGCGGCCAGGGCTTCGCCGGAGTCCCAGGCGCACTCGACCCTCGGTCCGGACAGCCAGTCGCCGCAGCAGCCCAGGCGCCGTTCCGGCGACCAGAGGGCCAGGTCCTCGCCCGCCGAGGAACGGGCATAGCGCCAGCGGTGGGCCTGGACGCTCAGCGGGGCTGGAAGCGGCGCGCCCACATGGCGGGCGAGGGCGCCCAGCAGGGTCTCGATCACGGTCTCCGCCGGGGCTTCCAGATGTTCGCGCGACCAGTCCGGCGTCGCCTGCACGACCCATGCCTCAGGGCCCTGGCGTCCCGGTTTGGACGCATTGCGTGCGGCCCAGCCGAGGAGACCCTCTTCCCGCACGATGTCGCCTTCCAGGTCCAGCCGCGCTTCGAAGGCGGCCATGACCGTCCAGCAGGGCGCGGTGGAGGAAGCCGCAGCGCGCGCCGCCAGCGCCGCGTCATGAGGGGCGAGCAGGGCGGCGGCCTGCTCTGCCGGCAGGGCCAGGATGACGGCGTCGAACGGGTCGGAGAGGCCCTCCGCCGTCCGCAGCCTCCAGGCGGCGCCGTCGGGCTCAAGGGCCTCGACAAGCGTGCTCCACGCGACGACCTGGCCCTCCGCCAGGGCCTTGACCGGGGCATTCATGCCGGG
>JAPOKE010000123.1 GCA_029977805.1 Phenylobacterium parvum | reverse complement strand
GTCCGCGACGCGCTGCGCAAGGTCCCGCCGCCCGGCGTCGTCATCGCGGAGCGCTCCTTTGTCACCGACGCGCACGTCTTCGCGGCGCTGAACATCAAAAACCGGCACGAGCTCAAATGCTACGGGGTACTCCAGCACCTGGCCGTCGAGGACGAGGCGGGCCGTGTCGCGGCCGTCATGCCCCTCTACCTGAAGGGGCACAGCCAGGGCGAGTACATCTTCGACCATGCCTGGGCCGACGCCTACGAGCGCGCCGGGGGGCGCTACTATCCCAAGCTCCTGAGCGCCGCACCCTTCACGCCGGCCACTGGCCCGCGTCTCCTGGTCCGTCCGGACGTCGACCCCGACGAGGGCCGGCGGGCCCTGCTCGGCGGCGCCCTGACCGTCTGCGAGCGCTACGGCGCCTCGGGGGTGCACGTGAACTTCCCCACCCGGGAGGAATGGACCTGGCTGGGCGGCGCCGGCATGGCCCTGCGCGAGGGCCAGCAGTACCACTGGGTCAACCGGGGCTATGCGACCTTCGACGACTTCCTCGCCGACCTGTCCTCGGGCCGGCGCAAGACTATCCGGAGGGAGCGGCGCGACGCCATCCAGGGCCTCGAAATCCACTGCCTGACGGGCGCGGACCTGACCGAGGAGCACTGGGACGCCTTCTACCGGTTCTATGTCGACACCGGCTCGCGCAAGTGGGGCCGCCCCTACCTCAACCGGCTGTTCTTCTCCCTGCTGGGCGAGCGCATGGCTGACCAGGTCCTGCTGGTCATGGCCCGGCGGAACGGGCGCTGGATCGCCGGCGCGCTCAACCTCATCGGCGGCGACTGCCTCTTCGGGCGCAACTGGGGCTGCATCGAGGACGTGCCCTTCCTGCACTTCGAGCTCTGCTACTACCAGGCCATCGAGTGGGCCATCGGCCGGGGGCTCGCCCGGGTCGAGGCGGGCGCCCAGGGCCAGCACAAGATCGCTCGAGGCTACCTTCCCGCCCCGGTCCACTCCGCCCACTTCATCGCCGACCCCGCCCTCCGCGGGCCGGTCGAGGATTACCTCCGGCGCGAGATGCAGGCCGTCGAGGAGGAGATGGAGTGGCTGTCCGAGGCCTATTCCCCCTTCCGCCAGTCGGGAGACGCCTGAGGCCGGGCGTGCTATCCAGCGGCCGCAAGACAGGGAGACCGCCATGAGCCTCGACGGGGCCTACGATCCGGGCAACATCTTCGCGAAGATCCTCCGGGGCGAGGCGCCCTGCGCCCGCGTGTTCGAGGACGAGCACGCCTTCGCCTTCATGGATGTCTTCCCGCAGAGCCGCGGGCACACCCTGGTCATTCCCAAGCATTCCGACGCCCGCAACCTCCTCGAGGAGGATCCGGCCCGTCTCGCCCCCCTGATCCTTGCGGTGCAGCGTGTCGCAAGGGCGGTGCGCGCGGCGCTTTCTCCGGACGGCCTGGTGGTCACCCAGTTCAATGGCGCGCCGGCCGGGCAGACCGTCTACCACCTGCACTTCCACGTCATCCCGCGGTGGGACGGCGTCGCCCTCGGCCGCCACGCCGGCGGCGGCATGGCCGACCCCGACGAACTCGCCGAGCTCGCCCGCCTGATCGCGTCGAAGATCAGCTGACCTGCTCACTTTAGGGCGGAAACCGGGCGGAAATTGCTCCCCCAAGGGGGAGCTCCGACCGAAGGTCGGTGAGGGGGTCAACGGCGTCTCGGGAGACCTCCGTCGCGCTGGCGCGCCACCTCCCCCTGATGGGGAGGAATGATGGATCCCAACCGGACCGGTTTGAGATCTCCGGGGGAAGCCAGGCCGGGAGCTGCAGGCCCTTCGCGCCCGCAACCCGCCTGGTCAGTCCGCCAGTTCCGGCGCCGGGGAACGGCCCTTGCGCGGCGTCTCGATGACCGGGGCGCCCGGCTCGCGCTTCTCGCCCTCGATGTCGAAGGCCAGCTTGCCGTCGCGCAGCACCACCTTGACGTGCCCGCCGCGGGTGAGCCGCCCGAACAGGATCTCGTCGGCCAGGGGCTTCTTGATGTGCTCCTGGATGACCCGGCCAAGGGGGCGGGCGCCGTAGAGCTCGTCGAAGCCGTTCTTGGCCAGCCAGTCCGCCGCCTCGTCGGTGGTCTCGATCGTCACGTTCCGGTCGGCCAGCTGGCCCTCCAGCTGCATCACGAACTTGATCACCACCTGGCGGATGATCTCCGGGGTGAGCGGGCGGAACTGGACGATGGCGTCCAGGCGGTTGCGGAACTCCGGCGTGAAGAGCCGCTTCAGCGCCTCGTCCACCTCGTCCTCCTGCTTGCCGCGGCCGAAGCCGATGGCGTTGCGCTGGGCGTCGGAGGCGCCGGCGTTGGTGGTCATGATCAGGACCACGTTGCGGAAGTCGACCTTCTTGCCGTTGGCGTCGGTCAGGACGCCGTGGTCCATGACCTGGAGCAGGATGTTGAAGACGTCCGGATGGGCCTTCTCGATCTCGTCCAGCAGGACCACGCAGTGCGGGTGCTGGTCGACCGCGTCGGTCAGCAGGCCGCCCTGGTCGAAGCCCACATAGCCGGGAGGCGCGCCGATCAGGCGGCTGACCGTGTGGCGCTCCATGTACTCGCTCATGTCAAAGCGCAGGAGCTCGATCCCGAGGGTCGAGGACAACTGGCGGGCGGTCTCGGTCTTGCCGGTGCCGGTGGGGCCCGAGAAGAGGTAGCAGCCGATGGGCTTGTTCGGGTCGCGAAGGCCCGCCCGCGCCATCTTCATGGCCGCTGACAGCTGCTCGATGGCGTCGTCCTGGCCGTAGACCGCACGCTTCAGGTCCGACTCCAGCTGGAGCAGGGCCTCGGTGTCGGACTTGGAGACCGACTTGGGCGGGATGCGGGCGATCTTGGCGACGACGGACTCGACCTCCTTGAGGCCGATCACCTTCTTGCGGCGGCTCTCGGGCAGCAGCATCTGGCTGGCGCCGGCCTCGTCGATGATGTCGATGGCCTTGTCCGGCAGCTTGCGGTCGGAGATGTAGCGGGCCGAAAGCTCCACCGCCGCCTTGAGGGCGTCGTTGGTGTAGCGGAGCTTGTGGAACTCCTCGTAGTAGGTCTTCAGCCCCTTCAGGATCTTGATCGAGTCCTCGATGGTCGGCTCGTTCACGTCGATCTTCTGGAAGCGGCGGACCAGGGCCCGGTCCTTCTCGAAGTGCTGGCGGAACTCCTTGTAGGTCGTCGAGCCCATGCAGCGCAGGGAGCCCGAGGCCAGGGCCGGCTTCAGGAGGTTCGAGGCGTCCATCGCCCCGCCCGAGGTGGCGCCGGCGCCGATGACCGTGTGGATCTCGTCGATGAACAGGATGGCGTCGGGGTGGTTCTCCAGTTCCTTGACCACCTGCTTGACCCGCTCCTCGAAGTCGCCGCGATAGCGGGTGCCCGCGAGCAGGGCGCCCATGTCGAGGGAGAAGATGGTCGAGCCGGCCAGGACCTCCGGCACCTGCTTGTTGATGATCTTGCGGGCCAGGCCCTCGGCGATGGCGGTCTTGCCGACGCCCGGGTCGCCCACCAGCAGCGGGTTGTTCTTGGTCCGGCGGCAGAGGATCTGGATGCAGCGCTCGACCTCGGCGGAGCGGCCGATCAGGGGGTCGACCTTGCCCTGCTTGGCCTTCTCGTTGAGGTTCACGCAGTAGGCGTCGAGGGCCTCGCCGCCGGTCTTCACCGCCGACTTCTCCTCGTCCTCCGAGCCCTTGACCGGCTTGGCCTCGCTGGCGCCAGCCTTCTTGGCGATCCCGTGGGCGATGTAGTTCACCGCGTCGTACCGGGTCATTTCCTGCTCCTGCAGGAAGTAGGCGGCGTGACTCTCGCGCTCGGAGAAGATGGCAACCAGCACGTTGGCGCCGGTCACCTCCTCGCGGCCGGAGGACTGGACGTGGATCACCGCGCGCTGGATCACCCGCTGGAAGCTGGGCGTCGGCTTGGCGTCCTCGCCGTCATCGACCACGAGGGACTTGAGCTCGTTGTCGACATAGTTGGTGAGGGTGGTCTTGAGGACGTCGAGGTCGACGTCGCAGGCCTTCATCACCCCGACGGAGTCCTCGTCCTCGGTGAGGGACAGGAGCAGGTGCTCCAGGGTCGCGTATTCGTGCTTCCGCTGGTTGGCGAGGGCGACGGCCCTGTGCAGGGACTCTTCGAGCTGGCGCGAGAATGACGGCACGGTCGCTAGTCCTTTTCCATGGTGCACTGGAGGGGGTGCTGGTGGCGGCGGGCGGTGTCGATGACCTGGGCCACCTTGGTTTCCGCGACTTCGTAGGTGTAGACGCCGCAGACGCCGACGCCCGTCTGGTGGACATGCAGCATGATCCGCGTCGCCTCCTCCCGCGACTTGTGGAAGTACTGCTCCAGGACGTAGACCACGAACTCCATCGGCGTGTAGTCGTCGTTCAGGATCAGCACCCGGTACATCGAGGGCCGCTGGGTCCTGGTCTTGGTCTGGGTGATCACCGCAGAGCGATCGCCCGTCCCCTGATCCCCCTGCTTGCGCTCGGCCATCCGCCACGTCTCCACGGGCGCCGCCAGACGGCGCCCCTCAGAGTCCGATTAGATATGCCAACCCCTCAGGAATGAAAGAGGCTTGGCGTCCGGGGCGGCCTCCTGCGGGGTCCGGCGCCCGGGTTTTCCACACCTGCCTCGATCCGGGCGGTGGAAGGCTTCACTCCCGCCCGGGTCGCCCCCGACGGGACAGCTCGCGCCCGGAGCCCAGGATTCCCGGGCCGAATCGCGCCCGGATGGCGTCGGCGGCGCGCTCGGCGGCCAGGCTCCGCGGGTCCTCGGCCGCGAAGAGGTCTCCGCCGGCCGTCCCGGCGTCGGACAGGTCCGAAAGGCCCACCCCGATCAGCCGGAAGGCCCTGCGGCCCCCGGCCTGGAGCTCCGAGGCCAGCAGGCCCCGCGCCGCGGCGACCAGGGTGCGCGCCGTCTGGGTCGGCGCCTCGAGGGTCCGCCGGCGGGTCAGGATCCGGAAGGCGGGGTCCTTGAGCTTCAGGGTCGCGACCCGGCCGGCCTGGTCGGCGGCCCGCGCCTGCCGCGCCACCCGGTCGGCGAGGCGGACGAGGTGGGCGTCGAGGTCCTCGGGATCGCTCAGGTCCGCCTCGAAGGTCGTCTCGGCGCTGATTGACTTGCGCACCTGGCCCGGGTTCACGCCGCGGGCGTCCTCGCCCCGCGACATGGCGTGGAGGCGCAGGCCGAACTCGCCGAACCGGG
>JAPOKE010000122.1 GCA_029977805.1 Phenylobacterium parvum | reverse complement strand
GCACGACAGCATTGGCCTCGGCGAGGACGGGCCGACCCACCAGCCGGTGGAGCACGTCGCCTCCCTGCGGGCCATGCCCAACCTCCTGGTCTTCCGCCCGGCCGACGCCGTGGAGACCGCCGAGTGCTGGAAGCTGGCCGTCTCGGCCCGCGCGACCCCCTCGGTCATGGCCCTGTCCCGCCAGAAGACCGCCGCCGTGCGCACCGCCGCCTCCGGCGAGAACCTGTCGGCCCACGGCGCCTACCAGCTGGCCGCCGCCGGCTCTCCGGCCCGGGTCACCCTGTTCGCCTCCGGCACCGAGGTCGCCGTGGCCCTCGCCGCCCGCGACCTGCTCGAGGCCGACGGCATCGGGACCCGGGTGGTCTCCACCCCCTGCTGGGAGCTCTTCGAGGCCCAGACCGACCGCTACAAGGCCGCGGTCATCGGCGAGACCGAAGTGAAGGCCGCGGTCGAGGCCGGCGTGCGCATGGGCTGGGACCGCTTCATCGGCGCCGACGGCGTCTTCGTGGGCATGAAGGGCTTCGGCGCCTCCGCCCCGGCCGAGAAGCTCTACGAGGCCTTCGCCATCACGCCCCAGGCGGTGGCCGACGCCGTCCGCCAGAAGCTGGGCTGAGCCATGGCCGCCGCCCGCCGGCTCGGGACCCCCCTGACCCCCTCCGCCGTCCGCGTCCTGCTGCTGGGCTCGGGCTAACTGGGCAAGGAGGTGGTGATCGAGCTCCAGCGCCTGGGCTGCGAGGTCATCGCCGCCGACCGCTACGCCGACGCCCCGGCCATGCAGGTCGCCCACCGCAGCCACGTCCTGGCCATGACGGATGCGGCCGCCCTCCGCGCCCTGGTGGAGGCCGAGCGCCCGGACCTGATCGTCCCCGAGATCGAGGCCATCGCCACCGACGAGCTGGTGCGCATCGAGGCCGAGGGGCTGGCGACCGTCATCCCGACGGCCCGCGCCGCCAAGCTGACCATGAACCGCGAGGGCATCCGCCGCCTCGCCGCCGAGACCCTCGGCCTGCCCACATCCTCCTACGCCTTCGCCTCCTCCGAGGCCGAGCTGGCGGAGGCCGCGGCGAAGGTCACGGGCTTTCCCTGCTTCGTGAAGCCGGTGATGAGCTCCTCCGGCAAGGGCCAGTCCTTCGTCGAGGGGCCCGAGGGGATCGCCGCCGCCTGGCGCTACGCCCTGGAAGGCGGCCGGGTCGAGCAGCCCCGGGTCATCGTCGAGGGCCGGGTCGACTTCGACTTCGAGATCACCCAGCTCACCGTCCGCAGCCTCGGCGCCGACGGGGCGGTGCGCACGGACTTCTGCGCCCCCATCGGCCACCGCCAGGTCAAGGGCGACTATGTGGAGAGTTGGCAGCCCCAGCCCATGTCCGAGGCCGCCCTGGCCCGGGCGCGGGAGATCGCCGGGGCGGTGACCGGCGACCTCGGGGGCCTGGGGGTCTTTGGCGTGGAGCTTTTCGTAAAGGGCGACGAGGTCTGGTTCTCCGAGGTCAGCCCGCGGCCGCACGACACGGGCCTGGTGACCCTGGCCACCCAGGTCCAGAGCGAGTTCGCCCTGCACGCCCGGGCCATCCTGGGCCTGCCGGTGGATGCCGGCCTGCGCGAAAAGGGGGCCAGCGCCGTGATCTACGGCGGGATGGAGGCCCGCGGCGTGGCCTTCGAGGGGGTGGCGGAGGCCCTGTCCGTCCCGGGGGCGGACCTGCGCCTCTTCGGCAAGCCCGAGGCCTTCGAGCGGCGGCGAATGGGGGTCGCCCTGGCCCGCGCCGACGACGTCGGGACCGCCCGCGCCCGGGCGGCCGAGGCCGCCGGGAAGGTGCGGGTCGTCGGGGACTGACCGCAGGATTCGGCGGGTGGGAGCCTGTCGCTCCCGAAACCGTGATCGTCAGGGTTGACTTCCCCGCCCCGGACCTAAAAAACCGCCGCCAACCAGCGAAGTTAAAGGTTCGGAGACCGATTCATGACTGTGCGTGTCGCCATCAACGGATTCGGCCGGATCGGCCGCAACATCCTGCGCTCCCTGGTCGAGCATGGCCGGACCGACATC
Source organism: Phenylobacterium parvum (assembly GCA_029977805.1). Lineage (GTDB taxonomy): Bacteria > Pseudomonadota > Alphaproteobacteria > Caulobacterales > Caulobacteraceae > Phenylobacterium > Phenylobacterium parvum_A. The sequence continues at coordinate 3,193 of JAPOKE010000122.1, read as the reverse complement.
GAGGTCGTCGCGATCAACGACCTGGGCCCGGTGGAGACCAACGCCCACCTGTTCCGCTATGACAGCGTCCACGGCCGCTTCGCCGGCGAGGTGAAGGTGGACGGCGATACGATCGACGTCGGCCGGGGCAAGATCAAGGTCACCGCCGTCCGCGACCCGGCCGAACTGCCGCACCGCGAGCTGGGCGTCGACATCGCCTTCGAGTGCACCGGCATCTTCACCTCCAAGGACAAGGCCAGCGCCCACCTGACGGCCGGCGCCAAGCGCGTCCTGGTCAGCGCGCCCTGCGACAACGCCGACAAGACCATTGTCTACGGGGTCAACCACGACACCCTGACCGCCGCCGACCTGGTGGTGTCCAACGCCTCCTGCACCACCAACTGCCTCGCCCCGGTGGCCAAGGTCCTGCAGGAGCTGGCCGGCATCGAGCGCGGCTACATGACCACCATCCACTCCTACACGGGCGACCAGCCGACCCTGGACACCATGCACAAGGACCTCTACCGCGCCCGCGCGGCGGCCATGTCCATGATCCCGACCTCCACCGGCGCCGCCAAGGCCCTGGGCCTGGTCATCCCCGCCCTGCAGGGCAAGCTGGACGGCTCGTCCATCCGCGTCCCGACGCCGAACGTCTCGGTTGTGGACCTTGTCTGGACCCCGGGCCGGACCCTGACGGTCAAGGAAATCAACGACGCCCTGCGCGCCGCCGCCGAAGGCCCCCTGAAGGGCGTCCTCGCGGTGACCGACGAGGCCCTGGTCTCGACCGACTTCAACCATGTGGCCGCCTCGTCCACCGTCGCCCTGGCCCAGACCCAGGTGATCGACGGCGGCCTCGGCCGGATCCTCTCCTGGTACGACAACGAGTGGGGCTTCTCCACGCGGATGGCCGACACCGCCGCGGCCATGGCCCGCCTGATCTGAGCCCATGGCCTTCCGGACCCTCGACGATGTCGCCCTTTCCGGCGTCCGGGCCCTGGTCCGGGTGGACTTCAACGTGCCGATGGCGGACGGCGCCGTCACCGACGACACCCGCCTGAGGGCGGCCGTCCCGACCATCGACAAGCTCCGCGCCGGCGGGGCGAAGGTGATCCTCCTGGCCCACTTCGACCGGCCCAAGGGCAAGTGGGTCCCGGAGATGAGCCTGGCGCCCATCGCCCCGGCCCTGTCCGCCGTGCTGGGCGCGCCGGTGACCTTCGTGCCCGACTGCGCCGGCAAGGACGTCGAGGCGGCTGTGGCGGCCATGGCGCCCGGCGACGTGGTCCTGCTGGAGAACGTCCGCTTCTACCCGGGGGAGGAGGCCAACGACCCGGCCTTCGCCCGCGCCCTGGCGCAGAACGGCGACCTCTTCGTCAACGACGCCTTTTCCGCCGCCCACCGGGCCCACGCCTCGACGGAGGGCCTGGCCCACGTCCTGCCGGCCTGCGCAGGCGAGCAGATGCGCCTGGAGCTGACCGCCCTCGACCGCGCCCTCGGCCGGCCCGAGCGTCCGGTCATGGGCATTGTCGGCGGGTCCAAGGTCTCCACCAAGCTGGACCTCCTCTCCAACCTGGTGACCCGGCTGGACAAGCTGGCCATCGGCGGCGGCATGGCCAACACCTTCCTCTACGCCCAGGGCATGAGGTCGGCGCCTCCTACTGCGAGAAGGACCTGGCGGACACCGCGCGCGAGATCATCCGCCTCGCCGGCCAGCACAACTGCAAGCTCTTCCTGCCCATCGACATCGTCGTCGCCGAGAAGCTGGCGCCGGGGGCTCCGGCCCGGGTGCGCGAGCTGGGGGCCATGGACGACGAGGAGCGCATCCTCGACGCCGGACCCAAGACGGTGGAGCGCCTGCGCCGGGCGATGGGCAATTCGAAGACCCTGATCTGGAACGGCCCCCTCGGCGTCTTCGAGATGCCGCCCTTCGACCGCGGGACGGTGGACGCCGCCCGCGCCGCCGCCGACCTGGTCGCCGCCGGGAAGCTGGTGGCCGTGGCCGGGGGCGGGGACACCGTCGCGGCCCTGCACCACGCGGGCTGCGCCGACGGCTTCAGCTTCGTCTCGACCGCCGGCGGCGCCTTCCTGGAATGGATGGAAGGCAAGACCCTGCCCGGCGTCGCCGCCCTCGAGAAACAGACCCAAAGCTAACGGAGACGGAACATGGCCCGGATCACCCTGCGACAGCTCCTCGACCACGCCGCCGAGCACGGCTACGGCGTCCCGGCCTTCAACATCAACAACATGGAGCAGGGCCTGGCCATCCTGGAGGCGGCGGATGCGACGGATTCCCCCGTCATCATCCAGGCCAGCCGCGGCGCCCGCTCCTACGCCAACGACATCGTGCTGAAGCACCTGATCGACGCCCTGGCGGAGATGTACCCGCACATCCCGATCTGCATGCACCAGGACCACGGCAACAACGAGGCCACCTGCGCCACCGCCATCCAGTACGGCTTCACCTCGGTGATGATGGACGGCTCCCTGATGGCCGACGGCAAGACCCCCGCCGACTACGACTACAATGTCCGGGTCACCCGCAACGTCGTGGACATGGCCCACTGGGTCGGCGCCTCGGTGGAGGGCGAGCTCGGCGTGCTGGGCAGCCTCGAGACCGGCATGGGCGAGAAGGAAGACGGGCACGGCTTCGAGGGCAAGCTCGGCCACGACCAGCTCCTGACCGATCCCGACCAGGCGGTGGCCTTCGTGAAGGCCACCCAGGTCGACGCCCTGGCCATCGCCATGGGCACGAGCCACGGCGCCTACAAGTTCACCCGCAAGCCGGACGGCGAGGTCCTGGCGATGAACGTGATCGAGGAGATCCACCGCCGCCTGCCCAACACCCACCTGGTGATGCACGGCTCGTCGAGCGTGCCCCAGGACCTGCAGGACATCATCAACCAGTACGGCGGCGAGATGCCCCAGACCTGGGGCGTGCCGGTGGAGGAGATCCAGCGCGGCATCAAGAACGGCGTGCGCAAGATCAACATCGACACCGACAACCGGATGGCCATGACCGGCGCCATCCGCAAGGTCTTCGCCGAGCAGCCGGGCGAGTTCGACCCGCGCAAGTACCTCAAGCCCGCCATGGAGGCCATGCGCGCCGTCTGCCGCCAGCGGTTCGAGGAATTCGGAACCGCCGGCCACGCCTCCAGGATCAGGCCTGTACCCCTCTCGGAGATGGCGAAGCGCTACGCTTCAGGGGCCCTTGCCCCGG
>JAPOKE010000121.1 GCA_029977805.1 Phenylobacterium parvum | reverse complement strand
GCGTGTGGCCGGCCGTACCAGCCCGCGGTGTCCCGGTCGGTCGCCGGTGAGCGGTGTGGGAGCGGCGACGGGCGCGGCCGCGCCGGGCGCCGCCCCGGCCTTGGCGGTGGCGACGGAGGTTCCTGCGACGCCGGACCGCATCACCCCGGTCGCGATGCAGGCCCGGGCCATGGACGGTCCGGCTTCGCGTCCCGCCGGGGAGGGCGACGACCTGTTCGCCCTTGCCGAGCCTGCCGAACCCGCCGAGCCGGCGACCACGCCCGCAGGGCCCGCCGTGAACGCATCGCCCGATGCCCGCGGCGCGGCGCCGCCGGCCGTCGAGGCGCCTCCGCTTCCGCCCCGCGCCGGCGCCGAGACGGTCGCCGCCCTGGCCGCGCAGATGGCCCGCCGCCTGGATGACGGGATCACCCGGTTCGACCTCGAGCTGAACCCCGGCGATCTCGGGCGCGTCGACGTCCGTCTGGAGATCGACGCCTCCGGCTCCGTCCGGGCCGCCTTCACCTTCGAGCACGCCCATGCCGCCAGGGAACTGGGCCAGCGTGCGGACGAGCTCCAGAAGAGCCTCGAGAGCGCCGGCTTCAACCTCTCTGGCGGCCTGTCCTTCGACGTTTCCGGCGACCGTTCCCAGGGCCGCAGCATGGCCTGGTCTGACGGCCGGGAAGGCCGCGCCCCGCCCCAGCAATCTTCCGCCCCCGAGCCCTCGCGCGAGGTCCCGGGCGACATCGCCGACGCCCTGAACGGACGGCGGACCGCCGCCCGCTCCGGCGTCGACATCAGGATCTGAACCCATGGCCGTCACTTCCGCGACCTCGACGCCCGCTGCGACACAGGACATCGGCGCCCTTGGCAAGGCGCAGCTGGCGAGCAGCTACGACACCTTCCTCAAGCTGCTGACCACGCAGATCCAGAACCAGGATCCGCTCTCGCCCCTCGATTCCAACCAGTTCACCCAGCAGCTGGTCCAGATGACGGGCGTGCAGCAGCAGCTCTACTCCAACGACCTCCTCAAGCAGCTGGTGGCCAACACCGGCACGGGGATGGCCCAGGCGGTCTCGGTGATCGGCAAGGAGGTCACCGCCGACAGCAACAAGGCGACCCTCATGAACGGCCAGGCCCGCTGGTCCTACAACCTCGGGCGCGAGGCCGCCGCGGTGAAGATCGAGGTCCTCGATGCGAACGGCCGCACGGTGGCCGTCTCCGCGCCCACCAAGGTCGCCGCGGGCGACCAGACCTTCACCTGGAACGGCTCGGACATCACGGGCCTGAAGCGGGCTGACGGGGGCGAATACAGCCTCCGCATCACGCCCACGGACGCCTCAGGCGCCGCCATCACCTCCAGGGTCTTCCAGCGCGGCGTCGTGACCGGCGTCGAGCAGGCCGCAGGCCAGTCCATCCTCTCCATCGGCGGAACCAGGGCGCCCTGGTCCACCGTCACCTCCGTCCGGCAGCCCGCCTAGGCCGCCCCCCAACCCTCCAGCGCGAAACTCCCGGGAAAGCAGACACCATGAGCATCAACAGCGCCCTTCTCGCCGGCGTCTCCGGCCTGATCGCCAACTCGGCGTCCCTGGCGGCGATCTCCGACAACATCGCCAACACCAACACCACCGCCTACAAGCGGACCCAGATCAACTTCGCCAACGTGGTCACCTCCCAGGTGGTCAAGGGCCGTTACTCGGCCGGCGGCGTCGAGGCGGTCACGCGCAACTTCATCGGCAACCAGGGCCTGATCCAGTCGGCCTCCTCGGCCACGGACCTGGCCATCGCCGGGAACGGCTTCTTCGTCGTCACCGACAAGGGCGCCAACCTCACCACCCAGGACCCGCGCTACTTCACGCGCTCGGGTTCCTTCAGCGTCGACGCCGACGGCTTCCTGGTGAACGACTCCGGCTACTACCTCCAGGGCTGGCCGTCGGATGACCAGGGGAACATCGTCACCGACCCCTCCGACCTCACCCAGATGAACTCGATCAACATCAAGGACCTCGGGGCCCAGGTCCTGCAGACGTCCGAGGTGCTGATCAACGCCAACCTCGACAAGCGGGGCATCACCGGCTCGGTGGGCGACGCCACCTACAACGGCGGCACGGCGGCCTCCCTGGCCGACTACGCCAACGATCCCACCACCGGCACCAAGCCGGACTTCTCCTTCCAGATGAACATCATCGACTCGGGCGGCGGCACCCGCCGCCTGGCCATGGCCTTCCTGAAGGACTCCTCCGCGCCCAACTCCTGGCACGCGGAAATCTACTCGGTGCCGGCCTCCGACGTCGCCGGCTCCGTCCGGCCCGGCCAGATCGCCCAGGGCATCATGAGCTTCAACTCCGACGGCTCCTTCGACGAGGCCGGATCGACCCTGTTCGGCGTGACCGCCGGGGTCGGCAATCCGCCCAACATCTCCCTCGCCGCCTCCTCGGCCGGCGCGGGCCTGAGGTGGGCCACCGCCCTGGGCATCGAGGCCGCGGACGTGGACCTCGATCTCACCAAGTTCACCCAGTTCGCCGCGACCTCCACCGTCGCCTCGATCAACCCGGACGGCGCCCCCGTGGGCAATGTGGTGGGCGTCGAGGTCTCCGAGGACGGCCGGGTCTCCGCCATCTTCGACAACAACCTGATCCGCCTGGTCGCCCAGATCGGCCTCGCCACCTTCGCCAACCCGGATGGCCTCGAGGCGGTCGGGGGCAACGCCTACGTCCAGTCCACGGACTCCGGCGAGTATTCCGTGAAGCAGCCCCAACTCGGCGGCGCCGGAAAGATCCAGTCCTCCGCCCTCGAAGCTTCGACCGTCGACCTCTCTGCAGAGTTCACCGGACTGATCACCACACAAAGAGCCTACTCCGCCTCTTCAAAGATCATCACCACGGCCGATCAGATGCTCGAGGAGTTGATCAATATTAAGCGATAAGTCTTGAAGTTAACGCGGTTTAACATCGACTGACATCTTGACTGTGTCGCTTTAATACATGGGGGAAGTTGTGATTAGCTCTTTATTTACTACGATTTTTCACCGGGCGTTATGCGATGCCGGCCAGACTGGTTCCAAGACCTGATGGTGGGAAGGGCGTAAAGCCATGTATCAGCAGCAACAACAGCCGCAGCTGCGGACCAACAGCCGGGGAGAGGCCTACGTCATCGGGCCGACCGGCGCCCAGTTGACGATCCGCGACCTGCCGCCGCCGGACACGGGGCGCTGGGTGATCCGCCGCAAGGCCGAGGTGGTGGCCGCCGTCCGCGGCGGACTGCTCACCCTCGAGCAGGCCTGCGAGCGGTACTCCCTCACCCAGGAGGAGTTCCAGGCCTGGCAGAAGTCCATCGAGAAGCACGGCATGGCCGGGCTCCGGACCACGCGCCTGCAGCAGTACCGCTGAGTTTCCGCCCCCCGGGGCGACCGAGCGGCCGCATCCCCGCCCCCGGGATGCGGCCGTTTCGCGTTCAGGGCGCCGGTTCAGGCTGCGCGGTCGGGGCCATCCCCGAGGCGGACGACCCGGATCGTGACGCGCTCGCGGTCGCCCGCGCGGCGCTCGACCAGCAGCCGGGCCACCTGGGCGTCGTCGTGGAAGACCCGGCCCTTGATGGCGTCGAGGAGGGCCTTGGCCAGGTTGTCGAGGTCCAGCCAGGGGGGATCGCCCACATACTCCATGCCGATCTCGACGGAGAACTCGCCCCAGGCCGGTCGGCCGCCCCGCCAGGCCTTGCGGAAGAACTCGTGGATGAGGGTCTTGTAGTAGCGGGCCTGGGTGGTCAGGCCGTCCACCACGACCTCCACCGCGCCTTCATGCTCGCGGGCGCGCACCTTGCCGTGATGGGTCCAGCCCGGGTCCATGGCCATCCTCCGGCGGCGGCCGCCTTGCAGTCTGGCCCGTCTCCGCTAAACCGGGCGCACATTCGACCGGAGGCCCGCCATGAGCAAGACCCGCACTGAATCCGACACCTTCGGCCCCATCGAGGTCGACGCCTCGGTCTACTGGGGCGCCCAGGCGCAGCGAAGCCTCGGCAACTTCAAGATCGGCTGGGAAAAGCAGCCCAAGCCGGTCATCCGCGCCCTCGGCATCGTCAAGCGCGCCGCCGCAGAGGCCAACATGGAGCTGGGTCGCCTGGACCCGAAGATCGGCCAGGCCATCGTCGCCGCCGCCCAGGAGGTGATCGACGGCAAGCTCGACGCCCACTTCCCCCTGTCGGTCTGGCAGACGGGCTCGGGCACCCAGTCGAACATGAACGCCAACGAGGTGATCTCGAACCGCGCCATCGAGATGCTGGGCGGCGAGATGGGCTCCAAGGCGCCGGTCCACCCCAACGACCACGTCAACATGAGCCAGTCGTCCAACGACACCTATCCGACGGCCATGCACATCGCCGCGGCCGAACAGGTGCACCACGACGTCCTCCCCGCCCTCGAGCACCTCCTCGGGGCCCTGCGCGCCAAGCAGGCGGCCTTCGAGCCGATCATCAAGATCGGCCGCACCCACACCCAGGACGCCACGCCCCTGACCCTCGGCCAGGAATTCTCCGGCTACGCCCAGCAGGTCGAGAACGGCCTGAAGCGGATCCGCCAGGCCCAGCCGGGCCTGCTCGAGCTGGCCCAGGGCGGTACGGCGGTGGGCACCGGCCTCAACGCCCCCGTCGGCTTCGCCGAGCTTGTGGCCGCCAAGATCGCCGCCATCACCGGCCTGCCCTTCGTCTCGGCGCCGAACAAGTTCGAGGCCCTGGCCGCCCATGACGCCATGGTGTTCAGCCACGGCGCGCTGAACACGGTCGCAGGCTCCCTGTTCAAGATCGCCAACGACATCCGCTTCCTGGGCTCCGGCCCGCGTTCGGGCCTGGGCGAACTGTCCCTGCCCGAGAACGAGCCCGGCTCGTCCATCATGCCGGGCAAGGTGAACCCCACCCAGTGCGAGGCCCTGACCATGGTCTGCACCCAGGTCTTCGGCAACCACGCCACCCTGACCTTCGCCGGCGCCTCGGGCCACTTCGAGCTCAACGTCTTCAACCCGGTCATGGCCTACAACTTCCTGCAGTCCTGCCGCCTGCTGGCCGACGCCGCCGTCTCCTTCACCGACAACTGCGTGGTCGGGATCGAGGCCCGGGAGGACAACATCAAGGCCGCCCTCGAGCGCTCGCTCATGCTGGTCACCGCGCTGAACCAGCACATCGGGTACGACGCCGCCGCCAAGATCGCGAAGAAGGCGCACGCCGAGAGGATCACGCTGAAAGAAGCCGGCGTCGGGTTGAACCTGCTGACCGCCGCGCAGTTCGACGAGTGGGTCAGGCCCGAGCGCATGGTCTCGCCGGACGGGC
>JAPOKE010000120.1 GCA_029977805.1 Phenylobacterium parvum | reverse complement strand
GCCGTGACGAATGCAGCCGGGGTGGTCCAGAGGCGCGTAGATATCGATTTCACGGCCGGAACCGTGAGTGTCGACCTGGGTGCGCCCTCCGCCCTGCCAATGGGCGGGGCCTTCCTTGCGGGGCTCAACGCCGCCCTCGGCGGCTTCGGGACGGCGACCTTCGCCAACCGCAGCCTGACCCTGGCCACCACGGCGCCCAATGGCATCGCCATAGACGAAGGCACCTCCCAGAAGGCCGGCCGGGGCTTCTCCCACTTCTTCGGCCTCAACGACGTCGTGCGCAGTTCGGGCCAGACGGTCTACGAGACGGGACTATCCGCCAGCGACCCGCACGGCTTCAGCGCCGGGCAGACCCTGACCCTGCGCCTGACCCAGTCTGACGGCCGCCCGATCCGCGACGTCACCGTGACGGTCCCTGCGGCGGCGACCGTCCAGGACCTGGTGAACGCCCTCAACGCCAACACCACGGGCGTGGGGCTCGTCGGCGCCTTCGCCCTCGACTCCAAGGGGCAGCTCGCCTTCACGCCGAGCACGAACCCGCCGATCGCCCTCTCCGTGGTCTCCGACCTGACCAGCCGCGGGACCGGGGGCCCGTCGATCAGCGCCCTGTTCGGCCTCGGCGTCATTGAGCGGGGTTCGCGGGCGGACCGGCTGTCGGTCGACACCCGGATCGTCCAGGATCCCAACAAGCTCGCCCTTTCCCGCCTCGACCTCTCCGTGGCCGCCGGCCAGCCTGCGGTCCGGCCAGGGGACAACTCCGGCGCCCGGGCCCTCGCCGCGGCGGGAGAGACCCCCACCGGCTTCGATGCGGTCGGCTTCCTGGGCTCCCTCAACATCTCCGTCAGCGACTACGCCTCGCAGTTCAGCGCCGCGATCGGCCGGGAGGCGGAATCGGCGGAAAGCCGCCGGCTGACCACCCAGGCGGTCTCCGGCGAGGTGGCGTCCCGGCGGGAGTCCGTCGAGGGCGTCAACATCGACGAGGAACTCGTCCGCCTCACCACCTACCAGCAGGCGTTCAACGCCTCGGCCCGCATGATCCAGGCGGCCAAGGAACTGTTCGACGTCCTGACGAACATCATCTGAGGAGGCCCTGAATGACCCGGGTATCCACGACCGGAAACTACAGCGCGGTGCTGGCCAACCTGATGTCGGCCCAGCAGAGGCAGATGGAGGCCGGCGACCAGCTCAGCTCGGGCAAGGTCGGGACCGACCTCAAGGCCTACTCGCGCAACGCCCAGGTCCTGACGGCGATGCAGACCCTCAACACCCGGCTCACCGGCTTCACCGAACAGAACGCCTTCACCACCAACCGTCTGGACATGCAGGACCTCGCCCTGAACCGGGCCGCCGACGCGGCGCAGAAGACCCGGGAGGCGATCTCCAACGCCCTGGCCGGCGACCGGGCGGATGGCCTGCTCACGGAACTGAAGGGCCAGTTCGCCAACGCCGTTGGCGCGCTGAACACCCGCCACGCCGGCAAGTACCTGTTCGCCGGCGGCCAGGTGGACACCCCGCCGGTCTCCGCCCAGCAGCTTTCCGACCTCACCGTCTCGCCGACCGCGGTGGCGGATTCGTTCCACAATGACGACTACATCGACAAGGTCCGGGTGGACGAGACCACGACCCTGGAAGTCGGCCAGCTCGCCGACGATCTCGGGACCGCCATGTTCACCGCCTTCCGGGACCTGCAGGCCTTCGAGGAGGGCGTGGACGGTCCCTTCACCGGCAAGCTGACCGCCGCACAGAGGACCTTCCTGCAGAGCCAGGTGGCGGTCTGGGACGCCGTCCAGGCCGACCTTGTCACCGCCGCCGCCCGGAACGGCACGGTCCAGGGCCAGCTGGAGGCCGTGAAGCGCGGCCTGACCGCACGGCAGAACACGGTGGCCGGCATGATCGGCGATGTCGTGGACGCGGACATGGCCAAGGCGGCCTCGGCCCTGACCCAGGCGCAGCAGGCGGTCCAGGCCTCCTCCCAGGTCTTCCTGTCGCTGAAGAACGTCTCCCTGCTGAACATCCTGCAGTAGGGTCGGCTCGCAAAAGCCGCAGACCCGGACTAGATAGGCCGCATGACCAGGGCCGACCTTTCCGACCGCCTGATCGAGGAGACCCGCCGGGCCGTTGGCCTGCCCGCGGGCGCGCGGGTGCTCGCGGCCATGTCCGGCGGGGTCGACTCCACGGTGACCGCGGCGCTCCTGGCGAAGGCCGGCTATGACGTCGTCGGGGTCACCCTCCAGCTCTACGACCATGGCGCGGCCATCCAGCGGAAGGGCGCCTGTTGTGCGGGCCAGGACATCCACGACGCCCGGACCGCCGCGGCGACCCTGGGGGTCCCGCACTATGTCCTCGATTACGAGAGCCGCTTCCGCCAGCAGGTGATCGACGACTTCGCCGACGCCTACCTGCGCGGCGAGACGCCGGTGCCCTGCATCCGCTGCAACCAGACGGTCAAGTTCCGGGACCTGGTGGACACCGCCCGCGACCTGGGCGCCGCCGCCATGGCCACCGGCCACTATGTCCGGCGTTCGGAAGGGCCCGCCGGCGCGCAGCTGAAGCGCGCCGTCGACCCGGCCCGGGACCAGTCCTACTTCCTGTTCGCCACCACCCGGGACCAGCTGGACTACCTGCGCTTCCCGCTCGGCGGCCTGCCCAAGGCCGAGGTCCGCCAGCTGGCGACCGAACTGGGCCTCGCCGTGGCGGACAAGCCGGACAGCCAGGACATCTGCTTCGTGCCGGAGGGGCGCTACACCACGGTGATCGACCGCCTGCGCCCGCAGGGCGCCGAGCCGGGGGACATCGTCCACCTCGACGGACGGGTGCTGGGCCGTCACGAGGGCGTCACCCGCTACACGATCGGCCAGAGGCGAGGCCTGAGCGTCGCCGTCGGCGATCCCCTCTACGTGGTCGGCATAGACGCTGGCTCCCGCCGGGTCCTGGTCGGCCCGAGGGAGGCCCTCGCCACCCGGGCGGTGTCGCTCAAGGAGGTCAACTGGCTGGGCGACGAGGCCGGGCTGGACGCCGCCGCGGCCGATGCCCGGCCGGTCCTCGCCCGGGTCCGTTCCACCGCTGAGCCGGTGGCGGCCCGGCTTGGCCTCGAGGCGGGCGAGGCTCGCGTGATGTTCGAGACGCCGGAATACGGGGTTTCCCCCGGCCAGGCCTGCGTCCTCTATGCGCCGGAGGACCCTGACCGGGTCCTCGGCGGCGGCTTCATTGCGTCGGCGCTGAAGTAGCCGGCTCCACCGGCCGCGCCACTTCGTTGCGGCGCAGGAAGGGCAGGGTCCAGGGCGGGTCATAATACCAGGTCACGGCCTCGCCCGAGGCGCGCCAGGACGAGCCCGCCAGGGCGGCGTCGAGGGCCTGCTCATGCTTGGCCACCGCCTCCTGCCGCCCGAGCCCCGAGAACCGGACCACGGCGAAGGTCCTCGCCGGGATCTCGACCAGCCGGACCCGCGGGTCATTGGGCCGGGGCAGGGTCTCCATGGTGTACTTCGACGGCATGATGAACTGGATCGACCAGGTCTCCTTGCCGGCGGGCTGCTGGACCACGGGGGAGGTCATGGCGATGGACTGGCTCTGGCCGCTCCGCGCCTGGACCACCGGCGCGGTCATCGCGATGGACTCGCTCTTGCCTGCGCGGGCCTGGACCACCGGTGCTGTCATGGCGATGGACTGGGAGCCGCCGCCGGCCTCCCGCCCCTGGACGACCGGCGCCGTCATGGCCACGGAGGCCTGGGCGGTGTTGTCGCCGAAGATGTATCCGGCGACCCGCCGGAAGCCCTCGTTCCGCGCCGTCTCGACAGGACCCTCGACCAGGGCCTCCGCGGCGATCTGCGGGGCGTAGCGTCGGATCTCGGCCTCGCCGACCTTGCCCACAACCTCGTAGGGGGGCTGCTCGGTCCCCGCCCTGATGCCGACTAGCTGGCCGACCCCCGCCAGGAGGGTGATCAGGAATTCTCCAACGCCCATGGTTCGTCTCCGGCTTGTCGCAGTCAGTATGGGGCGCCGGGGGCCAGGGTCCAAATCGGCTGGTTCCCGGCGCGCGCCGGGCTCTGCTAGAAGGCGGCATGACCCAGAGCTCCGATCCCGTCGTCATCGCCTCCTACGCCCGCACGCCCATGGGCGGCTTCCAGGGCGTCCTCTCCGGCGCCCGGGCCACCGACCTCGGCGCCGCCGCCGTCCGCGCCGCCGTGGAGCGGGCCGGCGTGGATCCCGCCGCCGTCGGGCAGATCTACATGGGCTGCGTCCTGCCGGGCGGGCTGGGCCAGGCGCCGGCGCGCCAGGCGGCCCTGGGCGCGGGGCTGTCCCTCGCCTGCGAGGCGACCACCGTGAACAAGATGTGCGGCTCGGGGATGCAGGCCGCCATCCTGGCCCACGACGCCCTGGCGGCGGGCTCCGCCGACATCATCGTCGCGGGCGGCATGGAGAGCATGACCAACGCCCCCTACCTGCTGGCCAAGCACCGCGGCGGCGCCCGGATCGGCCACGACGTGGTCTCGGACTCCATGTACCTCGACGGTCTTGAGGACGCCTACGAGCCGGGCCGGCTGATGGGGTCCTTCGCCGAGGGGACCGCCCGCGCCCACCAGGTGGGCCGCGAGGCCATGGACGCCTACGCCATCCGCTCCCTCGAGAGGGCCCGGGCCGCCCAGGCCTCCGGCGCCTTCGCGCGGGAGATGGTCGCGGTGGACGTCGCCGGCCGCAAGGGAACCGAGACGGTGCGGGAGGACGAGCAGCCGGGCCGGGCGGACCCTGCGCGCATCCCGGCTCTCAAGCCCGCCTTCGCGAAGGACGGGGCCATCACCGCGGCGAACGCCAGCTCGATCTCGGATGGCGCGGCCGCCCTGCTTCTGACCCGGGCCTCGGTCGCGGAACGACTTGGACTCAACCCGGTCGCCCGCATCGTCGCCCACGCCGCCCACGCCCAGGAGCCCGCGAAGTTCGCCACGGCCCCCGGGCCGGCCATGCGCAGGGCCCTGGCCAGGGCCGGCTGGACGTCGGACCAGGTGGACCTCTTCGAGGTCAACGAGGCCTTCGCCGTGGTCGCCATGCTGGCGGCCCGCGAGCTCGACATCCCGGACGAGAAGCTGAACGTCAACGGCGGGGCCTGCGCCCTCGGCCATCCCATCGGGGCCTCCGGCGCCCGCATCCTCGCCACCCTCCTCGCCGCCCTGCAGGCCCGCGGCGGTCGGCGCGGCCTCGCCAGCCTCTGCATCGGCGGCGGCGAGGCGACCGCGATGGCGGTGGAGCTGCTCTAGGGTATCGGGCCGCCCTTGACCCCCTCACCGGGCTTCGCCCGGAGCT
>JAPOKE010000011.1 GCA_029977805.1 Phenylobacterium parvum | reverse complement strand
GGCCCCTCCCCGCGACGGTCCTGCAGCCTTACGGCGCCGCTCACCCGGCCTTCCGCCAGGAAGGCGCCCGGGCCAAGGTCCACCTTCAGGTCCGCCTGGGAGGCGCCGCGGGCGCCGAGGGCGGCCTCGCCGCTCGCGCGCAGGCCGCCGGCGTCCACTTCGATGTCGCTCAGGCGGACGCCGCCCTCGGGGAAGGCGAACCGGGTTCGCGCCGAGGCCGGGCCGTAGGGACTCCCCGCCCGGACCTGGGCCGAGCCCCCCGCCTTCGTCCAGTTGAGGTCCACGCGGGCCGCCCGGAGCTCCAGCCCCGGCAGGTTGATGGCGTCAAAGGCGGCGTTGGCGGCAAGTTCGGGCGCGGCGAGCCGCCCGCCCAGACGGCCGGCGCCGGAAGCCTTGCCGACGATCTCCACCGGACCTGCGGCGAAGGGTCCCGACGCCGACCAGGTGAAGGGCGCCTCAAGGACGTCTCCCGTCAGCCGAGCCCCGGGGGCGCGGACCTCGAGGGCGGCGCCCCGGAGGTCCAGGCGATCGAAGCGAAGGTTCCCGTCCCGCAGCGAAAGGCGGGCGTCGAGCTGGGGTTTTCCGCCCAGCAGCCGGTCAAGCTCGGCGACGCCGCTGGCGAAGCGGTCTCCGGAGGCGGCGAGGGTGACCTCCCAGGGCGCCTGCGGGCGGGCCAGCCTCGCGCTCCACCGGGCGTTCAGGCGTCCCGAGGCGCCGGGCAGGCCGGCGTCGAGGCGGCTGACCTCGGCGTTTCCGCTGAAGGACAGTCCGCCCAGCAGGCCCCGCGATCCCGAACCCGTGGCGCGGAACCCCGCCCCTGACGCCTTGACGTCTTCAAGCAGGATTTCGCCATCCGCCAGTCGGGCCGCCTTCAGGTCGAGGCTGGGCGCCTGGCCCAGCAGGGCGAAGACCAGTCCCTGGCCCCGGCCGCCGGCGCCGCGGATCCTTGCGTCAAGGTCCACGCGGCCCTTGGCCGCGGCGACTTCGAACGGCCCCTCCAGGGCGCCGAGGGCGTAGCCGGCGAGGCCGGTCTTTTCCACCCGGGCCTGTCCCTTCAGGCGCCAGTCGCCGGGATCCCCGTTGAACCGTCCGGTGATCCGGGCCGGCCCGGCCTCGACGCCCCCGAGGATCCGGCCCAGGGAGGGCGCCATCGCCGTGACCTCCACCCCCTCCCGGCCCGTACGGCGCTCGTCGAACTCCACGGGCCCGAGCAGCTTGGCGCGGGCGGCGTCCGTGACGAGGTCGAGGTCCATGTCGTAGCGGCCCCGCTGCCCCGCCGTTCCGCGAGCCTTGCCGGAAATCCGGAGAAGCGCGCCGAGGCGGTCGGCGACAGGCCGGGTCAGGCTGGACGCCGACAGGTCGACAAGCCCTGAAATCTCGCCGCCCTCGGGTCGCCAGCCGCCCTCCAGCTTGACGGGACGCAGGTCGCCCGAGCGAAGATCGGCGAGAAGCCTGCCCTGCTCGACCTTGCCGTCTGCGGCGAGGGACAGGCTGAAGGGCCGGTCGACGGGCAGGCCGGCTGCGCCGGCCAGGGCGCCGCCGTTGGCCTCCAGGGCCTCGGCGCGGACCTTCAGCGGTCGGTCGTCCCCGAGCTCAAGCTCAAGGTCGAGGTGATCGCCCTGGCGCAGCAGGCTGTCAGCGTCCAGGCGCGCGGAGTAGCCGCCGCCCTCGCCCCGCCGGGCCTGGAGGCCGCCGCCAAGCCGGAACAGCCCCCGGCGGACACTGAAGGCGGGCTCGAGCTCCACCGTGGCGGACAGCCGGGACAGGGTGATGGTGACCGGCAGGGGCCGCGGCGGCTGGGGGGGGCCAAGCACCGGCCGGCGCAGGACCCTGACCTTTTCGGCGGCGGCCCTGTCGATGCGCACCTCGCGCCCGGCGAGGGCCATGGGGCTCCAGCCGACGGACAGGCCCCTGGCCTCCAGCCAGACCCCTTCCCCGTCTCGGATCGCCAGGCGCCGGACCGAGAAGGCGCCCAGCGGGTCGCCCGCAAGCCCCTGGACCTCCAGGCGTCCCAGACGGCCGGCGGGCAGGCCGTCCGCGACGGACTCCAGCAGGGCCAGGCCCCGTTGCGACCGCAGGGCGAAGGGCGCTGCGGCCACGAGCCCCACGAGGACCAGGACAATCCCGCCCAGCACGACCAGCAGGCCGCGCAGCGGGAACCGCCGCCGGGGACGTGCAGGTGCGGGAGGATCAGCCTGCGCGGTCAAAAGCTCTGCCCGATGCTGACATAGACCTGGTAGCCCGGGTCGTCTGACCGCCGGTTCAGCGGGACGGCGATGTCGAAGCGGATCGGTCCGAAGCCGAGGTCGTAGCGGACGCCCAGCCCGACCCCGACGTCGAGATCGCCGAGGCCGGGCTCGGGGGACAGGCCCACCGTTCCCGCGTCCACGAAGGCGACGACGCCCCACTGTGGGGTCAGGCTGTGCCGGACCTCCCCCGAGACCTCCACCAGGGACAGGCCGCCGCGCGGAGTGTTGTCGCTCAGGTGCGGGCCGATGCCCTGGTAGACGTATCCGCGGACGGAGCCGCCGCCGCCGGCGTAGAACCGACGGGAGGCCGGGACGCCCGAGATCGTGCCGCCGAGGATCGAGCCGGTCTTGACCCGGGCCGCCAGGACCGTGCGGCGCTCCCCGTCGAGGGGCAGGTAGGCCGAGCCCTGGGCGGTCGCCTTGAAGTAGCTGAGGGTCACCCCGCCGGTCAGGACGGTCGGCTCACCCCGGACGTCCACCCGCCAGCCGGTCTTCGGGTTCAGGACATCGTCGGTCTGGTCAAGCGCCAGGGCCCCCAGCAGGGAGGCGATGACCTGGTCGCGCTCGATCACGGCGACCAGGGGCTGGGCCGCCCTTTCCCGGGTCCGAGTGTACTCCAGCGCCGCACCGGCGGTGAGGAAGGCGACGTCCGAGCGCTTGCGTTCGACGTCGGCGCGCAGCTCCAGGCCCGCCTCGTCGTAGGCGGAGGTCGCGCGGTTGAAGACGGCGGCGTATCCCGTCAGGGACTGACGAAGGCGTCGCCAGTGCGGCAGGGTGACCTCGACGCCGAGCCGGCTGTCGATGGTCGAGGCCCGGCCGAAGACGGCGCTGGTGTCGGCGTAGCCAAACCGGTTGAAGTGGGTCCAGCGCATGTCGGCGCCGAGGCCCTCGCTGGAGGCATAGCTGGCTCCGGCCTCGAGCCGGTGGGGCTTGCGGTCCGTCAGGGTAACGATCACCGGCCTCAGGCCATCCGCACCGGCCTCCTCCGGCGGGGCGAGGGAGACGGAGACCTGGTCGTAGACCCCGGTCTCGACCAGCCGCCGCTCGAGGTCGGAGATCGCCCCGGGAGTGTAGAGGGCGCCGGAGGACCAGGGGGCGAGCGCCGCAAGCCAGTCCGGCCGGGTCCGGCCCGAGGTCTCGACCTTCAGGGCGGCGAGGCTGACGGGCCGCCCGGCGCTGATCCTGTAGGTGGGCCTCAGAGTCTGGTCGGCATGGTCGACGATCACTTCGCGGGGCGCGATGAAGGCGTCGGCATAGCCCTCCTTCTGGATCGCGGACAGCACCCGGGCCTCCGCCGAGACGACGTCGATCGCCCGGGCGGGCTGGCCGGGCTCAAGCTTCAGCTCGCCGCGTCCAAGGGCCTGTATCGCTGCGACGGGCTCGGGCTCGATCCACTCGATGCGGGGATCCGCGACCTTGAAGCGGGGGCCGGTCCTGACCTCGATGAAGGGACCGCCCTCGGCCTGCTCGGAGACTCCTGCAGACACCGAGGCGCCGTAGAATCCCTCGGACCGCAGGACGGCCGTGGCCTCTTCCGCGGCGGCGTTCGCCCTCTGGCGCGCATCGAACCGGTTCCGGACAGGCCGGTCCGTGGCGCCCACCGCGGCCTCGATCCGGGCCCTCAGGTCGGCCGGCAGGTCTCCGCGCACCTGCGCACGCGGCAGCTGGGCGGCGAAGGCCGGCGTCGAGGCCAGGAGGGCGAGGCCGGCCAACCCCGCCAGAAACAGTCGCGACCCGGTCAAGCTTCGCCTCCGCTGGAGCCCGTCAGATAGCCCGTGACCGGCGTGACTGTCATCCATCGAGGCGCCTTCGCGCTCGCCGCCGTGTCGCCGGCGGCGCCCGAAACCCGGGCAGGCGCCTGAAAATGCGGCGCCGACCCGCCTGGAGGTCGCCAAGGGGGAATTCCGGCTCTATTCAGGAGGCTGGGTTTCAGGGCTCTCTCGTTCCGTATCCGAACGGAGGGAGCACCGGGTGAGATACGCTTTGGCCGAAACGACGCGGAGTCCCGGCGCGGCTGCTACGGCAGCCACGCCCTACGACGAGATGGTCGACCCCTCAGGGGACGTGCGTCCGCATTACGCGGCGCTCGCCCGGCGGGTGGCCAGCCTCTCCGACGAGGACCTCGCCGAGCGCCAGAGGCTCCTCGAACGTTTCTTCCTGCTCCAGGGCATTACCTTCACCGTCTACGGGGCGGAGAGCTCCACCGAGCGCATCATCCCGACGGACCTGTTGCCCCGCATCATCCCGGCGGCGGAGTGGGCGACCATCGAGGCGGGCCTCGTCCAGCGCCTGCGCGCGCTGAACATGTTCCTCGCGGACATCTACAGCGACCAGAAGATCCTGATGGACGGGGTCGTCCCGCGCGAGCTGGTCCTTGGCGCGCCCTCCTACCGGCGCGAGATGCAGAACCTCTATGTCCCGCACCAGGCCTACGCAAATGTCTGCGGCAGCGACCTGATCCGCAAGCCCGACGGCGGCTTCGCGGTGCTGGAGGACAACCTGCGGGTGCCGTCCGGGGTCTCCTACATGCTGGCCAACCGGGAGGCGGCGAAGCGCACCTTCCCGGGTTCCTTCCGCATGGCCGGGGTGAGGCGGATCGAGCAGTATCCCGACCTCCTGCTCTCGACCCTGAAGAGCATGGCGGCGGACTGGCGCCCGAACCCCCAGGTCGTGGTCCTGACGCCCGGGGTCTACAACTCCGCCTATTTCGAGCACGCCTACCTGGCGCGCCTGATGGGCGTGCCCCTGGTCGAGGGCCGTGACCTCGTGACCCACGACAACATGGTCTACATGCGCACGACCACCGGCCTGCGCCGGGTGGACGTGATCTACCGCCGGGTGGACGACGACTTCATCGACCCCCTCACCTTCCGGCGGGACTCCAGCCTCGGCGTGGCGGGCCTGTTCAACGCCTACCGCGGCGGGAACGTGGTCATCTGCAACGCCCCAGGGACGGGGGTGGCCGACGACAAGGCGGTCTACGCCTACGTGCCGGAGATCATCAGCTACTACCTCGGCGAGGACGCCATCCTGCCGAACATCGAGACCTATCTCTGCCGGGAGCCGTCCCAGCTTTCCCATGTGCTCGCCAACCTCGACAAGCTGGTGGTCAAGGCGGTCGGGGCCTCCGGCGGATACGGCATGCTGGTCGGGCCCCACGCCAGCCGGGCGGAGCGCGAGAGCTTCGCCGTCGCGCTGCGGGCGAACCCCGACAACTACATCGCCCAGCCGACCATCCAGCTGTCCACGGCGCCCTGCCTGATCGACGGGGCCATAGACCCCCGGCACGTGGACCTGCGCCCCTTCATCCTGTCCGGCGACAAGATCCGGGTGACGCCCGGCGCCCTCACACGGGTGGCCCTGCGCAAGGGATCGCTGGTGGTCAACTCCAGCCAGGGCGGGGGGTCCAAGGACACCTGGGTCCTCGGCGAACCCGAGACCGGGGAAGCCGCGCCATGATGCTCGCCCGCGTCGCCGACAGCCTCTACTGGATCGGCCGGTATGTTGAGCGCGCCGAGCACATGTGCCGGCTCGCCGACGTCCTGCTCAACGCCACCCTGGACCGCACCGAGAGCTCCGGCCAGGTGGCGCGCATGGTCATATCGGCCGTCACCGACGGGGAGCCCGAAGGCGAGTTGACCCCCTGGGACGCCGCCCTCGCCATGACCATGGACAGCGAGGACGGGGACTCCGTCACCGCCGCCCTCGCCCGCGCCCGCGAGAACGCAAGGCAGGTCCGCGACCAGCTGACGACCGAGACCTGGGAACGCCTCAACCTCATCTACCTGCGGGTGACCGGCCCCTCCGCGGGCCGTGAGTTCAGCGACGCCCCCTCCCAGTTCCTGCACGACATCATCGCCGACCTGCACCTCTTCAAGGGCGCGGCCGACGCCACCATGAGCCACGGCGAAGGCTGGGGATTCCTGCAACTGGGCGTCTTCATCGAGAGGGCCCAGCTTACTGGCCGGCTGTTGCAGGCCGGCTTCGGCCGCAGCCTTGGCCGGCCGGTGACCGAACATGCGGCCATGACCGCCCTCCTGCGCATGAGCTGCGCCCTGGAGCCCTACCTGCGGAAGCACACGGCCGACATCCAGCCCCGGCTGATCCGTCAGTTCCTGATGTTCGACGAGGATTTCCCGCGCTCGCTCCGCTTCGCCACGGCCCGGATCGAAGAGCATCTCTCGGGTGTCGGGCGGAATGTCGACCTGGGAGGTGCGGCGGGTCCGGAGCGCCTGGCGGGCCGTCTCAAGGCCCGCCTGCTCTACGCCGAGGCCGAGACCCTCACCGCGGAGGACTCTGACCTGCTGGTGGCGACGGTGCTCGAGGAGTGCGCCCTCCTGCACGCGGGGATCTACGACACCTTCGTCGCCTATTCCCTGGAAATGCGCCTGCCCGCCTAGGAACACCCATGCTGCTCGAGGTCCGCCACGTCACGCGCTACCACTACGCCGCCCCGGTCCGGGAAAGCGTGATGGAAGTCTGGATGCAGCCGCAGAAGACCCCGCGCCAGCGGCTGGCCAGCTTTGACCTCGAACTTGACCCGGCGGCCCAGGTCTTCTCCTACGCCGACCCCTTTGGAAATGCGGTCTATCATTTCGATGTCCCCCAGCCGCACGACCAGCTGACCATCACCGCGCGGTCCGTGGTCGAGACCTCAGCCCCGGATCCCCTGCCCTCCGCCCTCGACATCGGGGAATGGGACCGCCTCAAGGGCGACCGTGTCCTGGGCGAGAACTTCGACTTCCTCCGACAGCAGGGCTTCTGCGTGGAGACCGACGCCCTGCGCAGCTTCGCCTCGGAGCATGGCCTGGACCGGCTGAGGGACCGCGACCCCCTGACCGCCGTGCGGCGGCTGGCGGAGACCATCTACGACGCCTTCGACTACGAGCCGGGAGTGACGGACGCCGAGAGCCCCATCGACCTCGCCCTATCGGCCCGGCGGGGGGTCTGCCAGGACTTCGCCCACATCATGATCACGATCTGCCGGAGCTGGGGTATCCCGGCGCGCTACGTGTCAGGCTACCTCTTCACCGACCGCGAGGGCGGCGACCGCTCCGACCCGGACGCCTCGCACGCCTGGCTTGAAGTCTTTCTCCCGTCGACCCGCTGGATCGGCTTTGACCCGACCAACAACACCCTGGCCGGTGAGCGGCACGTGTCCGCCGCGATCGGCCGGGACTATGCCGACGTTCCCCCGTCCCGCGGCGTCTACAAGGGCGAGGCCGAGAGCCAGCTGGCCGTCGGCGTGAACGTGCGCCGGGCGCGTCCCACGGCGGGGGAACCCGAGTTCATGCGCCTGGCCAGCCCGAGCTTCGCCCGGGGCGGCGGGCGCCGGCGCCCGGGCGCCGGGGCCTTCCTCCTGGAGCGCCAGCAGCAGCAACAGCAGTAGGCCGCCTGCAAAATAGTTGCACTCGGCGTGCCGATATCTCAATCTCCCTCCATGAGGGGGAGGATGAGCCTGCGCGCAGACCCATGCGCCGGACGCCGGCAGGCGGCCGCGGGCGCAGCGCACCCCGGCGGTCAGGCCTTCGGGGCGGGACGCAGGCTGCGAAAGCCCGCCGCCAGGATCGCGACGGTCACCACCTCGATCAGGATCGGCGCCACCTGGTTGAAGGTGAACCCCGCCGCGACCAGGTTCAGCAGCCGCCCGGCCAGCGCCGCGCCGATGAGGCATACCGGCCCCAGCAGGAAGCGTCCGTCGCCCTTCAGAGCGGCGAAGGCGGAAAGTCCGCCGGTCGCCGCGAACAGCGCGGCCACGTCCGCGCGGAGCGTCGCCTGCCCAAGCTCCCCGTTCACCAGGAGCCCGAACTGGACGGCCGCAGCGGACGGATCCACCAGGATGCGCGCCGCCACCATGAGAGACAGGAGCCCGAGCGCTCCCAGGACGATCCTCAAGGCCAGCATCAAACCCTCCCTGTCACTGGTTCCCTCCGGCCAGCCTAGGCCAGGGCGGGCCGACTCGCCACCGCACGCCCCCGGAGTTCCCGAATGACGCTTGAGTACGACCTCTACTGGTCCTTCCGCTCACCCTATTCCTACCTGGTGACCCCCCGCCTCCTGGACCTGGAGACGGCGTACGACGTCCATTGCAAGGTGCGCCCCGTCTATCCCCTCGCCGTGCGGACGCCGGTCTTCTTCCAGGGCCGCGATCCCCTCTGGTTCTCCTACCTGATGCTGGACACGCGCCGGGAGGCCGAGCGCCTCGGCATGCCCTACCGCTGGCCGCGCCCGGACCCCGTCTACATGGACATGGCGACCGGGACCTATCCGGCGGAGCAGCCCTACATCCACCGGCTGACCCGTCTGGGCGTCCTGGCGGCGGAGGCCGGCCGGGGCCTGCCCTTCCTGAAGGAGGTCAGCGCCCTGATCTGGAGCGGCGCCGTCGACAACTGGCACGAGGGCGACCACCTGGCCGAAGCCACGCGCCGGGCGGGCCTGGACCCGGAGGACCTCTTCGCCCGGGTCGAGGCCGAGGCGGACCGCCTGCACGCCATCATCGAGGACAACCAGGTCGCCCAGCGCGAGGGCGGCCACTACGGGGTCCCGATGATGGTCTTCAACAACGAGCCCTTCTTCGGCCAGGACCGGATGGACACCTTCCACTGGCGCCTGGAGCAGCAGGGCCTTTCCCCCCGCAAGACCGCCTGAGGAGGCGCACAGATGAAGATCCTGAAAGTCCTCGCCCTCGTCGCCCTCCTCCTGGTCGGCCTGGGCGCCCTGGCCTGGGTCAACCGGTCGACCGTGCTCGGGCTCATCGCCCAGGCGCGCCTGCCGGACGTGGCCCCCAACCGCGCCGTCACCTGGCAGCAGGGACCCGCTGACCCGCCGCCCGCACGCCGCCAGCCCAACGTCATCTTCATCCTGGTGGATGACATGGGCTTCGCCGACCTGACCCTGAACGGCGGCGTCGCCGGCGGCGCCGTGCCGACCCCGAACATGGACTCCCTCGGCAGGGATGGCGTCATTTTCGACAACGGGTACGCCGGAAACGCCACCTGCGCGCCCTCCCGGGCCTCGCTCCTGACGGGCCGGTATGCGACCCGCTTCGGCTTCGAGTTCACCCCCGCCCCCGTCGCCTTCCAGCGGATGGTGGGAACCGAGGCGGAGCCCGGCAACATCGTCAAGCCGCGCTTCTTCAAGGACCGGGTGAAGGATGTCCCGCCCATGGAATCCATGGCGGTCCCGGCCAGCGAGATCACCGTCGCCCAGCTGCTGAAGCAGCAGGGCTACCACACCCTCCATTTCGGGAAGTGGCACCTCGGCGCCAACCCTGGGGCCCGGCCCGAGGACCGCGGCTTCGACGAGAGCCTCGGCTTCATGGCGGGGGCGTCCCTCTTCCTGCCCGTCAAGGACAAGAGCGTCGTCAACGCCAAGCAGCCCTGGGACCCCATCGACCGCTTCCTGTGGCCGAACCTGCCCTACATGGTCCAGTTCAATGGCTCGGAGATGTTCGCCCCCAAGGGCTACATGACCGACTACCTGACCGACGAGGCCATCCGGGCGATCCGGGCGAACCGGAACCGGCCCTTCTTCATGTACTATGCGCCGAACGCCATCCACACGCCCCTGCAGGCGACCCGGGCGGACTATGACGCCCTGCCGCAGATCAAGGACCACCGCCTTCGGGTCTACGGCGCCATGGTGCGCAACCTCGACCGGAATGTCGGGAAGATCCTCCAGACCCTGCGCGAAGAGGGCCTGGAAAAGGACACCCTGATCATCTTCACCAGCGACAACGGCGGGGCGGGCTACATCGGCCTGGACGGCATCAACCGACCCTACCGGGGCTGGAAATCGACCTTCTTCGAGGGCGGCATCCACACCCCGTTCTTCATGAAGTGGCCGGGAGGCATGCCGTCGGGCAAGCGCTATCCGCACCCGGTGGCGCACGTGGACATCTTCTCCACCATCGCCGGGGCCGCAGGCGCGCCCCTGCCCTCGGACCGCGAGATCGACGGCGTGAACCTCCTGCCCTACGTCAAGGGCGCCAAGACCGAGCGGCCGCACCAGGTCCTGTTCTGGCGCTCGGGCCAGTACAAGGCGGTCCGCGACGGCGACTGGAAGCTGCAGAGCAACGAGGCCCGGTCCAAGGTCTGGCTGCACAACCTGGCGGTCGACCCCACCGAGCAGACCGACCTCGCGGCGAAGGAGCCCGAGCGGGTGAAGGCCATGCTGGCCATGCTGGCCGAGCAGGACGCCCGCAGCGCCAAGCCGCTGTGGCCGTCCCTGCTGCAGGGCCCGGTCTTCGTGGACCATCCCTCGGGACGTCCGCAGAAGGCGGGTGAAGAGTACATCCTCTGGGACAACTGACCGGACGCGGACCGGCGGCGGCGGCTTGCCGTTGAGGGCCGAAACGGGGGAAGCTGGGCCATGCCCGGCCTCCCCCTCATCCTCGACTGCGACCCCGGGGTCGACGACGCCGTCGCCCTGCTGCTCGCGCTGGCCGCGCCGGAGGCCCTCGACGTGCTCGCCATCACGACGGTGGCGGGCAATGTCGGCGGCGGCCTGACTTCCAGGAACGCCTGCCTCATCCGCGAACTGGCCGGCCGCCCGGAGGTCCCCGTCTTCGCCGGACAGGACCGCCCTCTGGTCCGGGAGCCCGTCATCGCCGATCACTTCCACGGGCCGGGCGGACTTGGCGACCTGCCTGCGGCGGCCCCCGCACGCGGCCCCGAGACGACGCCGGCGGTCGACTACATGATCCGGGCCCTGAGGGAGCGCCCCGCGGGCGAGGTGACGCTGGCCCTGACCGGCCCCATGACCAACCTCGCCGAGGCGATCCGCCGGGCGCCCGACATCGTCCCGCGCATCCGGCAGGTCGTCGCCATGGGCGGCGCGCGGCGGGAGGGCGGCAACATCACCGCCTCGGCCGAATACAACATCCACGCCGATCCCCATGCGGCCGACATCGTCGTCCGGGCGGGGCTCGACCTGGTCCTGCTCGGACTGGACGTCACGCACCAGGTCACGGCGACGGAAGCGAGGCGCGAGCGAATCTCCCGCCTGGCCAGCCCGCAGGCCCGCGCCGTGAGCCAGCTCCTGGCCTTCAGCGCCCGGACCGAGGCCCGGCTGGGGACCGGCGGGGCGCCGCCCCTGCACGACCCCTGCGTCGTCCTCTGGCTCCTCGCACCGGAGATCTTCGACCTCCGCCCCTGCCATCTCGCCATCGAGACGGGATCCGCCCTGACCCTGGGCCACACGGCGGTGGAGTTCCGGACCGGCGAGCGACATCCCGCCAACGCCCGTTGGGGCGTCAGCGCCGACTCCGACGCCGCCTTCGCCCGCATCGTGGCCCTGCTGGAGCGCTACGGATGACCGCGCCCTCCGTCCTCGTCGTCGGGTCGGTGAACCTCGACATCGTCGCCAGCGCGCCCTCCCTGCCCCGTCCGGGGGAGACCGTGATCGGGGCGACGCTCCAGCGGCACCCCGGGGGAAAGGGCGCCAACCAGGCCCTGGCGCTCGCCCGCCTCGGCGGACGGGTGCGCCTGTGGGGCCGGACCGGGGACGACGCCTTCGCCGACGAGGCCCTGGCCCTCCTCGCCGCCGAGGGGGTGGACCTGTCCGGCGTCGCGCGCCTGCCAGGCGAGACCACCGGGGTGGCCCTGATCGGCGTGGATCCCGGCGGGGAGAACCAGATCCTGGTCGCCTCGGGGGCGAACGCCCGGCCGACGCCCGCCGACCTCCCTCCCGTCATCAGGGAAGCCCTGCTCTGCCAGCTTGAGCTGCCGCTGGAGGTCGTCGAGGCCGCCGTGGCGCGCGCGCAGGGCTTCGTCGCCCTCAACCTCGCCCCCTTCGCCCCGCTTCCGGCGGCCTGCCTCGGACGGGCGGACCTGGTGGTCGTGAACCAGCTCGAGGCGGAGGCCCTGGGGACGGCGGCGCAGGGCGTCCGCGGCGCCCTGGCCGTCACCCTGGGCGGGGCCGGGGCGCGGCTCTACCGGCAGGGCCGGATGACGGCCGAGGCCCGTCCGCCTGAAGTGCAGGTCGTCGACGCCACGGGGGCCGGCGATGTCTTCACGGCGGCGCTCACCCTGGCCCTCCTGGAAGGCAAGGCGGACGGGGAGGCCCTGAGGTTCGCCTGCACGGCGGCGGCCCTTTCCACCACCCGCCCCGGGGCCCAGCCGGCCTGCCCTCGGCGCGGGGATGTCGAGGCCCTGATGTCGGGAGTAGGACCATGAGCGGGAGTGTTCCCGAACTGAAGCTGTCGGATTTCACCGGCGGCGACGCCGCGGCGCGGGCCGGGTTCCGGGAGGCCCTGTTCGCCAGCCTCAGGCGCTGGGGTTTCGTCATCCTGGCGGATCACAATGTCCCCACGGACCTGCTGGACCGCGCCTACGCCCTCTCCGCCGCACTCTTCGACCGGCCCGAAGCGGAAAAGCGGTCCCTGGCCGGCGGCCTCCGGGGCTACACCCCGTTCGGCGCCGAGCATGCCCGCGACAGCCAGGCCCCCGACCTCAAGGAGTTCTGGCAGATCGGCCGGGAGCCGACGCCGGAGGCGCTGGCCGTGGAGCCCCTGCCCCCGAACGTCTGGCCCGACCAGCCGGAGGGCTTCCGGGAAACCTTTGCGGGGCTCTACGAAGGGCTGGACCAGACCGGCCGGCTCCTCCTCTCGGCCCTCGCGCCCGGCCTCCGCCTCCCTGAGGACTGGTTCGAGGACCGGGTGCGCTTCGGCCCCTCGATCCTGCGCCTCCTCCACTATCCCCCCGTGCCGGCGGACGCCCCGCCGGGCGCCGTGCGGTCGGCGGCGCACGAGGACATCAACTTCCTGACCATCCTGGTGGCGGCGCGCGGTGCAGGCCTGCAGCTCCTGGACCGCGACGGCAGCTGGGTGGCGGTGGAGACGGAGCCCGGCAAGCTGATCGTCGACTCCGGCGACATGCTGGCGCGGCTCACGAACGGCGTGATCCCGGCGACCACCCATCGCGTGGTCAATCCGGAGGGGCCGAACATCAGCCGGTACTCCATGCCCTTTTTCCTTCACCCCCATTCCGACCTGTCCCTGGCCGCCCTGCCGTCCTGCCGTGACGCCCGGACTCCCGACCCCGAGATCACCGCCGGGGACTTCCTTTCCCAGCGCCTCAGGGAGATCGGACTCGGGTGAATCCCCCGGCCAAACAGGGGTTTGCGCCGCGCCCTTGGGGTGGATTAGTGTGGCCCCGCGCACGCCAAGGCCCGGTCCGGGCCGCCGTGCGGGATGGACCATGGAACTGACCCCCGCCTTTACGACGCCAGATGCCGAGAAAGCCGACGCCTTCCGGCTTACGGGGGATTGGTGCGGCGCACCCGTCCAGGCCGTGGGGGAGTCGCTGATCTCCGGCGCCCGAGGGGTCCCCGGTTCGCGCCTCGACCTCAGCGGCGTCCGGCGCATGGACATCGCCGGGGCCCTGGCCATCCTTCGCGCCCTTGGCGCAGAGCCGGACCTGGAACGGGTGACGGGGCGCGACGACCACCTGCGCCTGCTCGGCATGGTCGCCAGGGCCGACGCCGCGCGCCTGAAGAAGAGGGGCGGCCCGGGCCCCGTCCGGGCCTTTCTTGAGCGGATCGGGCGCGGTGTCGCCTCGGTGGCCGAGGAGACCTACGGCACCCTCGCCTTCGCCGGCCGCCTGATGGTGGTCTCGCTCAGGACCCTGGCCGACCCCCGGCGAATCCGCTGGGCGCCGTGCGTGTCCATGGCGGAGCGCGCGGGCCTGGACGCCCTGCCGATCGTCGTCGTCACCACCTTTTTCATCGGCGCCGTCGTCGGCCTGCTCGGCGTGAACACGCTCCGGCAGTTCGGGGCCGAGGTCTTCGCCGTCGAACTCATCGGCATCGCGGTGACCCGCGAGTTCGGCATCGTGATCACCGCCGTGCTCCTCGCCGGCCGGTCCGCCTCCGCCTTCGCCGCCGAGATCGGGTCCATGAAGATGACCCAGGAGGTGGACGCCATGAAGGTGATGGGGGTCGACCCCTTCGAGGCCCTGGTCTTCCCGCGGGTCGCGGCCCTGCTGCTGACCATCCCCCTCCTGACCTTCGCCGCGACGGTGGCCGGACTGATGGGCGGCGCCCTCGTCACCTGGTCCATGCTTGGCCTCGGCCCCGCCTTCTTCATGACCCGCCTGGTCGAGAGCGTGGGCGACACGCATTTCTGGATCGCCCTCTCCAAGGCCCCGGTGATGGCCATCGCGATCGCCGGGATCGGCTGCCGCCAGGGCATGCTGGTGGAGGGCGACGTCCTCTCCCTTGGCCGAAGGGTCACCGCCGCCGTGGTGCAGGCCATCTTCGCCATCATCCTGATCGATGCGATCT
The DNA here is from genome assembly GCA_029977805.1 of Phenylobacterium parvum. Taxonomy (GTDB): domain Bacteria; phylum Pseudomonadota; class Alphaproteobacteria; order Caulobacterales; family Caulobacteraceae; genus Phenylobacterium; species Phenylobacterium parvum_A. The sequence continues at coordinate 21,837 of JAPOKE010000011.1, read as the reverse complement.
TCGCCCTCGTCTACATGGAGCTGGACCTGTGAGCGGCGACGATCCCCGGGTCGAGGGCGCGGAGCCTCCGGCCATCGAGATCCGCGGCCTGCGCTCGCAGTTCGGGACCCGGGTCATCCACGAGGACCTCGACCTCACGGTCGAGCGGGGCGAGATCCTCGGCGTCGTCGGCGGCTCGGGCTCCGGCAAGTCCGTGATGCTGAACACGATCATTGGCCTGAAGCGCCCGGAGGGCGGCTCGGTGCGGGTCTTCGGCCACGACATCCACGCCGATCCGGGACGGCGCTGGGGCGCCATCGAACGCCGGTGGGGAGTCCTCTTCCAGCAGGGCGCCCTCTTCTCCAACCTGACCGTCGCCGAGAACGTCGAGGCGCCCCTGGCCGAGCACACCCGGCTGTCCCGCAGGGCCATCCGGGAGCTGGCGGAGATCCGCATCGGGCTGGTCGGCCTGCCGCCCGAGGCCTGCGACCTCAAGCCCTCCGAGCTGTCCGGCGGGATGCGCAAGCGGGCGGGCCTGGCGCGCGCCCTGGCGCTTGACCCCGAACTCCTCTTCCTCGACGAGCCGACCGCCGGCCTCGACCCCATTGGCGCCGCCGCCTTCGACGACCTCATCCTCGAGCTGTCCCGGAGCCTTGGCCTCACCGTCTTCATGATCACGCACGACCTCGACAGCCTCTACGCCATCACCACGCGGGTGGCGGTTCTCGCCGACCGCCACGTCGTCGCGGCCGAGCCCGTGCGGACCCTCGAGACCTCCACCCACCCCTGGATCCGGGAGTACTTCCTGGGCCCGAGGGGACGCGCCGCCGCCCAGCAAACCCGGACCCAGGCCTGATGGAAAAAGACGCCAACTACGCCCTCGTGGGCCTGATCTCCCTGCTGCTGCTGGTGGGGCTGATGGCCTTTGGCATCTGGCTCGCCCAGTTCAACCTGAACCGCGACTTCCAGAACTATGACATCGTCTTCCAGGGACCGGTGAACGGGCTCAGCAAGGGCGGCGAGGTCCGGTTCAATGGCATCAAGGTCGGCGAGATCACCCAGATCGAGCTCTGGCCACAGAACACCGAGAAGGTGGTGGCGCACGTCCGGATGAGCGCAGACGTCCCGGTCCGCAGTGATTCCGTGGCCACCATCGAGCCGCTGGGGATCACCGGGGTGAACTTCATCCAGGTCAGCGCCGGCACCCGGTCCAATCCGCTGGTCAGGCAGCAGACGCCTTTCGGCAAGACGCCCATCATCGCCTCACGGCCTTCGGCCCTGTCAGGCTTCCTGTCGGGCGGCGAGTCCGTCCTGACCGAGACGGTGAAGGCCCTCCAGGGCGTGAACGCCATCCTGACGCCTGAGAACGTCGCCGCCATCCAGTCGTCACTCAGGAACGTGGAGCAGTTCTCCGGCGAACTGGCCAAGCGCAAGCAGGTGATCAGCGAGACCGAGGCGGCCCTGAAGAGCCTCGACACCGCCGCCAAGGAGATCGCGGCCCTCTCGGCCTCGAGCCGGACCCTGGTGGAAGGCGATGGGGCGCAGACGCTCAAGAGCCTGGGCGAGGCCGCCGCCGAGACCCAGGTCGCCGTGAAGGAGCTGAGGGGGGTCATCGCCCGGGTCGACGGGCCCGGCGGCGACTACACCGCCAGCAGCCTGTCCCAGTTCACCGCCGCCATCGGCGCCCTGCAGGGGGCCGCAGACTCGCTGACCCGACTGTCCCGCGAACTGGAAGCCAACCCCCGCGGCCTGATCACAAAGAGCCCCGGCAAGGAAAAGGAAGTCCGCCCGTGACCCTGACCCGGAACCTCCTCCGACTGTCCGCCGCTGGGGCGGCGCTCGCCCTGGCGGGGTGCATCACCCTCCTGCCCGACGCCAAGCCGGCGCAGCTCTACCGGTTCACCCCGGAATCTGCGCCCCTGGCCGCCTCGACGCCGGCAGAGGGCCGCATCCCGATGATCCGGGGCGGCGGAAGCTTCCACCCCGCCGCGGCGGGGGACCGGATCCTCACGGCCGATGGACCGGAGGCGGCCTACCTGGCCAACGCCCGCTGGACGCAGTCGGCCTCCGTGCTCTTCGACCAGGCCCTCGTCGCCGCCTTCGCCTCCAGCCGGGGCCCTGCGCGGCTCATCACCCCCGGCGAACTCGGCCGGCCGGCCTTCGGGCTCAGGGTCGATGTCTCCCGGTTCGAGGCCGACTATGACCAGGGGCCCCGCGCCGCACCCGAGGTCCGGATCGACCTGCATGTCGTGGTCACCCGCCTCCGTGACCAAAAGGTTGTTCGCGAGGAGTCCCTGTCCTTCACGCGCCGGGCGGACGAGAACCGGGGCGGCGCCATCGCGGAGGCCTTCCAGGAGGCGACCCGTGACGCCCTCGCCGCCATCGTCAGGACGGCGGACGAAGGCGTGGCGACCAGTGTCGCGCCGGTTGGCGGCTAGATCCCGCGGATCCGCCGCGCCGCCGTCACGGTGTTGGCGAGGAGGCAGGCCACGGTCATCGGGCCGACCCCGTTCGGCACCGGCGTGATCGCGCCCGCGACGCGCCGCGCGCTCTTGAAGTCGACATCCCCGACCAGCTTGGTCCGGCCTTCCGCGGCCTTGACCGGGTCGTCGAAGGGCACCCGGTTGATGCCCACATCGATCACCGTCGCGCCCGGCTTGATCCAGTCCCCGGGGATCATGCGCGGCCGGCCGACGGCCGCCACCAGGATGTCCGCCTCACGGCAGACCGAGGCGAGGTCCCGCGTCCGGGAATGGGCGATGGTCACCGTGCAGTCGGCCTGCAGCAGCAACTGGGCGACGGGGCGGCCGACGAGGATCGACCGGCCAAGCACCACGGCCCGCAGGCCGGAAAGGTCTTCGCCCAGGGTCTGGTGGAGCAGGATCATGCACCCCACCGGCGTGCAGGGCGCGAGGGCCGGGAGGCCCTGCGAGAGCCGGCCGGCATTCACGACATGCAGCCCGTCGACGTCCTTGTCCGGGTCGATCGCCTCGATGACCGCCTTCTCGTCGAGCCCCTTCGGCAGGGGCATCTGGACCAGGATGCCGTGGATCGCCGGATCGGCGTTGAGCTGGCGGACCAGGTCGATGAGCGCTGACTGCGGCGTGTCCGCCGGCAGCTTGTGGGTCACCGAATGCATGCCCGCCGCCCGGGACTGCTCCCCCTTGGAACGGACATAGACCTCGGAGGCCGGGTCCTCACCGACCAGGACCACCGCAAGGCCCGGCGTCAGCCCATGGCGCGCCTTGAGCTCCGCCACCTCCGCAGTGACCCGCAGCCGGAGCGCCTCGGCCTCGGCCCTTCCGTCGATCAGCCTGGCTTCGCTCATGGAATCCTCCGTCCCTTTCCCCCGGCGGGCCTACTATGCCCTTACCCGGCTGGCAAACGGCGCAGCCATTCGGCCACCGCCCAGGCGTGGGACTGCCGGTGAAGGGTGCGGATCGCCTCGAGAGGCGTGCGCCAGACAAGGCGGTGATCCGGCTCCGTCAGGCGTTCCGGCGCCTCCCGCAGCCGCCGGACCGTGTAGAAGCGCCCGCGGACGTTGAAGGCCCTGCCAGCGTTGATGACCACCCGGTCGGACGACTCGCCCAGGAGTTCCCCCGGGGTCACGACCAGGCCGGTCTCCTCGGCGAACTCCCGGACAAGGGCGTCTTCCGGCGTCTCGCCAGGCTCCAGTCCCCCGCCCGGCAGGGCCAGCCAGACCCTCTCCGACGGATCGCCGATCTCCACGAGGGCGATGCGCCCTCCCCGGCGGGCGATGCCGAAGACAGAGGGCCGGTCGGGCCAGTCACGCCCCGCCTCGGGCAGGCCGAACTGGGGCCCGGCCATCAGTCCTTCCCGTAGAGCGAGGTCCAGATGTCCGCCCGGCCCTCGAGGGCGTCCTGGACGGTCATTTCCGGCCAGCCCAGCTTGGCCCCTGCAGAACTGCGCCAGGCGAGGTCGACGAAGTCGCGGAGTGCGCCTGCGCCTGCGGCAAGCCGCTCGCGGGCGAAGTCCGCGCCGCGGGCATCGCCGGGGACCAGGGCGCCGGCCTTCTCAAGCCTGTAGAGGGTCGGGACCTCGCGCCAGGCCGCGGTGAGATAGTCGGCGATCCGGGCCTCGAGACCTCCCTGGAAGGCTGAAGCCCCCGGCATGCCGCGGCGGATGTCATCCAGCCTCACGCCCGCCGCCACAAGCTCTCCCTCGAAGGGGCCATGGATCCGGGCCTTGGTGAAGCCCTCGGGGTTGGGGCCCTCCCCCCAGCCGTTGAAGTGGATGGTCACGTGCAGGGGCTGGGAGCCGTCGGAGACGTAGTGGGAAAGCCGGCCCGTGGTCTGGAGGATCACCGCCTCGCGGCGCTTCAGGTCCGCCCGGAACCAGGCCCGGCGCTCCGGGTTGCGCTCGGTGCGGGCCGCGTGGTCCAGCACCCGCCACATGGCGAAGTCCCGGGTCAGCTGCTGCTGGGTCTCGAGGATGGAATAGTAGAGCCAGCCGGCCTTCCAGGCGTTGGTCCCGGCTGCGCGCAGGGCGGTCTCGTAGGCCTCCCGGTCCGGGGGCATGGCCTCCAGCCTCGGGCCGCCCATGACGGTCCCGTCGTCGTAGAGGTCGATGAAGTGGCCGGAATCCAGGGACACGCCGTGGGCCCTGCCAGACCCCTTGGAACGGTCAAGCTCCCGGGAGAACTCACCCACGTCTGCGGCGGCGGCGCGGGTCCGGAGGAAGGCCGGAAGATCCTGCGGCAGGGCCTCGATTGCAGCCTGGCCGACCATCCGGTGGCCGGAGGACCCCCAGGCGAACGCTGGCCCTGACGCACCTGAAACCAGGGCGAGGACGGAAAGGAGGGCGGCGATCCGGCGGGTCATCAGGCGGCTCCGAGGGCGGGAAGTCCCAGGCGGGACTCAAAGCGGGCGATCCAGGCCGTGAGCCGGGGCCAGGCCCCGAGGTTCAGCCCGGCCTCCGGCGCGAACCGTGTGTAGGGCGCCAGGGCCATGTCGGCGAGGGTGAACCGGTCGCCTACCAGCCAGTCGACGCCGTCGAGGGCCGAGTCCAGGCGATCCAGGGCCGCCTCGGCCCGGCGGAAGAGATCCGGACCCAGGGAGTCCGGCGACTTGCCCAGGTATCGGACCTGGAACCGGGCGACCGCCACGTAGGGCTCGTGGCTGTACTGCTCCCAGAACATCCACTCGAGCATGCGGGCCTCGAGGTAGGCATCCCCGGGAATCAGGTCGGACCCCCGGGACAGGTGCAGGATGATGGCGTTGGACTGGGCCAGCGGCCGACCGTCATCCAGGAGGACAAGGGGAACCTGTCCGGCGGGGTTCATGGCCAGGAAGGCCGGCGTGCGGGTCTCGCCCGTCAGGACCCCGGTCTCGATCCACTCGTGGGGCAGCCCCAGCAGCTTCGCCGTCCACAGGACCTTCAGGCAATTGCCGGATATCGAGTCCCCGAAGATCTTCATCGCGCCCACTCCTCAGCCCGGCCAAGGTTGCCCGGGGCGGGCGCAATCGTTAAAAGGCGGGCGACGACAGATCAACGACGAAGGAGGAGACGTCATGCGACGCCGCCTCGCCGCCCTGGCCGCCATCCTCGCCGGCCTCGCCGCAGCCCCCGCCTACGCCAGCCAGAACACCCCTTCGGACCCGATCGGCGACCTGCTCGTCGGCGCCCTGACCGGCGCCGTCCCCGGATCTCCCCAGTTCCGGCTGAAGGCCTCGCTCTACCATGTCGGCGCCCGCGGCGTCGGCGTACTCGATTCCCTGGGATGCCGGGTTGTCGCCATGCGCACCGCGGCGATCGACCCCCGTGTCATTCCCCGCCGCACCGTCCTGTTCATCCAGGAAACCGTGGGACTGAAGATGCCCGACGGCCGGCTGCACGATGGCTACTGGTACGCGTCCGATACGGGCGGGGCGATCAAGGGCAACCGGATCGACCTCTTCACGGGTTCGGGCGCGGCCTCGATGAAGCCGATCATGGGGCTCAACATGTCCCACCTGACGGTCAGCAAGATCGGCGACTTCAAGGGCTGCCCGCCCGCCTGACCGGGGGTCAGCTCTCCACGAAGGCCCGCTCGAGGACATAGTCGCCGGGCTGGGCCAGGGAGCCTTCCACGAACCCCCGGGTCTCAAGCAGGGGCTTCAGGTCGGCGAGCACCGACGGCCCGCCGCAAAGCATCAGCCGGTCCACCGCGGGATCCAGGTCCGGAAGGCCGAGGTCGCGGCACATCTGGCCGGAAGCGATCAGGTCCGTGATCCGCCCGCGCGTCGGGAACGCCTCGCGCGTGACGGTGGGATAGTACTTCAGCCTGGGCGCGATCAGTTCGCCGAGGATCTCGTCGGCGGGAAGCTCACGCTCGAAGAGTTCACGGTAGTTGAGGTCGGCCACCTGCCGGACGGTATGGGTGACGACCACCGTCTCGAAGCGGTCGTAGACATCGGGGTCGCGGGCCAGGGACAGCCAGGGCGCAAGGCCTGTGCCCGTTCCCAGCATGTAGAGGCGACGGCCGGGCTTGAGGCCGTCCAGCACCAGGGTGCCGGTCGGCTTGCGGCCGATCAGGACGGTCTGCCCCACCTCGATGTCGCAGAGCCGCGAGGTCAGCGGGCCGTTGGGAGCCTTGATCGAGTAGAACTCCAGCTCCTCGTGCCAGGAGGGACTGGCGATGGAGTAGGCCCGGACCAGGGGCTTGCCCTCCACCATCAGGCCCACCATGACGAACTGGCCGCTCTGGAAGCGGAATCCGGGGTCCCGGGTGGTGCGGAACGAGAACAGCCTGTCGGTCCAGTGGCGGACCCAGGTCACGGTCTCTTCGGCGAAGGCGCCCGACTTCTTGGCGGGCGCGGCGGCGGCTTCGGTCACTTGCAAGGTCCAGGAAGGAGCGCGGTCAGATGTCGCCGCCGAGGTCGTTCACCGCCCCCGGCGTGCGCGCGACGTGTATCCCGCATTCGGTCTTTTCGGAACCCGCCCAGCGGCCGGCCCGGACGTCCTGGCCCTCCTCGACGGGCTGGGTGCAGGGCCAGCATCCCAGGGACGGATAGCCGTGCTCGACGAGCGGGTGCGCCGGCAGGCCGTGACGGTCCATGTAGGCGTCCAGGGCGGCCTTGTCCCAGTTGGCGAGGGGGTTGAACTTGATCCGGCCCTCGGCGCTCTCGACCACCGGCAGGGCGAGGCGATCGCCGCCGTGGAAGCGCTTGCGGCCCGTGATCCAGGCCTCGAAGCCCTCAAGCCCGCGCTCCAGCGGCAGGACCTTGCGGACCTCGCAGCAGCCGTCCGTGTCGGTCTTCCAGAGATCGCTTCGCGGGTCGGCGGTCGCCAGGTCGGCGAAGGCCGGGCGAAGGTCCCGCACCCCCGTCAGGCCAAGTCGGGCGGACAGGGCGCGCCGGTAGTCCAGGGTCTGGGCGAAGAGCATGCCGGTGTCCAGGAACAGGACCGGCAGGTCCGGGCGGATCTGGGCGACCATGTGCAGCAGCACGGCGGACTCTGCGCCGAAGGACGACACAAGGGCCAGGCTGTCAGGGAAGACCTCGATGGCCTTAGCGAGGATGGCCTCGGGCTCGGCCCGCCTCAGCTCGGCGTCCAGCCGGGCCTCGAGCCCGGGAAGTTCCGCGGGATCGTAGGCCATGCTCAGCCCCCCTGCCGCTCGGCGAAGGCCGGCGCGCGACCGTCGGCAGCCCTCTGGTAGACATGCCGGTGGCGTCCGGCCGCCTCGGCCCACTCGGCGGGACCCGCCCCGTCCGCGGGGATGAAGGCGTCGAAGCCGCACCGGACCATGAAGCCCGCCTGGTCCCGCAGGACGTCGCCGACGGCGCGGACCTCGCCCCTGAAGCCCAGCCGGGTGCGAAGCAGCCGCGCGGCCGTGAAGCCGCGGCCGTCCCGGAACTTGGGGAACTCCACGGCGACGGTGGAGACCCCCTCGAGCCGACCTTCCAGCGCCTCGACGTCATCCTCGGGCGCCAGGCGCACGCCCAGGCGGCCGCTCCGGCCTGCAGCCAGGTCCCCGTCCCCGGAGAGGAAGCGCGCGAGGCTGACGATGACGTCGCCGCCCGGATCGGGGGCGTCATCCTCCAGGACCGTGAAGGTGTCTTCCACCGTCACGAACCCGCCGGCGTCCGCCTTAATGAGCGTCGGCATAGACGGCCTCCTTGAACGGGGCGTCGCCGGTGCGGCGCAGGGTGTCGAGGAAGCGCTCGCCGTCCCTGCGCTCGCGCAGGTAGGCCCCGACGATGGCGTCGACGGCGTCGGTCACCCGGTCGATGGGAAGGGCCGGGCCGAGGATCTTGCCCACCGCCGCGTCCTCCGCCCCGGAGCCGCCGAGGGTGAGCTGGTAGAATTCCTCGCCCTTCTTGTCGACGCCGAGGATGCCGATGTGACCCACGTGGTGGTGGCCGCAGGCGTTGATGCAGCCCGAGATCTTGATCTTCAGCTCGCCGATCGCCTCGGCCTTCTCCGGCGCCTCGAACCGCCGGGCGATGTCCTGGGCGACGCAGATGGCCCGGGCGTTGGCGAGGGCGCAGTAGTCGAGGCCCGGACAGGCGATGATGTCGCTGATGAGATTGATGTTCGGGGTCGCAAGGCCGGCGGCGTCGAGGGCCTTCCAGACCTCGTGGACATGCTCCAGCCGGACATGCGGCAGGACGAGGTTCTGCTCGTGGGTGGCGCGGATGTCGCCCTGTCCGAACCGCTCCGCCAGGTCGGCGACCACGTCCATCTGGTCGGCCGAGATGTCCCCCGGGGTTTCGCCGATGCCCTTCAGGGAGATGTCGACGATGCCATAGCCCGGCCGGACATGGGCCTTCAGGTTGTTGCGGACGAAGCGCGCGAAGGCGGGCTCTGCGGCCCGGCGCGCCTCGAAGTCGCCGGTGGAAGGATCGGCCAGGAAATCGGGATTGGTGAAGGCCGCGCGGATGCGCTCGATCTCGGCGGCGGGCACGTCGCCCTCCGTCCCGATCTTCTCCCACTCGGCCTCCACCTCGCGGGCGAAGGCCTCGGCGCCCAGGGCGGAGACGAGGATCTTGATCCGCGCCTTGTAGATGTTGTCCCGGCGTCCGTGGCGGTTGTAGACCCGCAGGATCGCCTCCAGGTAGGAGAACAGCCGTTCCGCCGGCAGGTAGGAACGGATGGTCGGCCCCACGTGCGGTGTGCGGCCCATGCCGCCGCCGACGATGACCTCGAACCCCGTCCCGCCGTCACGGCCCCGCCGCAGGAGCAGGCCGATGTCGTGGACCCGGGCCGCCGTCCGGTCATGCGGAGAGGCGGTCACCGCGATCTTGAACTTCCGCGGCAGGAAGGAGAACTCGGGGTGCAGGCTGGACCACTGCCGGATCGCCTCGCACCAGACCCGCGGGTCCTCCAGCTCGTCCGCCGCAGCCCCGGCGTAGGGGTCGGCGGTGACGTTGCGGATGCAGTTGCCGCTGGTCTGGATGGCGTGCAGGTCGACGGCGGCGAGGGCGTCCAGGATGTCCGGGGCCTCGGCCAGACGGATCCAGTTGAACTGGATGTTGGTCCGCGTCGTGAAATGGCCGTAGCCGCGGTCGAAGCGGCGGGCGATATCGGCAAGCCCCCGCATCTGCACGGGGCTGAGCGAGCCGTAGGGAACGGCGACCCGCAGCATGTAGGCGTGCAGCTGGAGGTAGAGGCCGTTCATGAGGCGCAGGGGCTTGAACTGGTCCTCCGTCAGTTCCCCGGCCAGGCGGCGGCGCACCTGGTCCCGGAACTCTGCGGTGCGGTCGGCCAGGACCGCGCGGTCGACGGCGTCGTAGCGGTACATTTGGCCTCCTACTTTCGGCGGATCAGGTTGACGCGGCCCGAGGACCGGGCGGCGCCGTGGGCCTGGCGGAGGGCCTCGACGGCCCCGCCCCCCTCGGCCTGCTTGCCATGGTGCTCGTGGTTGGACGGGCCCAGGGCCCGGATGCGTTCGCGATAGCTCACGGGCGCCCAGAAGCCGGCGCTCTCCACGAGGTCGATGAGGTAGGGGTCGATCACCACGGTCGGCTGGGCGCGGGCGGCGGCCTCGGCCTCGGCGGCGGGGGCTTCCTCGGAGAAAATCTCGGCGTCGGAGAGGCGCTCGACCCAGGCGCCGGCGCGCCAGAAGACGACCTCCCCATCGCTCAGCCGGTTGGCGGTCAGGGCCCTCATGCGCGTTCCTCCCGGGCGATCGGCTGGATCACGGGGGCCTCGGGCACGCTGGCGAGGGCGGACTCCATGGCCTCGCCGATGACAAGCAGGGCCGGACCCGCGTCGACGGCCGCGGCGGCGGCGAGATCGGCAAGGCGGGTGGTCACCCGCAGTTCATCCGGGCGGCTGGCCCGGAAGCCCACGAGGGCCGGGGTCGAGGGCGCCCTGCCCGCCGCGACGAGGCGCGAAGCGATCCGCCCGGCGGTGCTCGCCCCCATGTAGACGACCACCGTGTGGTTGGGACGGGCCAGGGCCGCCCAGTCGAGGTCGGGTTCGCCCTCGCCGGCGGCGTGGCCCGTCACGAAGGTGACGGCCTGGGCGACCTGCCGATGGGTCAGGGGCGCCCCGGCGCTGGCGCTGGCGGCGAGGGCCGCGGTCACGCCCGGAACAACCTCGCAGGAAATGCCGGCCTCGCGGCAGGCTTCCAGCTCCTCTCCGCCCCGCCCGAAGATGAAGGGATCCCCTCCCTTCAGGCGCACCACCGACAGGCCCTCGAGGGCCAGGCCGACCAGCAGGCGGTTGATCTCTTCCTGGGCGTAGGTGTGCCGGGACTTGCGCTTGGCCACCGAGATCCGGCGGGCGCCGGCGGGGGCGAGGTCGAGAATGGCGTCCGGCACCAGGCCGTCGTGCACGACGACATCGGCGCAGCCGAGCACCCGGACGGCGCGCACGGTCATGAGGTCAGGATCCCCGGGGCCGGCGCCCACGAGCCAGACACGCCCCGGCGCCCCGCCGGCGCGCCTGCGTCCTGCGCCACGCCCTTCGACAACGACGAGGTTCCTGCGCGGGGGTGCGCCCTTGCGGCCTGACATCCTGGAAGATCACCCCTCGAAACGGAGCCCGGGCCCCGGAAAGACACGCGGCCCGTCTCCGCCACTGGTGCAGGCGGACGGCCGAAGGGTTGCAAACTGACGGCGCAGGGCTCAATTCGCAAGACAAGGACTTCTGCCCCAGCGTTCAGGAAATCTCGTGAAGCGTCCGCAAGACCGCCGCAGGCTGCCGCCCCTCAACGCCCTGCGCGCCTTCGAGGCCGCGGCGCGGCACCTCAACTTCTCGCGGGCGGCCGACGAACTCTCCGTCACGCCGGGCGCGGTCTCCCAGCAGATCCAGAACCTCGAGGACTATGTCGGCGCGCCCCTGTTCCGGCGGACGCCAAAGGGGCTCCTTCTCACCGACGCCGCCCAGACCGCCCTGCCCGCCCTGCGCGAGGCCTTCGACCGGCTCGCCGAGGCGGCCTCGCTCCTGACCGCCGCCGTCGACGGCCGGCGCCTGACGCTGACGGCCGCACCGTCCTTCGCCGCCAAGTGGCTGGTCCCCCGCCTGGGACGCTTCGAGGCCGCCCATCCCCAGGTGGACGTCTGGCTCTCCGCGGGCCTGGACCTCGTGGACCTCACCGCCGGCGAGGTGGACATCGCCCTGCGCTACGGGGCGGGCCGATATCCCGGCATGGAGGTGCGCCGGCTGATCGGCGAGACGGTGATCCCGGTCCTGAGCCCGGACCTCCATGCGGCCAACCCGCTGGACCGGCCCGAGGACCTCGCCAACCATCTCCTCCTGCACGACGGATCGCCCGAACCGGATGACTCCTGCCCCGACTGGACCATGTGGCTGGCGGCGCGGGGGGTCCGGGACGTCGACGGCGCGCGGGGACCACGCTTCAACCAGTCCAGCCTGGTCATCGAGGCGGCGGTGAACGGCCGCGGGGTGGCCCTGGCCAAGCGCACCCTGGCGCAGGACGACCTGGACGCCGGCCGGCTGGTCGCGCCCCTGCAGATCGCGACCGCGGTGGATTTCGCCTACTACCTGGTCCACCCCAAGGCCAAGGGACGCCTGCCGCAGGTCAAGGCCTTCATCAACTGGATCACCGCCGAGGCCGAGGCGCACGAGGCGGCCCTGCGGTCCCTCGACAACGGCGCGGGCATCTAGCGCGCCAGCCAGGCCCGGATCTCGGCCTCCACCGCATCCAGTTCCCCGAGGATGCCGGAGACCTCCTCGAACTCGCCCATTTCCCAGTCCTCGCAGAGATCGCCAAGGGCGTGGGCGCCGACGGCGCGGCCGGAACCCTTGAGCGTGTGGATCACCTCCGCGGCCTCCGGCCCCTGTCCGTCGCCAAGGCGCGTCCGCCATCCGACGGACTCCTCGAGGAAGATCTCAAGGACCTCCCGCATGAGGCCCTGGTCCCCGGCCGCGAGCCGGTCGAGGAAGCTGAAATCGACCCGTCCGGCATCCCCTGTCGAACTCATCCAAGACACTCCCATTCCACGCCCTTGCGTTCGACGCGGTTTCCAGTATTTTCCGCGCCCTCGCCCCGGGGCCGCAAGGCGCCGTCCGGCAAGGGTGCATAGCTCAGTTGGTAGAGCAGCTGACTCTTAATCAGCGGGTCCAAGGTTCGAATCCTTGTGCACCCACCATCTTCCCGCCGGAAGCCCGGCGACGGAAGGGTGGACAACCCCAGGACGAGTTACAGTGATCCCGGAGTCCCGGCCCGTTGAATGCGGGCCTGCGGCATGGCGGCCCTGGCCTAACGACGGGCGCAGATCGCCTTCATCGTCTTCTCGGCATAGGTCCCCGGCAGGACCGGAATCTCGGTCTGCTGCTTCCCGGTCCAGGTGAAACGGTTCTCGACGCTCCCGTCCGCACGATGGATCGTGGAGGAAAGCGCGGTCACCGCCTTCCGGCTGCAGTTGTACCGGGACAGGGACTTTTCGAAGCCGCCCGTCGTGTAGGTCCCCCGGACCCAGGCCGTGACGTTCTGGCCCTCCCGCTTCAGGGAGTCGGCGTCGAACGCATAGGCGGTTCCGTAGGGCGATCGTGAGGTCGGGATCCAGGTCTCGGCCCGGGACGGGAGGGCGACGAGCAGGGCCAAGACCGCGAAGAACCCACCGGACAGGGCCCGGGACTTGCAGAAGCAGGAAGAAGCCAAGGTCGACCTCACGCGTTGACGCCCGGGGAACCGGATACGCCGAACACGGTTTCGAATCCGTTTCCGGGCGGACGCAGTGTCGCCGGCAGGGTGGCGGCCCGTGCGCCGCAGGCGGCGTCCGGTTGACCGATCGACCGACCCTGCTAGGACGGACGCCCTGTCCAGCGCGCAAGGAGCCCGCGATGTCCGACGCCCCACAGCATCCCGAAACCCTCGTCCTGCACGCTGGCTGGCGGGCGGACCCCACCACCGGCTCGGTGGCGGTGCCGATCCACCAGACGACATCCTACCAGTTCCGCGACACCGGCCACGCCGCTTCGCTGTTCGCCCTGCAGGAGCTGGGCAACATCTACACCCGGATCATGAACCCCACGACCGACGTCCTGGAGCAGCGCATCACGGCGCTGGAAGGCGGCGTCGGCGCCCTCGCGGTGGCCTCCGGCCAGGCGGCCTCGGCCTTCGCCCTGCAGAACCTGGCCCGGGCCGGCGACAACGTGGTGTCTTCCACCGCCCTCTATGGCGGCACCTGGAACCTTTTCGCCAACACCCTGAAGGACCAGGGGATCGAGGTGCGCTTCGTCGACCCCGCCGATCCCGAGAACTTCCGCCGGGCCACCGACGACCGGACGCGCGCCTACTACGCGGAGACCCTTCCGAACCCGAAGCTCGAGGTCTTCCCGATCGCCGAAGTCGCGGCCATCGGCCGGGAGTACGGGATCCCGCTGATCATGGACAACACGGCGGCGCCCCTTCTGGTGCGGCCCTTCGACCACGGCGCGGCCATCGTCGTCTACTCGGCCACCAAGTACCTGGGCGGCCACGGCACCTCGATCGGCGGCCTGATCGTCGACTCCGGGAAGTTCGACTGGGAGAGCCGGCCCGAGCGCCAGCCCCTCCTGAACACGCCGGACGCCTCCTACCACGGCGCGGTCTGGACCCAGGCCGTGAAGCCCCTGGGCCCGATCGCCTACATCCTGCGGGCCCGGGTCATCCTCCTGCGTGACCTTGGGGCGGCCCTGTCGCCCTTCAACGCCTTCCAGATCCTGCAGGGCGTCGAGACCCTGGCCCTGCGGATGGAGCGGCACTGCGCCAACGCCACCGCCGTCGCCGCCTGGCTGAAGGCGCGCAAGGGCGTCTCGCGGGTCATCCATCCCTCGCAGCAGTCCGGCGAGGCCCGCGCCCGCGCCGACCGGGTCATGAAGGGCGGCTATGGCGGCCTGGTGGGCTTCGAGCTCGAGGGCGGCCGCGAGGCCGGACGGCGGTTCATCGACAACCTGAAGCTGCTCTACCATGTCGCCAACATCGGCGACGCCCGCAGCCTGGCCATCCATCCGGCGTCGACGACCCATTCCCAACTGACCGCCGAGGAGCAGGAGACCACCGGGGTCTCGGCGGGCTATGTGCGCCTGTCGATCGGCATCGAGCACGTCGACGACATCATCGCCGACCTTGACCAGGCCATCGCCGCCGCCCTGGCCTGAACCTGGCCCCGGTCAGGCGGCGAGCATGAGCCTCGCCGCCTGGACGAGGTAGAACACGCCGATCCCGGTGACGATCCAGCGGGTCCACCGCCGGAAGACCGCGTCGCTCATCCGGTCCAGGACCAGCCCGCCCGCCTGGGTGCCGGCAAGGGACAGGGGAATGGCGAGGGCCAGGATCCAGGCCGCCGGCATTCCCTCCCCGCCCGTCCGGAACAGGGCCGCGCCATAGACCACCGTCTTGGCCAGGTGGGCCAGGACCTGTGTCGCCGCCTTCGTCGCCACCACGGCGTGACGGCTCATCGCTGTCCGGACGAAGAAGATGTCCAGGAGGGGTCCGGCCACGCCTGCGGTCAGGTTGAGGCCCGTCACGGACAGGCCCGCAAGCACGGCGTGGGCGGGACGCTCGGCGTCCAGCCTCAACCGGTCTCCCGGCAGCCAGGTCAGGAGGGGCGTCAGGCCAAGGCAGAGGAAGAGGAGCGGCCGCGAGGGCGAAAAGGCGAGGATAGCGACGAGGCCGGAAGCCGCCAGCGCCCCCACGGCGTAGCCGGCCAGGATCTTCCAGCGGATGTGGCTGCGCTGGAGGAAGGCCCGTCCGCCGTTCGCGACCAGCTGCAGGACCCCGTGGGTCACGAAGGCGGCCTGCACGGGCAGGATGAGGGCCAGCACCCCCATCAGGACCAGCCCGCCGGCCATGCCGAAGATGCTGGAGAGAAGCGCGGTCCCGAAGGCCGCCGCCAGCAGGACGAGGGCTGCCGAGGGGCTCATGACGGTCGCCGGCCCGCCCGGGTCAGGCGAACTCGATCAGGACCTCATCCGCGGCGACGGAGGCTCCGGCGACGACCAGCACCTCCTTCACCACCCCGTCACGCTCGGCCCGGATGATGTTCTGCATCTTCATGGCCTCGATGATGGCCACCTGCTCGCCTGACCGGACGGACTGTCCCGTCGCGACGTCGAGGGAGACCACCAGTCCCGGCATCGGGGAGATCACCAGCTTGGCGGTGTCGGCGGCCTTCTTGGGCGGCAGCATGTCGTGCAGCTGGGCCGACCGGGGCGAGAGGACCAGGACCCGGCTGGTCGCCGCGCGATGACGGATCACATAGCCCTCCGCAGCCGGCTGGACGGCGCAGGCGAAGGAGCGGCCATCCAGCACCGCCTTGAAGACGGGAAGGCCGGGGCGCCAGTCAATCGCCCAGAGGCTGAGGGCGCGGCCCTCGCTCAGGAGATCAATCTTCAGCCCGCCCTCCTCGGTCTCGATGAGGACAGGGCGATGCTCGCCGGCGCCGATCACCACCCAGTCGTCGCGCAGGCGGCCGCCCGAGGCCCGCCCGGCGATGACCCGGTGCATGGCGCAGGCCACGGCGGTCATCAGGTCCTTCTGGAAGGCGTCGGGGATCGTGCCCTGGAAGCCCTCCGGGAACTCATCCTTGATGTAGGAGGTCGACAGGCGTCCGGAACGGAACCGGTCCTGGTCCATGACGGCGGCGAGGAAGGGAATGTTCTGGCCCAGCCCCTCGATGTGGAAGTCCTCGAGGGCCCGGCCCATGGCGTCGATGGCGGCGATCCGGTCCGGTCCCCAGGTCGAGAGCTTGGAGATCATCGGGTCGTAGTACATCGAGATCTCGTCGCCCTCGCGGACGCCGGCGTCGTTCCGGACGATGGTCCTGTCCTCCGCCTCACCCTCCTCGGGAGGGCTGTAGCGCACGAGCCGACCGATCGAGGGCAGGAAGCCGCGATAGGGGTCCTCGGCGTAGATCCGGCTCTCCATGGCCCAGCCGTTGATGGAGAGATCGCCCTGCCCGAAGGCCAGGGGCTCCCCCGCCGCGGAACGGATCATCTGCTCGACGAGGTCGACCCCCGTGATCAGCTCCGTCACGGGATGCTCGACCTGCAGGCGGGTGTTCATCTCCAGGAAGTAGAAGCTGCGGTCCTGCCCCGCGACGAACTCCACCGTGCCGGCGCTGTCGTAGTTGACGGCCTTGGCGAGGGCGACGGCCTGGGCGCCCATGGCGGCTCGGGTGGCCTCATCGAGGAGCGGCGACGGCGCCTCCTCGATGACCTTCTGGTTGCGGCGCTGGATCGAGCACTCGCGCTCGAACAGGTGCACCACATTGCCGTGCTTGTCCCCCAGGACCTGGATCTCGATGTGGCGGGGGCTCTCGATGAACTTCTCGATGAAGATCCGGTCGTCGCCGAAGCTGGCCTTGGCCTCTGCGCGCACCGCCGGGAAGCCTTCCTCCACGTCCTGGCGGCTCCAGGCCACGCGGATGCCCTTCCCGCCCCCGCCGGCCGAGGCCTTGATCATCACCGGGTAGCCGATGTCCTCGGCGATCCGGATGGCGTGGGCGGTGTCGTCGATCTCGCCGACATGGCCGGGCACCACGGAGACATTGGCCCGGGCGGCGAACTTCTTGGACTCGATCTTGTCGCCCATGGCCTCGATGGCGTGCGGGTTGGGACCGATGAAGACGATCCCTTCGTCGGCCAGGCGTCGGGCGAAGCCGGCGTTCTCGGACAGGAAGCCGAAGCCCGGGTGCACGGCCTCGGCCCCGGTCGCCCGGCAGGCCTCGACGATCTTGTCGGCGACCAGGTAGCTGGCGGAAGCGGGCGCAGGCCCGATAAAGACGCTCTCGTCCGCCATCTCCACGGCCATGGAGTCGGCGTCGGCCTCGGAATAGACCACCACGGTGGCGATCCCGAGCCGCCGGCAGGTCTTGATGATCCGCACGGCGATCTCGCCGCGGTTGGCAATGAGGATCTTCCTGAACATCCAGCGCCCCTTGAAAAGTCCCCGGGGGCGGACTCATCGGGTGCTTCCACCCGGGGCGTCCGGCCCCTAGATTACGGGCATGGACACGCCCGAAATCCCTCAGTCTTCCTTCGACCTCACCCCACCGGACGCTGCGGAACGCAAGCGCCTTGAGTCCGGCCTGACCTCCGAGGAGGCCGAGGTCCTTCTGCGACACGGCACCGAAGCGCCGTTCTGCGGAGGCCTTCTAAACAACAAGGCCGACGGGGTCTATTGCTGCCGGCTCTGCGGCCTTCCCCTCTTCCAGGCCCGGACCAAGTTCGAGAGCGGCACGGGCTGGCCGAGTTTCTGGGCGCCCGTCCACCCGGCCCACGTGATCGGCGTACGGGACACCAGCTATGGCATGATCCGCATCGAGACGCAGTGCGCGCGCTGCGACAGCCACCAGGGCCACGTCTTCCCCGACGGGCCGCCCCCGACGCGCCTGAGATACTGCATCAACTCGGTGTCGCTTGAGTTCACGCCGGCGAACGGCGTGCTGCGCGATCCCTTGGGACGCGGGGACCAGTTGTCCGCCCTGCCGGGCTGATCAGTCCGGCTTCCTCGCGCGGCGACGGCGGGAAATGGCTCCCCTCTGGGCTTCGACCTCCTCCTCGTCGTGCATGAGGTGATCGAGCAGCTGGAAGAGGAAGGCCGTCGACCAGCCGATCAGCAGCATGCCGTTGACCCCCTCCAGAACCCCCACGAGACGCCAGTCCGCGGGCATCAGGCCGGCCGCCTCGCCAATGGTCGAGTAGGAACTGGTGGAGATGAAGAGGGCGTCCTCGAGGGTGTCGGTCAGGCCCATGATTTCGTAGGTCAGGGCGTACATCCAGATCTCCGCCCCGTGCACGACGAAGAGGCCGAGCACCACGCCGAGCGGCACGATGACCCGGTCAAGGTGTACGAGAAGCAGGAAGCGCTCGAGATGCAGGCGCACTAGCCGGCGCAGGATCCCCAGCCCAACCAGGTGCATGACCACGGTGACCGAGACGAGCAGGGTCGAGAGGGCGAGCTGGGCGACGAGGTTGTGCACTCAGGGCCTCCCGGGCCGCAGCCCCGTCAGAGCGGAATGTTGTCGTGCTTCTTCCAGGGGTTCGAGAGCTCCTTGCCCCGGAGGTTGCGCAGGGCCCGGGCGATCCGGCGGCGCGTCGAGTGCGGCGAGATCACATCGTCGATGTATCCGCGGGAGGCCGCCACGAACGGGTTGGCGAAGCGCGCCTTGTACTCGGCCTCGCGGGCCGCGATCGCGTCGGGATCGCCGATCTCGGAGCGGAAGATGATCTCCACCGCCCCCTTGGAGCCCATGACGGCGATTTCTGCCGACGGCCAGGCGTAGTTGATGTCGCCCCGGATGTGCTTGGAGCTCATCACGTCGTAGGCGCCGCCGTAGGCCTTGCGGGTGATCAGGGTGACCTTCGGGACGGTGGCCTCGGCGTAGGCGAAGAGCAGCTTGGCGCCATGGCGGATCAGGCCGCCCTGCTCCTGCTTGGTCCCGGGCATGAAGCCGGGCACATCGACCAGGGTGACGAGCGGGATCTCGAAGGCGTCGCAGAAGCGCACGAAGCGCGCCGCCTTGCGGGAGGAGTCGATGTCCAGAACGCCGGCCAGGACCTGGGGCTGGTTGGCCACGATGCCGACCGTCGCACCCTCCATCCGGGCGAAGCCGCAGATGATGTTCTTGGCGTAGTCCGGAGAAATCTCGAAGAAATCCGCCTCATCCACGATCTTCAGGATGAGTTCCTTCATGTCGTAGGGCTTGTTCGGATTGGCCGGGACCAGAGAGTCGAGCGAGGGCTCCAGCCGCTCGGCGTCGTCGTAGCACTCGCGGACGGGCGCCGGCTCGCGGTTGGACAGGGGCAGGAAGTCGACCAGGCGGCGCACCTGGGTCAGGGCCTCCAGGTCGTTCTCGAAGGCGCCGTCCGCCACGCCGGACTTCAGGGCGTGGACCCGGTAGCCGCCGAGCTCCTCGTGGGTGACTTCCTCATGGGTCACCGTGCGGACCACGTCCGGGCCGGTGACGTACATGTAGCTCGTGTCCTTCACCATGAAGATGAAGTCGGTGATGGCCGGCGAATAGACGTCGCCGCCGGCGCAGGGCCCCATGATGACGCTGATCTGGGGGATCACGCCCGAGGCCAGGGTGTTCTGCAGGAAGATGTCGGCATAGCCGGCCAGGCCGTCGACCCCCTCCTGGATGCGGGCGCCGCCGGCGTCGAAGAGACCGATGATCGGGGCGCCGACCTTCAGCGCCTGCTCCTGGACCTTCACGATCTTGCGGGCGTGGGCGTTGGACAGCGAGCCGCCGAAGACGGTGAAGTCCTTGGAGAAGACGAAGACGACGCGCCCGTTGATGGTGCCCCAGCCGGTGACGACGCCGTCGCCGGAGATCTTCTGCTCGGCCATGCCGAAGTCGACGGCCCGGTGCTCGACGAACATGTCGAACTCCTCGAAGGAGCCCTCGTCCAGCAGCAGGTCCAGGCGCTCACGGGCCGTCAGCTTGCCCTTGGCGTGCTGGGCGTCGATGCGGCGACCTCCGCCGCCGGCCCGCGCTTCCGAGCGCCGCCGCTCGAGCTCCTCAAGGATTTCCTTCACCGCAGAACCCCGTGACGCATTGACGACAGGCGCAAAGCCCTAGTCGGAGCGGAGCCGGGGCGCAAGGTCACGCCGGGGAAACCGCAGGGACGTCCAGGCCGCGGAACCAGGCCTCCAGCATGCGCGCCTCGGACCGGAGCCGGGCCGTCCGCTCGGCGGCCTCCTCGTCGATCCCCCACTGCGACTCCTGCCAGGCCTCGTCCACGCGGGAGAGGTCAAAGGCCTCTTCCCCGCCGAACCAGCCCTTCCAAAGGCCGAGGGCGAGAACGGTCGACCCGAACAGCGGCGCCCCGAAGGCGAGGCCTGAGAGGGTGAAGTCATCCGCCGACAGGACGAGCCGGCGCACGGCCTCAAGGGCCTCACCGGGCTGCTCGCGGTGCAGTATGCCCCGGGAAGGCTGCAGGGCGATTCCAAGCTCGTCCCGCGCCCTGCGAAGCACCGGGTCCCAGGCCTCCGCCTGCCGCGCGCAAAGACCCTCCGGGGCTTCCGCCGGGTAGCAGAGGAGGTCGCTGCCGGCATAGCTCACCAGCTGGTCGGCGACGCCCGCCCGCGCCTGCGGGACCGCCTCCAGGGCCGTGAAGGCCAGCCGCGTGGCGTGCATGACCGCAAGGTCCAGGTGTTCGGCCTGGGCCGCCCACTCGGCGGCGGCCAGTTCGGCGATGGCGCGGGTCGGCGCGGTCAGGGCCGCCCCGCGCGAGGATCGAGGCGCACGGCCATCGAGGAGCACGCTCCAGCCGCCGGGGCCGGGGGCGACCGTGACCTCGGAATAGAACCGCCGCGGCTTCTCGCCCGGCTCGATGAAGCCCTTCTGCGCCATGGTCAGCCCTCCTGGATGGGCAGGTGAATGGCCCCGCTGCGTCCGGTTCGCAAGTCCGGCGTCAGCCGCCGCGGCGGCCGCCCCGGCCCTTGCGGGCGAAGGGCTCGGGGTCCGCCTCGGAGGCGTCGAACCCGAAACGGGCGAATCCCGCCTTCATCTCCGGGCTGAGGGGCGCCTCGACCACGAGGAGCCCGCCGGTCGGATGCGGCAGGCTGAGCCGCCGGGCGTGCAGCTGGAGGCCCAGACCCGCCGAAAGGGCGACGGACTCGGGCGTGTTGTACTTGGGATCGCCCAGGATCGGGTGCCCCATGGCCAGCATGTGCGCCCGCAGCTGGTGGGTCCGGCCGGTATGCGGACGGAGCGCCATCCAGGAGACCCGGTCCCCGGCCCGGGAGACCAGGGTGAACTCGGTCTCGGCGGGCTCGGCCCGGGGATCCTTCGGGTCCGCCGGGACCACGAGCTCGCGGTCGCCGACGCCCTTCTTCACGAGGGGAAGCGCGAGGATCCCGTCCTGCGGGCGGGGATGGCCCAGGACCAGGGCCCAGTAGGTCTTTTCCGCCCGCCGGCGGGCGAAGGCCCCGGCCAGCCGGGCCGCCGCCGCGGGCGTCTTGCCGGCGAGCAGGACGCCGGAGGTGTCGCGGTCGAGGCGGTGCACAAGGCGCGGACGCTCCAGCCCCTCCCCCCAGGCGGACAGGAGGCGGTCGATGTGGTTGCGGGTCTTGGTGCCGCCCTGCACGGCGAGCCCGGCGGGCTTGTTCAGGGCCAGGACCTCGTCGTCCTCGTGCAGGACGAGGCTGCGGGCGTAGGCGGCGTCCCGCGACGGCAGGGCGGGACGCGGAGCGTCGGCGTCCGGCGCCTCGGGAAGGGGCGGCACCCGCACCTCGTCCCCGGCCTCCAGCCGCGTCTCGGGCCGCACGCGGGCGCCGCCGACGCGGATCTGGCCCGAGCGCGCCAGCTTCTGGATCTGGGCCTGGGTCAGGTGCGGCCAGCGCCGGCGGAACCACCGGTCCAGCCTCACGCCGCCCTCGCCGGGGTCAACGGTCAGGGTCCGGACCTGCCTCACGCCGACAGCCTCCGCACCAGGAAGAGGCCGAGGAAGACCGCC
>JAPOKE010000119.1 GCA_029977805.1 Phenylobacterium parvum | reverse complement strand
GTCCTCAAGGTGGTCGCGCGACCAGCCGGGGGCGGCCTGTAGCACCCAGGCCTCCACCGCCGCCCGCCCAGGCTTTGCGCTGTTCCGCGCCGCCCAGCCCAGGACGGCGTCTTCGCCGAGCGTGTCCATGGAAAGGGGAAGGCGCTCGGCGTAGGCGGCCATGACCGTCCAGCAGGGATCGGTGCGCGAGGCCGCCGCGCGCGCGGCGAGGTCCGGGTCGTGTCCGGCCAGCAGGGCGGCGGCCTGTTCGGCGGGCAGGGCGAGGACGACGGCGTCGAATGGATCCGAAAGCGCGCCGGCGACCTGCAGGCGCCAGGACGCCCCCTCCCGGACCAGCGCCTCAACCTGCTGGTTCCAGGCCACCTCAAGGCCGTCAGCCAGGGCCCGCACGGGGGCGTTCATCCCGGGGACTCCCACCCAGGCCTCGGACCCGGCCGCCGGCCAGGGGGCGGCGAGGCCCTCTGCGGCCCACCGGGCGACCTCGGTGCGGAAGCTCTCGCCCCGGGCGGTGAAGTACTGGGCGCCGTGGTCGAAGCCGACGGTCCCGAGGGGCGTCTCCACCCGACGGGTGGACATCCGGCCGCCGGGCCCCCGGGCCTTGTCGAGGAGCCGCACCCCGCGACCCTCCCGGGCGAGGCTCCGGGCGCAGGCAAGGCCCGAGAGGCCGGCTCCGACGATGGCGATGCGGTCGAGGGTCAGGGTCATGCCCACACCCTGGCCCCGTGACCCGGGGTCAGGTCAACCTTCGCCGGCTCTTCCCACGCGCGCCCGGGGTCAGGCTTCGAGGGGGCTCAGGGCGCCGGGGACACCGCTGTGGATCTCCTCCTGGGCGAACCACCGAATGTCGATGAACCGTTCGTCCGCCGCCAGGGCTTCGGCAAGTCGCGTGAGCATCATGAGCAGGTCCGGATGCCGGGGCGCGAAGGTGGTCCGGATCCAGCCCGCCTGGTGAAGGCCGATCAGGTACTTGTCGATCAGGGTCACCCGGATGAAGAAGAGGGTCTTGCCCTTCGCTCCGCCCTTGTAGAGCACCTCCCATCCACGTTCGTGGAGGTAGATCAGCTGAAGGACCTCGCAACCCAGTCCCTTGAGGATTTCGGCGAGGGCTTCCGAAACGCCCTTTCCTGCGAACTGCAGGATGTCCATCTCATCCTCGCTGTCGATCTGGTCGTCAGGGAGCGTGGACTCGAACTCCGCCCAGGGCCTGATCTTCATCGGCGTCCCTCCTCGCCATCATGTTCATCCACCCAGGCGCCCAGGCCGACGACGCCCGTCCCCAGGGTTCCTCCAGCCGTCATCTTGAGGGGGTCCGGCGCACCGTACCAGATGCGCCCGAGGGCATCCTCCTTCTCCCAGCCCAGGGCCCTTCCACTCCAGCCCCTGACATTGCCGAAGCGCTGCGGGACCCTGCCGCCATTGAAGTGGGGATCGACCCGGTAATGAAGCTCGTACATGTCCCCCATCTGGATGCCCTCGGGCTTCAGGAGGAAGAAGGGGCTGTCGCTGATCGCCGGAGGGATCGGGCCGCCGCCGAGAAGCCCCGGCAGGCGGGTCCGCCTCGGCAGGTAGTGATGGCCCATCCCCGTATAGGGCTGGACGAAATAGGCTGCGGTTGAGGGGGGTACGCCCCGGGCCACATAGTGCTCGACGGTCTTGAGCCCGCGCGCCGTCTTGCCCGCGCCGGAAATACCCTTCAGTGCGGTCCCGCCTGCGAGGAGGGAGCCCAGGTCGAAGATCAGCTCCCCCTGGTTCAGGCCGATGCCGATCTGCCGGTCGATCTCCCCCCTGAAGGTTTCTGCAACCGGCGTTGCTTCCGGAAGAGTCTCAACCGCGAGGGCATCAATTCGGGCCCGCAGCCCTTTCGCAAACCCGGACGCCGCCGCCGATGGGTCAGAGGCGATGTCCTTGGCAAGCCCTGCGCCGGCGCCGGCGACGCGAAGGACATCATTCCAGGCGGCTTCACCCTCCGGATGGATAAACGGATCGATGGGATTCAAAAGGCGTGCGCCGAAGACCATTCCGTCCAACGCATCCCGGGCAAAGCGATAGCCCCCCCTTGCGATGCCCGGCGCAAGGGCGCCGGTCCTTGCCAACTCCCCTGCGATGACCTTGGCTCCGGGGCTCTGGTCCAGCCAGTCCGTTATCTGGTCCGGGACGCCTTCCCGCGGCAGCGGTGACGCCCGGCGAGGCGTCGACGAGACCCGCACGATGGACTGGACGGGCGAAACGGCGGCCCGCCGCGCCTGAGGAACCTCACGGGCCCGGGCGCGATCCTGCGCCGCCCCGGCCCGCCGACGGGCGGCGAGCACCGCTCCCGCGATCTGGCCTGCGGGCCCCGGCGTCAGGGCGCCGACGATGACGGGAGCGATGTCGCGATACCCGCCCCGGAAGCCTGTGACCTCCCGCAGCCTCCGCGCCATGAAGGCCTCTATCGGTTCACCTCGCGGATCCTTGGGGCTTTTCTGCGCCTGCGCCATGCCGTCTCTCCTTCATGCCCCCCGGCAGGGAGCCTTGCATCCCGAGCACATCCTGGCAAGAACAAAAACAGAACATTTGAGCTCATCATGCGCGTTGGCAGGGCTCGACCTTCGTTGCCCTCGGGTTAGGATGTCGCATCAGGGCGGAAAGCCCGGGGAGGAACAGGAAGATGATCAGCTCCGGAACGGAGACGGCGCGCCCGGCCGCGCACTCGCCCGTCGCCCGCCGCCTCGGCCGGACCGATGACGCCGCCTATCGCCGGGTCATGGACCGGATCGTCGAACTGGACCTTACGGCGAACCTCCTGGAACTGGAGACCGAGGGCTACACCGTCCTGCGCGGCGTCCTTTCGGAAGACCGGATCGCCCGGGCCCGGGCCGCCATCCTGCGCCGCGTCGAGGCCCGCACCGGCCGGCCCATCGACCCCGAGGCCGCGTCGCCCGCAGACTTCAACGGCATGCAGTACCAGCACTATCTCCTGTTCGACGACCCGGTCTTCCAGGAGATCCTCCTCGAGCCCCGGCCCCTGGCCCTGATGGAATGGCTGCTCGGAGAAAGCTGCGTCCTGTCCTCCATGGGCTGCCACTTCCGGGGGCCCGGCGGCGCGCCCCTGGGCTTCCACGCCGACGGCTCGGCGGACGGCCTCATGTCCCAGGCCGCCATGGTCGCCAACTGCAACTACGCCCTGACGCCCTACACCCGCGAGGCCGGCGCCCTCGCCATGGTCCCGCGCAGCCACCGCCGGGAGCGACAGCCCACCGCCCTGGAGAACTGGACCGCCGGGGGGCGGACCCTGGCCGAGCTCATGACCTCCGGCCTCTCGCCCGCCGAGATCGACGCCCTGCCCTGGCAGGCGCCCGCCGGCTCTGTGACGATGGAGATCGACCCGGGCGACGCCGTGATCTGGCACGGCAACACCTGGCATGGCGGCTGGCGCCGCGACCTGCCCGGCGTGCGCATGAACCTGGCGGTCTACATGTGCCGCCAGCACATGCTCCCCCAGGAGCGGCGCGGCGACGACCGCCACCGCGACGTCTTCGAGCGCCATGCGAACGACCCGCGCTTCGCCCGGCTCCTCGGCGAGAAGACCTTCAACGGCTGGCGGGAGGAGGGCCCGGACTTCACCGGGGCGAAGCACTCCCCGGTGGGACTCTTCGACTGAGCCGACGCCAACCTTTCCGCCACCCTTTCGCCCGGGTCGTGCTATAGGCGCCGCCCATGCCCTTTCCCGCCAGTCATCCCGCGCTCGACCGCGCGCTTTCCGAACGCGGCTACGCCGAGCCTACCCCCGTCCAGGCCCGGGTGCTGGAGGCGCCGGACGACCGCGACCTTCTGGTCTCTGCCCAGACCGGTTCGGGCAAGACCGTCGCCTTCGGCCTCGCCCTCGCGCCCACACTGCTGGGCCTTTCCGAGTATTTCGGCGAAGCCGGCCCGCCGGTCGCCCTCGTCATCGCCCCGACCCGTGAGCTGGCCCTCCAGGTCGCCGGCGAACTTACCTGGCTCTACGCCGCCACGGGGGCGGGTATCCTCACTTGCGTCGGCGGCATGGACCCGCGGACCGAGCGGCGCGCCCTGCAGAGGGGCGGCCACATCGTGGTCGGAACGCCGGGCCGCCTGCGCGACCACGCAGAGCGGGGCGCCCTCGACCTGTCGGGCCTCAAGGCCGTCGTCCTCGACGAAGCCGACGAGATGCTGGACATGGGTTTCCAGGAAGACCTGACCTTCCTGCTGGACGCCGCCCCCGCCGACCGCCGGACTCTTCTCTTCTCCGCCACCCTGCCGCGGGAGATCGTCCGCCTCGCCGGCGCCTACCAGCGCGACGCCCTGCGCATCGACACGGTGGACCGCGACGCCCCCCACGGCGACATCGCCTACCGGGCGGTGCGGGTCCTCGCCAGCCAGGCGGACCTGGCGGTGGTGAACCTCCTGCGCTTCTACGAGGCCCCCGGGGCCCTGGTCTTCGCCAACACGCGCGAGCGGGTGAAGCACCTGACGGCGACCCTGCGCGAGCGGGGCTTCTCGGTGGTGGGACTGTCGGGCGAGCTGACCCAGGACCTGAGGACCGAGGCCCTGCAGGCCCTGCGCGGCGGCCACGCCCGGGTCTGCGTCGCCACCGACGTCGCCGCCCGGGGCCTGGACCTGCCGGACCTGGGCCTGGTCATCCACGCCGAGGTGCCGGTCAATGTCGAGAGCCTGCTGCACCGCTCGGGCCGGACGGGCCGGGCGGGTCGCAAGGGCGTCTCGGTCCTGCTGGTCCCCAAGGCCCGGCGGCGCAAGGCCGAGCTCCTGTTCCAGTCGGCCTCCATCCGGGCCGAATGGTCCGGGCCGCCGACCGCCGACGAGATCCGCGAGAAGGACCGCCAGCGCATGCTGGAGGACCCCCTCCTGGTCTCGCCCCCCGACGAGGACTGCCTGGAGGAGGGCCGTCGCCTGCTGGAGCGCTTGACCCCCGAGCAGGTGGCCGGCGCCCTGATGCGGCTCTACCGCGAGAAGCTGCCGCCGCCGGAGGACGTCCAGGACGATGCGCCGCCGCGCTGGTCCCCCGTGGGCCGGGAGGAGGCGAGGGGAGAGGCCCGGCGCGAGCCGCCGGCCCGGAGGGAGCCCGTCGAGAGCGACTGGTTCCGCATCGACATCGGCCGGAAGGACAGGGCCGACCCCAAGTGGCTGATCCCCAAGATCTGCCGCGCCGGCGGCGTGACCAAGCGCGAGATCGGCTTCATCCGGATCCTCGACGACGAGACCCGCTTCGAGATCGCCCGCGACGCCGCCCCGGCCTTCGCCGCAGCCGTGGCGGCGCCCCTGACGGACGGGACCCGGATCACGCCCTCGGAAGCCCCGGGCGCCTCGGAGCGGCCCGCCCGGCCCCCGCGGCCGCGCCGCGAACCGGATGTCGCAGATGCGCCTCCCCCAAGGCCCCCGCCGCGCCGGGCGCCCCGGCCGGCGGCGCAGGCGGACGCGCCTCCGTCT
>JAPOKE010000118.1 GCA_029977805.1 Phenylobacterium parvum | reverse complement strand
ATGACTGAGCCAATTGCTCCCCCAAGGGGGAGCTCCCGGCGAAGCCGGGTGAGGGGGTCAATCCCGCTCGCCGCAGGCTCCCTGCGGCCCGGCTGGCGATCAGGGGGCTTCCCTTGGCGCGACCTGGTCGGCCAGGGCGTCGAAGGCCGTCCAGAACTGGTCGCGCAGGGGATCGGTCTCCATCAGGATCTCGTGCTCGGCGCCCTCGACCTTCACCAGGCGCCCATCGGGCAGGAGCCGCGCGATCGCGGCCTGGGCGGCGTTGTCCACCAGCCGGTCCTGCACCGCCGAGACGATCACCACCGGCAGGGTCGCCGCCGCCAGGTTCTCGCGCCGGGACAGCCAGTCCGTCGCGCGAAGGGCGAAGTCCAGCCAGCCCCAGGTGGGCGAGGAGAGCGCCAGGTCGGGATTGGCGCGCAGGAGGTCCTTGGCGCGCCGGTACCGGACAGGGTCGTGGGTGAGGACATTGCCCTCGAAGGGCTCCTCGGCCGGGTTCCCGGGGGGTTGGACCCAGCCCGAGGCGCCGCCGGCCAGCATCCGGAAGCCCACCATCAGGCGGGCGAAACGCGGCAGCTTCAGGCCCAGCATGGGGGCGCAGAGCACGGCGCCGGCGAAGCGGCGCGCCTGGCCCCGGGCGAGGGCCGTGAGCGTCAGGCATCCGCCCATGGAATGGCCGATGGCGATCCAGGGCTTGGGCAGCCGGGCCTCGAAGGCCAGCAGGAGGGCGTGGTAGTCGGCCAGGAAGGGATCGACCCCGCGGGCGTGCCCCTTCAGCCGGTCCGGCAGGTCCCGGTGCGACAGCCCCTGCCCCCGCCACTCGTTGACCAGCACGACGAAGCCCCGCGCCTGCAGGTCGCACACGACCTCGAAGTACTTCTCGATGGCCTCGGTGCGCCCGGTCGAGAGGATGACCGAGCCGCGCGGCCGGCCCTCGGGGCGGAAGAGGGCGGCGCGAAGCCGGGCCCCGCCCTCGCCCTCGAACCATTCGGCGCCGCCGCCGGGCGGGATGGGCGCATCGGGCAGGGCCGTGAGGGGTGCGGTTGCGGTCATCTCAGGCCTCTCCGGTCCGGGCGGCCAGCAGGGCCTTCACCTGGGGCATCAGCGACATGGCCAGGCCCATGTCCGACACCTTGAGGCGGCCCGTGATGGCGGCGGTCATGGGGTTCAGGTCGCCCTTCGCCAGGGCCTCGAGGTCGCGGCGGCTGACGCTGATCACCAGGTCCGCGGGGTCGGCGGCGTTGGTGACCTCGGCGCCCTCGACGCGGATCACGCCCTCGCCACGCAGGTCCAGGCGGATGGAGCGGTCAAGCCCCGCGCCGCCGGCGCTGAAGTGCGCCCGCACCTTCTCCGTCAGTTCCGCCAGTCCATCCATCGGCCGGTCTCCCCTTCCCCCCTGCAATGCCGCCGGCGGGCCGGCTTGTAAACGCCCCGCCCGCCGGCAGGGGACTTGAACACCCTTCCGGGGTTCCCATCTCAGGCCCGAAGGCGCCGGGCATCCGGGCCTTCCGGACGGTGTGAGGCTCCGGCGCACACAGGTCCGCCCCCAAAACGCAACCTTGCTTCGACAAGAAGGATGTGAACGCACATGCGCACGATCGACTTTTCCCCCCTCTATCGCTCCGTCGTCGGCTTCGACCGCCTGGCCCAGCTCCTGGAGACCGCCTCGGTCGACCAGGCCACCGGCTATCCG
This sequence comes from Phenylobacterium parvum, assembly GCA_029977805.1. GTDB lineage: Bacteria > Pseudomonadota > Alphaproteobacteria > Caulobacterales > Caulobacteraceae > Phenylobacterium > Phenylobacterium parvum_A. The sequence goes on along the minus strand of JAPOKE010000118.1, from coordinate 3,766 downwards.
CCCTACAACATCGAGCGGACCGACGAGAACGCCTACCGCGTCGAGATCGCGGTCGCCGGCTTCCGGCCGGAAGAGCTGAACATCGAGGTCAAGGAGAACCTGCTGACCGTCCAGGGCCGCAAGACGGCCAATGACGCCGAGCGCCGGTTCCTCCACCGCGGCCTTGCAGAGCGCGACTTCGAGCGCCGTTTCCAGCTCGCCGACTACGTCATCGTGACCGAGGCCCGGCTCGCCGACGGCCTTCTGTCCATCTCCCTCCGCCGCGAACTGCCCGAGGCGCTCAAGCCCCGGCGCATCGAGATCGCCACCAGCGCCGCCCCGCTCATCGAGGGCGAGAAGGCGGCCTGACAGGGGCCTGGACAAGTCCGGCTTCCCCGGGGGGCGGCGCCGCAGGGCGTCGCCCCTTTTCCGTTTTCAGGCCAGGCCCGGCCGCGGGGCGCCCTTGAGGCCGAAGCTCTCGCGGAACTCCATCTGGGCGTCCTTGAGGTTGGCGTCGGTCAGGGTCGCCTGCCGCAGGTCCACGTCATTGAGGATCGCGGCGCGCAGGTCGGCGCCCGAGAAGTTGACCCGCCGGAGGTCCGCCGAGGTCAGGTCCGTGGGCAGCAGCCGGCCGCCGTCGAGGACCAGGGGCTCCAGCCGCGCGGCGCGCAGGTCCGCCCCGGCCATCAGCGCCCCGGTGAGCCGGGCGCCGCGGAGGTCCGCGCGCCTGAGGTTCACGCCGCGCAGGTCCGCGCCGTCGAGGCGCGCGCCCTGCAGCTGGATGCCTTCCATGTCCAGGCCGTAGAAGACCGCCCGCCGGGCGGAGACCGCCGTCAGGTTGAACCCTCGCAGGTTCTTCAGCCCCCGCAGGTCGATGCCGTCGAAGACCGTGGGGGTCCCGGCCGCGCCGCCTGTGGCGCACCAGCGGGCGTGCTCGCGCATCTGCACGTCCAGGGGAACCTCGCCCGAGGCCTGGACGGTGGGATCGTTGGTCAGGGCGCCCCGGAGATCGGCCTTGGAGATGTCCCAGGCCTGGGTGTTCGCGCCCAGCAGCACCACGTCCCTCAGGTCGGCGCCGCGCAGGTCGGCCTGCACCAGGTCGGCGCCCGTCAGGTCCGCGCCGGTCATGACGCAGTGCTTCAGCTGGGCCCGCACCAGCCGCGCGCCCCTCAGGACGGCCCCGGTGAAGTCCGCCCGCACCGCCTCCAGCCCGGACATCTTGGACCGCGACAGGTTGGCCCCGGACAGGTTCGGCCCCTGGTCGTCCTCGGTCCGGTGGACATGCTCCACCAGCCTCAGGCCGAGCTTGCGGTCGCCGAGGGCCATGGCGCCCTCGCGCAGGTCCGCCTCGAAGAGGTCGGTGTTGGTCAGGTTGGCGTTGCGCAGGCAGGCGCCCCTCAGGTCCGCCCGGCGCAGGGAGGCCCCGCTCAGGTCGGCGTTCTGGAGGTCGGCGCCGTAGAGGTTGGCGCTGTCCAGGCGGGCGCGGCGCATGTCGGTCCCGAACAGCAGGGCGCCGGTCAGGTCCGCACCGGTCAGGTCGCGGGCGGCCAACTTCAGTCCGGAGAGGTTCCGCCAGGCGAGGTTGGCCCTCAGCCCGCCGGGGAGCCCCGAGATGAACCGGCCGTGCTTGCGGCAGACATCATCCAGCTCCGCCTGGGTCAGGGACGGGATATCGTCGAGGTGTGTGGTCGGCAGAGACATCCCCTGGATGCGGATCCCCTCGTTCAGGATCTACAGTGCCAAGCAGCGATTAATGGCCGGTTTAGTCGCCGGAAGCCGGCCGGTAGCCCTCGTAGAGCGAAAGCGCCTCGGCCTCCAGCAGGCCGGCCTCGACCTCGATCCCGGCGGCCCGGAGGCGCGCCTCGCCCTCCCCGGCGGCGAAGACCGAGGCGTCGTCGCAGGCGATGACCACCCGACGCACGCCCGCGGCGATCAGCCGGTCCGTGCAGGCGATCCCCTCGCCCGACCGGCGGGCGCAGGGTTCCAGGGTCACCAGGGCCGTCGCGCCGCGCGCCGCCTCGCCCGCCGCCGCCAGGGCCAGCTCCTCCGCGTGGGGCCGGCCGCCCTCCGCCGTCGCGCCCTCCCCGACGATCCCCCCGGGTCCCAGGATCACGCAGCCCACCGAGGGATTGTCGCCGGTGCGGCCCACACCTGGCCGGGCCAGGGCGATGGCCCGCCGCATGGCCTCGGTCTCGGCCCGGCGGCTCAAGGCGCCTTCGGCAGGGCCTGGGCCCTTTCCGCGTCCAGGTAGCGCGCCGCCCGCGGCTTCAGGGCCGCGTCCAGGTCGATGACCAGGGGGTTCGAGGTCGGGATCTCGACCTCCATGATCCCGTCGGCGGACAGGCCGTAGATCAGCTTGACGATGGCCCGCAGGGAGTTGCCGTGGGCCGCCACCAGGACGGTCTCGCCCGCCGCCAGCCTCGGCGCGATCTCGGCGGTCCAGTAGGGCTCCACCCGCTCCAGGGTGGTCTTCAGGCTCTCGGTGTCGGGCAGGACGGCCCCGGCGTAGCGGCGGTCGCGGGAGAAGTCCCACTCGCCGCCGGGCGCCAGGGGCGGCGGCGGGGTGTCGTAGGAGCGCCGCCAGATCCGCACCTGGTCGGCGCCGTGCTTCTCCGCGGTCTCGGTCTTGTTCAGGCCGGTCAGGCCGCCGTAGTGGCGCTCGTTCAGCCGCCAGTCCTTGGTCTCGGGCACGAAGACCTGGCCCGCCGCCGTCAGGGCCAGCCACAGGGTCCGGATGGCCCGGGTCAGCACCGAGGTGTAGGCGCGGTCCACCTGCAGGCCGGCGGCCCGGATCAGCTCCCCGCCCTTGCGGGCCTGGGCCTCGCCCTCGGCGGTCAGGTCCACGTCCACCCAGCCGGTGAAGCGGTCCTCCAGGTTCCACTGGCTCTGTCCGTGGCGCAGGAGGATCAGGGTGGGCATGGCGGTCTCCGTCCGGGTTTCGCGCCCGGGCTAGGGCCGGCGGGGGAATGCGTCAAGGCCGCGCGCGGGCGCCGGTGGCCTCCGCGCCCGCGAGGCGGTATGAGGGGGCCATGAGCGATCGCCTCTTCTTCGGCGGCCTGTCCCTGGTCGCCGCCGCCCTCGTCGCCCTGGCCATGGTCTGGCCCCAGGGGCTCGGCGCGCGCTCCCCCGGCCCCTTCGGCTCGGTCCCGGTCCAGCAGCGCCCGGAGGTCCAGGCCGCCATGCGCCGCGAGGCCGAGGCCAACAACGCCCGCCTTCAGAAGGCCCGCGAGGCCGTCGCCGCCGCACGCGCCGCGACGGGCGACGCCCCGCCGCCGCCGGCGGAGCCCGCGAAATGAGCGCCCAGGACATCGAGGCGGGCCGCCGGGTCCTCCGCCAGGCCGCCGCCGCCCTGGAGCTCCAGGCCGAAGCCCTGGGCCCGGACTTCGCCCGCGCCGTCGACATCCTCGCCGCCGCCCGCGGCCGGGTGATCTGCACCGGCATTGGCAAGTCCGGCCACGTGGCCCGCAAGATCGCCGCCACCTTCGCCTCCACCGGCGCGCCGGCCAGTTTCGTCCACGCCAACGAGGCGAGCCACGGCGACCTCGGCATGATCAGCCGCGACGACGTCATCCTGGCCCTGTCCAAGTCCGGAGAGAACCGCGAGCTGGCCGACGTCCTGGCCTACTCGCGCCGCTTCGAGATCCCCCTCATCGCCCTCACCGCCGCCCGCGACAGCGCCCTGGGCCGCACCGCCGACGTGGTGCTGGAGCTGGCCACCGCCTCGGAGGCGACCGGCGAGGTCAACGCCCCCACCACCTCCACCACCCTGCAGATCGCCATGGGCGAC
>JAPOKE010000117.1 GCA_029977805.1 Phenylobacterium parvum | reverse complement strand
GACGAAGCCGCCTACATGACCGGCCAGACCCTCCACGTGAACGGCGGCATGGCCATGATCTGACCCGCTGGCCTCATCGGGGGGAGCGTGCTACCACCCTCCCGAACGGTGAGGCCCCGGGTCTCAACTCCGCGTCCGGGATCGGTTGACATCATGTCGCCGGTCGCGGAAGGAACAACTGAACAACAGGGACCTTAACGTATGTCCGACATCCTTGAGCGCGTCCGCAAGATCGTCATCGAGCACCTCGACGCCGATCCCGAGAAGGTGACCGAAAAGGCCAGCTTCATCGACGACCTGGGCGCTGACAGCCTCGACAACGTCGAGCTGGTCATGGCCTTCGAAGAAGAATTCGACATCGAGATTCCGGACGACGCCGCCGAGCACATCCAGACCGTGGGTGATGCGGTGAAGTTCATCGGAGAACGCCTGGGCGGCTGACGCCTCCAGGACGTCGAGAACCTGACCGCCGCGTCCCTTCGCCGAGACGCGGCGGTTTGCATTTGCGGAGGGCTCCATGCGTCGAGTCGTCGTTACGGGAATCGGCCTCCTGACCCCCCTCGGGCAGGGCCGGGAGATCACCTGGAAGGCCCTGCTGGCCGGTCGTTCCGGCGCAGGCCGGATCTCGACGTTTGATCCCGAGGGCTATGCCTGCCAGGTCGCCTGCGAGGTGCCCCGGGTGGATGGGCGCGGCGGCGGCGGACCGGACGTCGAGGGGTCCTTCGATCCCGAGGCGACCCTGCCGGCCAAGGACCGCCGGCGCATCGACGACTTCATCCTCTACGCGATCGCCGCCGCAGACGAGGCCGTGGCCGATTCGGGCTGGAAGCCCGAGACGACCGAGGACGAGAAGTATCGCGCCGGCGTGCTCATCGGCTCTGGCATCGGCGGCCTTTCCAACATCGCCGACACCACGACGCTGATGAACGAGAAGGGCCCGCGCCGCATCAGCCCGTTCTTCATTCCCGGCTCGCTGATCAACCTCGCCTCGGGCCAGGTGTCGATCCGGCATGGCTTCAAGGGACCGAATCACTCGGTCGTGACGGCCTGCGCCACGGGCGCCCACGCCATCGGCGACGCCGCCCGGATGATCCGCTATGGCGACGCCGACGTGATGGTCGCCGGCGGCGCCGAGGCCTCGATCTGCCCGATCGGCGTGGCGGGCTTCATCGCCTGCCGGGCCATGTCCACGGGCTTCAACGACGCCCCCGAGAAGGCCAGCCGGCCCTACGACAAGGATCGCGACGGGTTCGTGATGGGCGAGGGCGCCGGCATCCTGATCCTCGAGGAGTACGAGCACGCGCGCGCCCGAGGGGCGAAGATCTACGCAGAGGTCGCCGGCTACGGCATGGCGGGCGACGCCTATCACATCACCGCGCCGGCCGAGGACGGTGACGGCGGGTTCCGCGCCATGCGCGCCGCCGTCCGCGACGCCGGGGTTGACCCGTCGCAGGTGGACTACATCAACGCCCATGGCACCTCGACCCCGCTGGGCGACGAGATCGAACTGGGTGCCGTGACCCGCCTTCTGGGCGATTCCGCCGCCCGCGCGACCATGAGCTCGACCAAGTCCGCCACCGGCCATCTCCTGGGCGCCGCCGGCGCCATCGAGGCCGCCTTCACCTGTCTGGCGATCCGTGACCAGGTCGCGCCGCCGACCCTGAACCTCGACAATCCCTCCGTTGAGACCGTGGTGGACCTCGTTCCCCACAAGGCCAAGCCGATGAAGATCGACGTGGCGGTGTCCAACAGCTTCGGATTTGGCGGGACCAACGCCTCGCTCGTGCTCAAGAAGGTCCCGTGAGGCGCAGGTCCCGGTCGGCCCGGCGCAGGCGGGCCTTCCTGGCGGCTGCGGCGGCGATCGCCGCGGTCCTCGTCGTCCTCGGCGGCGTCGCCGCCTTCGGGCCCGGTCCGGCCGCCCGGTCCGGCGCGGTGACCGAGGTCCAGCTGCCCCGTGGCGCCGGCGTCGCCGGGGTCGCGGAGGCGCTGAAGTCCGCAGGGGTCATCCGCTCCGCCCTGGTCTTCCAGGTCCTGGCCCGGGCGACGGGCGCAGCCCGCTCCCTCAAGGCGGGTGAGTACGCCATACCCAGCCGGGCCCCGGTCCTGGCGGTCCTCTCCGACCTGCGCGCGGGTCGCACCATCGCCCGCAGCGTAACCCTGCCCGAGGGGCTCACCTCGGCGATGATCGTGCGCCAGCTCCAGGCCGTTGAGTGGCTGACGGGCGAGGTCGAGGTTCCCGCGGAGGGGACGCTCCTGCCGGAAACCTACCGCGCCGAGCGTGGCGACACGCGCCAGTCCCTCCTGGACCGGATGCGCGGTGACCAGCAGGCCCTGCTGGACCGGCTCTGGGCCGCCCGCAGGCCGGGCCTGCCCCTGGCGAGCCCGGAGGAGGCCGTGATCCTGGCCTCCATCGTGGAGAAGGAAACCGGGCTCCGCGACGAGCGCCGCCGGGTGGCCGCGGTCTTCATCAACCGGCTGCGCATCGGCATGCGCCTGCAGAGCGACCCGACGGTGATCTACGCCGTCAGCCGGGGCGAGCCCCTGGGCCGGGGAATACGCGCCTCCGAGCTCGCCAGCCGCAGCCCCTGGAACACCTACGCCTATTCAGGGCTTCCCCCGACCCCGATCGCCAATCCCGGCCGGGCTTCGCTGGAGGCGGTCCTGGATCCCCTGGAAACCCGGGAGCTCTACTTCGTTGCGGACGGGACCGGCGGCCATGTCTTCGCCGAGACCCTTGAGGCGCACAACGCCAACGTGGCCCGCTGGCGGGCCGTCGAACGCGCCCGCGGGGCGGGGGGCTGACAATGGCCGAACTCAGCGGCATGACCGGCTTTGGCCGGTCGGAAGGCGCCGGGGCCGGATGGTCCTGGGCGGTCGAGGCGCGCTCGGTGAACGGCAGGGGCCTCGAGGTGCGGTTCCGGGGACCGGCCGGGTTCGACGCCCTCGAGCGGACCGCCCGCGAAGCGGCCCAGTCCCGTTTCCAGCGGGGCCAGGTCTCCATTTCCGTCAACGCCCGCCGGCTTGAGGCCGAGGCGCCGGTCCGGATAAACACCGACCTCGCCCGCCGCCTCCTGGACGCCGGCGAACCATGGATCGCCGAGGGCAGGGTGCTCCGCCCGACCCTCGATGGCCTGCTTTCGCTGAAGGGGGTCATCGAGGCGGAGTCCGCCGAGGCGGATCCCGAGGCGCTGGCGGAAGCCGGGACGCTCCTGGCCGCTTCGGTCACCGAGGCCCTGGAGGGGCTCCGGTCGGCGCGGCTGGAGGAGGGGCGGCAGCTCTCCGGGGTGCTGGGACGGCGGCTCGACGAGATCGACGACCTGGTCCGCCAGGCCGGGGCGCAGGCCGCGGAGCAGGTCGAGGCGGTGCGCGGTCGCTTCCAGAGGCGACTGTCGGACCTCGCCGGCGAGGGCCCCGATGTCGCCGAGCGGGCCTTCCTTGAGGCCGCGGCCCTCGCGGTCAAGGCGGACGTCCGGGAGGAGCTCGACCGCCTGGACGGCCATCTGGCGAGCGCCCGGACCCTCCTGTCGGAGGGCGGCGCAGCGGGCCGCCGGCTCGACTTCCTGACCCAGGAGTTCATGCGCGAGGCCAACACCCTGTGCTCCAAGGCCGCGACTTCCGCCCTGACCCGGGTGGGTCTCGACCTCAAGGCCGCCATCGACCAGTTCCGGGAGCAGGTCCAGAATGTGGAGTGAACCATGAGCCAGACCGATGCAGCGCGGCCGTGGGAGGTCCAGCGGCGCGGCCTGCTGTTGCTGATCTCCAGCCCCTCGGGCGCCGGCAAGACGTCCCTGTCCCGCCGGCTGGTCGCGGACCATGACGATCTCGTCCTGTCGATCTCCGCCACCACCCGCGCGCCCCGCCCCGGAGAGGAAGAGGGACGCGAGTACTATTTCGTCACCCCCGGCCGGTTCGACGAGATGGTCGCCGGCGGCCAGCTGCTGGAATGGGCCCACGTCCACGACAACCGCTATGGAACCCCCCGCGCGCCCGTGGAAGCGGCCCTGGCCGCCGGGCAGGACGTGCTGTTCGACATTGACTGGCAGGGCGCCGCCCAGGTCCGCGCCGCCATGCCGGAGGACAGCGTCAGCGTCTTCGTCCTGCCGCCGTCCTGGGCTGACCTCGCCCGCAGGCTCAACGCCCGGGCCCAGGATTCCGACACCGTCATCCGCCGCCGGCTCGAGCGCGGACGCGAGGAGATCACGCACTGGTCGGACTACGACTATGTGATCGTGAACAAGAACTTCGACAGGGCCTACGCCGACCTGGCCCACGTCTACCGGGCCGAACGCATGAAGCCTTCCCGGAACCCCTGGCTGCCGGACTTCGTCCGCCGCCTGGGCGCCGAACCCCTTTCCTGACACCGGAGTCCCCCATGAAGACCCGTAAACTCGGCCCCTTCGACGTTTCCGAGATCGGGCTCGGCTGCATGAGCCTCTCCCACGCCTATGGTCCGCCGCCCCCGCGCGCCCAGGCCGAGGCTGTCCTGCTCGGCGCCCTCGACGCCGGCTGCACCTTCTTCGACACCGCCGCCGTCTACGGCCTGGGTCACAATGAGCGACTGGTGGGGGAGGTCCTGGGACCCCACCGGGACCGGTTCGTCCTGGCGTCGAAGTGCGGCCTGTCGCGGGGCGAGCAGAGGGAGCTGAACGGGCGTCCGGAGGTCCTCAAGGCGACCTGCGAGGAGAGCCTCCAGCGGCTTGGGGTGGAGGTGATCGACCTCTACTACCTGCATCGCTGGGACCGGCGGGTCCCGGTGGAGGACAGCGTGGGCGCCCTCGCGGAACTCGTCGCGGAAGGCAAGATCCGGTCCATCGGCCTTTCCGAGGTCTCGGCGGAGACCCTGCGCCGGGCCTGTGCGGTCCACCCCATCGCCGCCCTCCAGACCGAATACTCGCCCTGGACCCGGAATCCCGAGGTCGCCGTCCTGGACGCCTGCCGCGAACTTGGCGTGACCTTCGTCGCCTTCAGCCCCGTGGGGCGCGGCTTCCTCGCCGGGGGCGTCAGGGACATCAGCCGCCTTGATCCGGGCGACTTCCGGGTGGGCATGCCGAGGTTCCAGGGTGAAGCCTTCGCCCGTAACCTTGAGCTTCTCTCGCGCTTCGAGGCCATCGCCATGCAGGCCGGGTGCACGCCCGCCCAGCTCTGTCTCGCCTGGCTCCTGCACCGGGATCCGACCCTGGTCCCGATCCCCGGCACGACGAGCCCCGAGCACATGCGTGAGGACATGGCGGCTTCAGGCCTGAGTCTCTCGCCGGAGATCCTCGAGGCCGTGGAAGCGACCGTGAACGCGGGGACGGTGGCGGGCCTCCGTTATGCCGAGGCCATGCAGGCCAGCGTCGACACCGAGCGTCATCCCTCCGAGGCCTGACCTTCCCCAGGGGGCCAAAAAGAAGGGCCGCCCCCGGGGGGACGGCCCTTCCGAATGCAGTTGGACTGGCTGGAGACCAGCCGGCCCGGAC
>JAPOKE010000116.1 GCA_029977805.1 Phenylobacterium parvum | reverse complement strand
CGGCCCGGCTGAACCTCAGCACCGGCCGCCTGGCCGTGGGCCTCGGGCCGGAGGGGGACCCGGGACGCATCCTCAGGGTCCTGGAGCGCATCGGCTATCCCGCTGCGCCCTACGACCCCGACTCGGCCCGCCAGGCCCAGGACCGGGAGGGGCGCGAGCTGGCCATGGCCCTCGCCGTCGCGGGCTTCGGCGCCGGCAACGCCATGATCTTCTCGGTGCCGGTCTGGGCGGGCCTGTTCGGGCAGGAGCTCGGCCCGGCGACCCGCACCTTCATGCAGTGGGCCAGCGCCGGGATCGGCGCGCCCTGCGCCATCTTCGCCGGCATGGTCTTCTTCCGCTCGGCCTGGAAGGCCCTCCGGGCGGGACGCGCCAACATGGACGTCCCGATCTCCATCGGCGTCATCCTGACCCTGCTGGTCAGCTTCCAGGAAACCCTGCTGCGCGGGCGGGACACCTATTTCGATGCGGCGGTGACCCTGCTCTTCCTGCTGCTGATCGGCCGCTGGATGGACCACGCCCTGCGCCGCCGGGCCCGCAGCGCCGCCGCCGACCTCCTGGCCCTGCAGGCGCCTTCGGCCGTCCTCCTCGCCGATGACGGGAGCGAACGCCGCGCGCCCCTGCGCCTGGTCCACCCGGGCCACCGGCTGAGGGTCCGGCCCGGCGAGCGCATCCCCGTGGACGGCGTGGTCGAGACCGGGGAGTCCGAGCTGGACAACGCCATCCTCACCGGCGAGACCACCCCCCAGGCGGTGGCCCCCGGCGAGGCCTGCCGGGCGGGCGCCCTGAACCTGACAGGCCTCCTGACCCTGAGGGCCGAGGCGGCGCCGGAGGACTCGACCCTGGCCCGGATCGCCCGGCTGGTGGAGTCCGGGGCCCAGTCCAGGTCCAGCTATGTCCAGCTGGCCGACAAGGCGGCGGCGATCTACGTCCCCGTCGTTCATGTGGCGGCGGCCCTGACCTTCGGGGTCGGCTGGATGCTGGGCCTGCCCGTGCGCGAGGCCATCCTGCGGGCTGCGACCGTGCTGATCGTCACCTGCCCCTGCGCCCTCGGCCTGGCCGTGCCGGCGGTGCAGGTGGCCGCCGCCTCTCGCCTGTTCCGGCGGGGGGTGCTGGTCAAGTCCGGGGCGGGGCTGGAGCGGCTGGCGGAGGCCGACCACGCCGCCTTCGACAAGACCGGCGTGCTCACCGAGGGGCGCCCGCGCCTCCTGGAGGCCGACCCGGTGGACCTGGTCCGCGCCGCGCCCCTGGCCCGCGCCTCCTCCCATCCCCTGGCCCGCGCCCTGGCCGAGGCCGCCGGCGAGGGCCCTGTCCTCGAGGACGCCGTCGAGATCGCCGGCCAGGGCGTCGAGGCCCGCACGGCCGCGGGGGTCCAGCGCCTGGGCCGCGCCGCCTTCGTGGGCGCGCCCCTCTCCGGCGACCAGACCGAGCTGTGGTTCCGGGACGACCGCGGCGCCCTCTTCCGCTTCGCCTTCGCCGATCCCCTTCGGCCCTCCGCCGCCGGCCTGGCGGGCGAACTGGGCGCCCGGGGCCTGTCGGTCTCGGTCCTCTCCGGCGACGTGGAGGCCCCGACGCGGCGGGTCGCCGGGCGCCTCGGCGTAACGGACTGGCGCGCGGGCCTGACCCCCCGGGACAAGGTCGACGCCATCGCCGCCCTGGGCGCTACAGGCCGAAAGGTCCTGATGGTCGGCGACGGGCTGAACGACGTGGCCGCCCTCAGCCACGCCCATGTGGCCATGGCGCCGGGAACCGCCCTCGACGCCAGCCAGTCGGCGGCCGATCTCGTCTATCCGGCTGACCGGCCCGAGCGGGTCCTGGAGGCCATCGACGTGGCCCGCGCCGCCCGCCTCCGGGCGCTGGAGAATTTCGCCTTCGCGGCCCTCTACAACCTTGTGGCCGGACCTGCGGCCATGCTGGGCCTGGTCAATCCCTTCGTCGCGGCCCTGGCCATGTCGGGCTCGTCCCTCGTGGTGACCCTCAACGCCCTCCGGCTCCTGAAGGGAGGCGCGCGGTGAACATCGTCGTCATCCTGGCGCCCTTCTCCCTGGCCCTGGCCCTGATCGGCCTTGCGGCCTTCTGGTGGACCCTGCGGAACGACCAGTACGAGGACCCCCAGGGGGACGCCAACCGGATCCTGATCGAGGACCCCGAGGACCGTCCCCTCTGAGGGCTCAGACGGCGGCGCCGACCAGGCGGCCGATGCCGGCGGTGAGGGCCATGGCCAGGGCGCCCCAGAAGGTGACCCGGGTCGCGGCCTTGAGGGGCGGGGCCCCGCCCGCCTTCGCCCCGATCGCCCCCAGGACGGCGAGGCCTGCGAGGGAGCCGCCCGAGACGATGGCGGGCAGGAGGGCCAGGGGCGAGACCGCCGCGAGGAGCAGGGGCGCGGCGGCGCCGGCGGTGAAGGTGGCCGCCGAGGTCAGGGCCGCCTGGACCGGCCGGGCCGCGGTGATCTCGGAAATGCCCAGCTCGTCCCGGGCGTGGGCGGCGAGGGCGTCGTGCGCCATGAGCTGGGCCGCGGTCTTGCGGGCCGTCTCCTCGTCGAGGCCCCGGCTCCGGTAGAGGCCGGCCAGCTCCTCGAGCTCGGAGTCCGGCAGGGCGGCGAGTTCGCCCCGCTCGCGGGCCAGGTCGGCGGCCTCGGTGTCCGACTGGGAGCTGACCGAGACATACTCCCCGGCGGCCATGGACATGGCGCCCGCCACCAGGCCCGCCACGCCGGCGACCAGCACCTCCGGCCGGCCGGCGGAGGCGGCGGCGACGCCGACGATCAGGCTGGCGGTGGAGACGATGCCGTCGTTCGCCCCCAGCACCGCCGCCCTCAGCCAGCCCACCCGGGTGACCCTGTGGCGTTCGTCGTGGAGCTTGAGTCGGGTCATGGCGGCCTCCGCTTCGGGACACTCAGGGTGACCCGCCGGGGCGGCCCTGGGAAGGGCCTAGCCGTGACGGAAGTGATGGTGGTCGGCGTGCGCTGCAGCCTGTGGTGCGGTCGGGGCTTCCGCCGCATTGGCCGGCATGGCCATGGGCAGGAGGGAGAAGGCGGCCATGACCAGCACCGCCGCGGCGCTGTCGAGGGCCAGGCCGAAGAGGTCCGGCGGGCGGCGCGCGGGCGCGGAACTGCAGGCTGTCGGAGCCGGCGGCGTCCAGCGCGGGCCCTCCGGGGCGCGGGGCGCCAGCCGGGCCGCCTGCGGGGCGATGCGGTGCTCGAGGACGCCGCCGGGGCTGTGCAGGCGCACGCCCTCGCACCAGGCCGCCTCGCCGGTGAAGACCACGTCGCGCCAGGCGGCGCCGTCGGCCGGGCCCGCCTCGCCGTCGGTGACCAGGTCGATGTCCCATAGCCCGTCCTCGGGCGGCGCCGCGTGGCGGCGGGGGACCAGCCGGGCCGCGGCGCAGGCGCCGGCGGGTCCCATGCAGGTGGCGCGGACGGTGAGAAGGCGGTCGCCCTCCGGGAAGGCGGCGATCCGGACCGTGGCGGTCTCGAGGGTCAGCTTCAGCATGTTCAGGCTCCCACGGCGATGGGGGAATAGGTCTGCCAGAGGCGGCGGGGGCGGGGCGGGACGGGCCGCCCTGCGGGGATGATCATCGGCGGCCGGTCGGGATCGAGCCAGGGCGACAGGGCGGCCGACGCCTTGGGCCAGGGGATCATGCGGCGCTCGATGGGCGCCCGGGATCCGGAAGCGGCGACCCTGCGGCCCGTGACCTCATGCTCGGCCAGGCGATGCTCGAGGATCATGCCGTCCGCGTGGAGGCGCACGCCCTGGCACCAGTCCGCCTCGCCGTGGAAGAAGAGTTCCCGGGTGGTCGAGGCGTCCGCTCCGCGGACCTTCAGGGTGGAGACGAGGTCGATGTTCCACAGGCCGTCGATGGGCGGGGCGATGTGATGGCGGGGCTTGAGCAGGGCCACGGCGCAGAGGTCGCCAGGACCGCGGCACACGGCCTTCACCGTCACCAGGCGGTCCTTTCCGTTCAGGACGGCGATCTTGACGTTCAGGTTCTCGACGATGAGCTTCGCCATGGTGTCCGGCCCCCCCGGCCGCCTGCCTTGTCCGCCCGGCTCCATGCCGGCGCATCTGACAGGGCCCAATCTGCAGGGGGGGCGTGCGGGCGCCGTGAGCGCCCCGCGCCGGGAAGCGTGAGAACGGCGTGAAAAAAGCCGGAGATCGTGCGCCGGGGCGCCGGTCTTGCGGTTAACGCCCGGCGGATCAGCCGCCGATGCGGGCGGACAGCACCCCTTCCAGCAGGTCCAGCCGCTCGGCCCGGACCCCGTGCTCGAGGCGCACCTGCGGGCCCAGGACCATCCAGGGATCGCCCCCGTGCCAGGCGGGCCAGTCGGGCAGGCCTTCGCCGTTGGGATCTCCGGTCCGCGCGAAGTTCGCCCAGTAGCGCACCATGGTCCGGGTCAGCTCCGCATCCCCCGGCGCCGAGGCGAAGGCGTCGGAATGGCTGTTGAAGACGAAGGGGATCTCGGCGGCGTGGTAGGCGCCGGCGTGCGGCCCGGGCCCGGGCGGGGTGCGCTCGAAGAAGTAGAGGAAGGCGGCGCGCCCCTTCTCCGTGTGGCGCCGCGCCAGGTGCCGGGCGTGGACCCCGAAGAGGTCGTCGCCCAGGAGGTCGATGTCGCCCTTCACCGCCTCGGCGGGATGGTCCAGGCCGTAGAGCCGGATCAGGGCCTCCGCCGCCGCGCCATAGTGGGCGCGGATCGCCTCCAGCCGGCCGGCGGGGTTCAGCGAGACCCCCGGCAGGTCGGTGGACGGGCCCTGGATGAAGGCGTGCAGCAGGGTTCCCTCGTCGGCGTTGTAGCCGGCGATGACGGGAACCGCCGCCGTCTCGCCCCGCACGATGGCCTGGCCCACCGTGACCGGCAGGACATGGCCGTCCACCCCGGGCATGAAGCCGCCGGCGGGGGGCAGGACCGTCATCAGGGCCTCCACCAGGTCGGCGGCGGGGATGGCGCGCAGGTCCGCCGCGCCGGCGTCGGCGGGCGCCAGGCCCGCCCGGGCCAGCCAGTCGGCCCCCGGGGCGTCGGCCACCTCGTGGTGCAGGTAGGAATAGACCCCGCTCTGCAGGATGGCCCGGTGGAACAGCCCCCGGCCGAGGGGCGAGGCCATGACCTCGCTCACCGACTGGCCGCCGGCGCTCTCGCCGAAGATGGTGACATTGCCCGGGTCGCCCCCGAAGGCGGCGATGTTGTCCCGCACCCATTCCAGGGCCGCCAGTATGTCCATCAGCCCATAATTGCCCGACCGCCCCCACGGGCTCTCCGCCGACAGGGCCGGGTGGCTGAAATAGCCGAAGACGTTGAGCCGGTAGTTGATCGTCACCAGCACCACGCCCTCGCGGACCAGGCCGTCCGACTGGTACCAGTCCGCCGCGCCCGAGCCCGACTGGTGCGCCCCGCCGTGGATCCAGACCATGACCGGCGCTGGCCCCGCCGCATCCAGCGGCGCGCGGACGTTCAGGTAGAGGCAGTCCTCGTCCATG
>JAPOKE010000115.1 GCA_029977805.1 Phenylobacterium parvum | reverse complement strand
TACCTCCCCGGTTCCCCGCCGCGGCCGGAGTACAACGTCCTGGCTGACCCCGAAGCCGCTCGGGCGGTCTTCGCGGCGCCTTGGGAAAAGACCCTCACCCCCGTCGACACCTGCGGCTCGGTGGTGCTGCGCGGAGAGGCCTACGCCCGCTTCGCCGCGCACGCCGGCGCCCGGCCGCAGAGCCTGGCCGCCGCCGTCCTGGAGACCTACCGGCTCTGGCTGCCGGCCGTAGGCCGCAACCCCGAGCGCTGGCGCGACCGCTCCACCGTCCTCTTCGACACCGTCGCCGTCTACCTCGCCTTCTCCGAGGCGGGGCTGGAGATGGAGACCCTGCCCCTCGCCGTCCGCGACGACGGCCTCACCGTCATCGATCCCGCAGGCGATCCGGTGCGCGTGGCCTCTGCCTGGACCGACTACGCCGCCTTCGAGGCCCTGCTGGTGGACCGGCTCTGCGGGTAGGGGAGGGGGGCTTCAGGCCCCGGTCCGGCATTGCCGCCGGAGGGAGCGGGCTGGTAGCCTTCGCCCCTTACCGGCGCCCACCAGGCAAGGACATCCCCATGAAGGTCTATTTCGCCCCGAACTCCCGCGCCGTGCGCACGGTCTGGCTCCTGGAGGAGATCGGCCTGCCCTACGAGCTGGAGCGCTTCACCCTCGGGCAGAGGGAGATGCGGGGGCCGGAGTACACGCGCATCAATCCGAACGGCCGGGTCCCGACCCTTGTGGATGGCGACACCACGATCTCCGAGAGCACCGCCATCGCCCAGTACCTGGGCGCGAAGTACGCCCCGCAACTGATCCGCGGGCCCGACCATCCGGACTTCGCCCTCTACCTCCAGTGGCTGCACTACGCCGAGGGCATGATCATGCCGCCCATCAACAACTACGTGGTCGAGACGGTCCTGTTGCCCCCCGACCGGCGGAACCCGGAAATGGCGGCCCGGGCGGTGAAGCTGCTCAACCGGGTCCTGGAGGCCGCGGAGTCCCACATGGCCGGGCGGGAGTTCATCGCCGGCGACTTCACCGTGGCCGACACCATCACCGGTCACGCCGTCATCATGTCCCGCCGCCTCGGCGCCGACTTCGCCAGCTTCCCGAACCTCGGCGCCTACGCCGACCGGCTGGAGTCGCGGCCGGCCTTCAGGGCCGCCGAGGCCGCCTGACCGCGCGGACCGCGCCTACTCTTCCCGGGTATAGGGATCGTTCGGCCCGCCGATGCGCTCCAGGCGCATCCGGCCGAGGTCGGGGCGCGTCCAGCCCATCCGGCCGTCGGGCTCCAGCCAGCGGCGGACCTCGATCCCCGGCATCCCCTTGGGCCGCAGGATGAAGGCCCCCGCCTCGTAGGTGGCGATGGCCACGATGGGCGTGCGGAAGTCCCGCACCGAGACGTCGTGCACGGCGTTGGCCTCCGTCCCGTCGGCCCGGGCGTCCGCGATGGTCCCGCCCCCCATGTCGACGATCCGGTTCCCGCACTGCTCGATCCGCTCGACATAGCCGTGCATGCGCTCGCCCGGCGCCGGCGCCCGGCCGTTGACCTCGACGATCCGCCAGATCCCCCGCAGGTCCGGGGCGCCCGCCGCCAGGGGCTCGCCGCACCGCTTCAGGACCGGCTCCGGGAAGGTCCGGCCATATCCCCCGGGAACCTGCGGCGTGTGCGCCACGGGGATGTCGTCCGCCCGCAGGGTCGCCTCCGCTGGGGCGCCCGCCGCCGCCAGGGCCAGGGCCGCAAGGAAGGATGAAACGCCAGCCGCCATGTCGCGCGCTCCGGGTCAGGTCGGGGACTGTCCCAGCAATGGGGATGACCGTAAAGCCGCCGCAAGCCGGCGACTGCGGGCGGCTTTCGGTTGTCCCCCGGCGTCCCCGGGGGTTAGCCTCATGGCTAGGGAAGTCACCGCCCGGCCGCCGCGCCGGCCGGCGGGGGAGGGAACATCATGGCGAGCCTCGGTATCGTGAACTCCGTGCTGGGGCCGATCTCCGGCGACCAGCTCGGCTTCACCCTGATGCACGAGCACGTCATGGTCGCCGCCAGCGGCCTCTACGACGCCTATCCCGACCTCCTGGGCCAGGACCGGGAGGCCCGCGCCATCGCCGCCCTGTCGGCAGCCAAGGCTGCGGGTATCGACACCATCCTGGACGCCACCACCTTCGACCTCGGCCGCAACGCCGAGCTGCTGGTCGCGGCATCGAAGGGCTCGGGGGTCAACATCATCAACGTCACTGGCTGGTGGCTGGACGTCCCGCGCTTCCTCACCGGCGTCGGGCCCAACCAGATGGCGCGGGAGTTCATCCGCGACATCGAGGAGGGATTCCGGGGCACGGGGGTCAAGGCCGGCATGCTCAAGTGCGCGGCGGACTTCGAGGGGGTCACCCCGCCCCTTGAGACCATGGCCCGGGCGGTGGCCCGCGCCCACCGGGAGACCGGGGCGCCGATCATGGTGCACTCCTTCCCCACCGGGCAGGTCGCCAGGCGCCAGATCGCCATCTTCAGGGAGGAGGGCGTCGACCTCACCCGGGTCAAGATCGACCACTCCAACGACACCACCGACACCGAGTACCTGACCTGGATCCTCGACCAGGGCTGCTATCTGGGGCTGGACCGCTATCCGGGCCGGCACGTGAGCCCGCACATGCGCACGGTGACCCTGAAGCGGCTGATGGACGCCGGCTGGGGACACCGGCTCTGCCCTTCGCACGACTGCATCTGCCTGCATGTCCACAACGAGCTGCCCGACGGCTCCATGCCCGACGCCCACGCCTTCACCAAGTCCAACCCGGACCAGTACCTCTACATGCACCGCCACGTGATCCCCGACCTGAAGGCCATGGGCGCCACCGAGGCCGACATCCGGATGCTGTTCGTGGACAACCCCCGTCGTTTCCTGACGGGCGAGGGGTAGGCCGCGCCGGACACCGGCTGACAATTGTCAATTACGCGGCCGCTTGCCCGCGCTAGCCTGCGGGTCCCACCTCGCGAGGGCCCTCCGCCTTGAGCTCCCCGGCTCCCGATCCCGCCCCGGCGTCCACCCTGTCCGGCCTCACCGAAGCCGAGGCTTCGGCGCGCCTTGCGGCCTTCGGGCCCAACGCCCTGCCGCGCCAGGGCGGGCGGTCCTTCCTGCGGATCGTCGCCGACGTGCTGCGCGAGCCCATGCTCGCCCTGCTGCTGGTGGCGGGCGGGGTCTACATGGCGCTGGGCGACCTGGGGGAGGCCCTGGTCCTGGTGGCCTTCGCCGCCCTCTCGATCCTCATCACCGTGGTGCAGGAAACCCGGACCGAGCGGGCCCTGGAGGCCCTGCGCGACCTGACCAGCCCGCGGGCCCTGGTGCGGCGCGGCGGCCAGGCGCAGCGCATCGCGGGGCGGGAGGTCGTGCCCGGGGACCTCGTGGTCCTTTCCGAGGGCGACCGGGCGCCGGCCGACGGCTGGATCGCAGAGACCACCGGCCTCTGGGCCGATGAGTCCCTGCTGACCGGGGAGTCCGTCCCCGTGGCCAAGTCGGCCTGCGGCTGGGCGGGGCCGGGCCCGGCGGGGAGACCCGGCGGCGAGGACGCGCCCTTCGTCTGGGCCGGCTCCCTGGTCGTGCGGGGTTCGGGGCTCTGCATCATCACCGCCACGGGGGCCTCCAGCGAGATCGGCCGGATCGGCAAGGTCCTGGCGACGCTGGAGCCGGCCGCGCCCCGCCTGGCGGTCCAGACCCGGCGCCTGGTCCTGGGCTTTGCGACGGCGGGCCTGGCGGCCAGCGTGCTTGCGACGGTGCTCTACGGCGTCCTGCGCGGCGGCTGGCTGGAGGCCGCCCTGGGCGGCATCGCCCTCGGCATGTCGCTCCTGCCCGAGGAGTTTCCCCTCGTCCTGACCATCTTCCTGGCCATGGGCGCCCTGAGGATGTCCCGCGAACGGGTCCTGACCCGGCGAGCGGCGGCCATCGAGACCCTGGGCTCGGCTACTGTTCTTTGCACGGACAAGACCGGCACCCTGACCGAGAACCGGATGCGCATCGAGGAGCTGCGCCTGCCCGACGGCGCGGTCCTGGCGCGGAACGGGGAAGGGGCGCTGCTCCCCCCGGCGACCTTCCGGCGGCTGGCGGAACTCGGCGTCCTCGCCAGCGCCCAGCAGCCGACGGATCCCATGGAGGCGGCGTTTCACGCCCTCGTCGAGGCCTCCCCCCCGGTCGATGGCGCGCCGGCCGATCCGGCGGAGGGACGGGCCCTGCTGCGCCACTACCCCCTCGATCCGACCCTTCTGGCCATGACCCATGTCTGGGACGGGGGGCCCGAGGGCTCGCCCCGCCTGGTCGCCGCCAAGGGCGCGCCGGAGGCCATCGCCGCCCTCTGCGGCCTTGCGGGGCCGGCGGCGGACTCGGTCCGGAGCGCAGTGGAGGACATGGCGGGGCGGGGCCTGCGCGTGCTGGGGGTCGCCGAGGCGGCCTGGGAGGGCGATGACCTGCCCGGATCGCACCGCGGCTTCACCTTCGCCTTCCGGGGCCTGGTCGGCCTTGCAGATCCCCTGCGCGCCTCGGTCCCCGCCGCCGTGCGCCAGTGCCGGCAGGCGGGGGTGCGCATCCTCATGGTCACCGGCGATCATCCCCGCACCGCCCGGGCCATCGCCCTCCAGGCGGGGATCGACCCCGGCGTGGTCCTCACCGGCGAGGAGATGGAGGGGCTGGATGCGGAGGGCCTGCGCGGACGGGTCCGCACCGCCGGGGTCTGCGCCCGGATCCTGCCGGAGCAGAAGCTGAGGCTGGTCCAGGCCCTCAGGTCCGGGGGCGAGGTGGTGGCCATGACCGGCGATGGGGTCAACGACGCCCCCGCCTTGCGCGCCGCCGACATTGGCGTGGCCATGGGGGGTCGGGGGGCGGATGTGGCCCGGGAGGCGGCCGCCCTCGTCCTCCTCGACGACGACTTCGGCGCCATCGCCA
Source organism: Phenylobacterium parvum (assembly GCA_029977805.1). Taxonomy (GTDB): domain Bacteria; phylum Pseudomonadota; class Alphaproteobacteria; order Caulobacterales; family Caulobacteraceae; genus Phenylobacterium; species Phenylobacterium parvum_A. The sequence continues at coordinate 649 of JAPOKE010000115.1, read as the reverse complement.
GTGCGATCCGGACCGGCCGGCGGATCTGGGACAACCTGCGCAAGGCCATGGGCTTCATCGTCGCCGCCCACATCCCCATCGCCGGGCTGGCCCTGCTGCCCCTGGTGACCGGCATGCCGATCCTGCTGGGGCCCCTGCACATCGCGGTGATCGAGATGATCATCGATCCGGTCTGCGCCCTGGTCTTCGAGGCGGAGACGGACGAGGGCGACGTCATGCAGCGCCCGCCGCGTCCGCCGGAGACCGCCCTATTTTCCCTGCCCCTGGTCGTCTGGTCGGCGGTCCAGGGCCTGCTTGTCCTTGGCGTCTCCGCAGGCCTTGTGGTCGCCCTACACCAGGCGGGGGCCGGGGAGGGCGAGGTCCGCGCCGCCGCCTTCCTGTCCCTCGTCCTCGGCATCCTCGCCCTGATCCTGGTCAATCGCCGGTTCAGCGCTTCGCTGGCTTCGGCCGTGCGCAGGCCCAACAGGGCCCTGGCCATCGTCCTGGCGGTGGTGGCCGGCGTCCTGGCCGTGGCCCTCTTCGCGCCGGGCCTCTACACCAAGCCCGATGCGACGCCCTTCCTCGCCGACATCCACGTGCCGGCGCTCATCGTGTCCGGCGCCATGGACTGCGGCTCGAACGCTCTGGAGAAGCAGGCGCGCCCGGCTTT
>JAPOKE010000114.1 GCA_029977805.1 Phenylobacterium parvum | reverse complement strand
CCCCGACGGGCGGGTGCAGCATGCGGGCGTCGCCCTCGGCATCGGCGCGGCGCGGGTGGCGGGGGCCCTGGGGGTCGGCGCGGGCCCGCGGGACCCCGGCCCCTCGAACCGCCTGCGGACGGCGCGCTGCGCCTCGGCGGTGACGGCGGCCTGCCTCGCCGTGCGGCGGGAGGTGTTCGACCGGGCGGGCGGCTTCGACGCGGAGAACCTGCCCGTGGCCTTCAACGACATCGACCTGTGCCTGAAGATCGGCGCCCTGGGCCTGCAGGTGGTCTGGACGCCGGAGGCGGACCTGGTGCACCGGGAATCGGCCTCGCGGGGCTCGGACCTGGAGGCGCGGCACGCGGAACGGTTCGCCCGGGAGGCGGCCTGGATGCGGGCGCGCTGGGCTGCGACCCTGGACGCCGATCCCTTCTACGGCCTGAACCTGGACCTGTCGGGGGGCGACTGGCGGCCGGCCGACCCGCCGCGCCGGCCCCGCCCCTGGACCTTGCCGCCGGAGACCTGGGAGGCCATGGTCCCCGGGCCCCGAGAGGAAGAGACACCCTGATGCGCACGCCCAAGACGAGATGGTCGACCCTGGCCCTGGCCCTCCTGGCGGCGGGGGCGACCGCCCTGCCCGCCCTGGCCGCGCCGCGCAAGGACGAGGGCCTGTGGAAGGCCGCCGAGGCGGCCAGGCCGGAGCAGCTGAAGCTGCTGGAGACCCTGGTCAACATCGACTCCGGCACCGGCGACGTCGAGGGCGGCAAGCGGGTGCTCGACATCCTGGCGCCGCGGCTGGAGGCCCTGGGCGCGAAGGTCGAGCGCGTCCCCGCCGAGATCCCGGGCCTGCCGGACAACCTCGTCGCGACCCTGAAGGGCAAGGGCAAGGCGAGGATCCTGATGATCGGGCACATCGATACGGTCTTCGAGCCGGGCACGGCGGCGAAATGGCGCTATTCCGTGAGCGGCGACCGGGCGACGGGCCCCGGCGTGGGCGACGAGAAGGGCGGGGTGATCCAGGCCGTCGTGGCCCTGGAGATCCTGACCGCCCGGGGCTTTCGCAACTACGACACCCTGACCCTGCTGCTGGAGACCAGCGAGGAGCGCGGCTCGCCGGGGACCCGGGCCCTGATCGACCGGCTGGTCAAGAGCCACGACGTGGAGCTGAACCTCGAGCCCGGCGACGCCCCGGACAAGATCACCGTCTGGCGCAAGGGCAGCTCGACCTTCAACATCGACGTGAAGGGCCGGCCCGCCCACGCCGGTGTCGCCCCGCAGGACGGCCGCAACGCCGCCACCGAGCTGGTCCACCAGCTGGCGACCCTCGACGGCCTGCCCCGGTCCGGCGACGACCTGACCGCCAACCTGACCATCATCCAGGCGGGCAGCCGCTACAACATCATCCCCGAGAACGCCCGGGCGCAGGTGAACGTGCGCATCCGCGACAAGGCGGACCTGGAACGGGTCCAGGCCCTGCTCGAGGAGAGCGCCCGGAACACGAAGGTGCCGGACACCAAGGTCACGATCAGCCGCGAGAACTCCTTCCCGCCCCTGCCCGACAACCCCCACACCGACGCCCTCGCGGTGCGGGCGAAGGCGATCTACGCCGAACTGGGCCGGGAACTGGGCACGGGGGGCAATGGCGGGGCCTCGGAATCGGCCCTGGCGCACGAGGCCGGCACCCCCGCCCTCGACGGCCTGGGCCCGGTCGGCGGCAGCTTCCACACCGACAAGGAGTGGATCGACCTGACGACGGTCACGCCGCGGCTCTACCTGCTGATGCGGATGATCCAGGACCTGGCGGTCCGGCCGGCCAAGCGCTTCAGGCCCGCGGGCTGACCGAAGACCCGTAGCGCAGGCGGCCGAGGCCTTCGACGAGGCGCCGGAGGGGTTCGCCCGGCTTCTGCTTCGCCTTCCAGGCCTCGAAGGCCATGACGTTGGCGATGCGCGCATCGACATAGGCCTCGGCCTCCGCCTCGCCCTGCCGGAGCCTGATGGCCAGGGCCGAGACGAGGATGCCGGCCAGGATGGCGCGCTTGGAATAGTGGTTCTCGTCCGCCGCGACGTCGCCGGCCCAGCGCCAGAGGGCGTCGGCGCTCTCCCAGGCCAGGGACAGGCCCTGGTGGAGGTTGGGCGGCAGGGCCAGCCACCCCGAGCACCGGCGGACGGCGGGGGCGTCCGCCGCCGCCGCGTCCAGCCGGGCGAGCACGGCCGCGCGGATGCGCTGGCGGATCTTCAGCCCGGAGGGGTCCGGCAGGGCGGCGAGGGCGGCGGCGTCATGGCGGCGCGACAGGAGGGCGGCCAGGTCGGCCGGGCCGTGGGGGAGGATGAGTTCGGCCTCGCCGGGGCTGAAGCCGGCGTCCGCGCCCGCCGCAGCGGCCATGTCCCGGGTCCAGCCCATCGCCGGCGCGCGCGCCAGGGCGGCGTCGAGGACGGCCTGCTCGGCGCGCCGCAGCCAGGCCTCGGGGTCTTCCTGCATGTCCATGGCCTCCATATAGGGCCAAAAGCCCGGCGTGTCCGGCGTGGACAGGACATTTCCCGTCTGCTATTGCCCCCGGCCTGCCCGGACGGGAGACCGTCGGGATCAAAAGGCTATTGTCCGTTCGCCGCTGAAGCCTCCCCGGAGGCGACGCCGAGCGGGAACGGGTGACAGGAGAGAGACCTCTGGTTCAGATTTTCGTCCGCGACAACAATGTCGACCAGGCCCTCAAGGCGCTGAAGAAGAAGATGCAGCGCGAGGGTTCGTTCCGCGAGATGAAGCGCCACGTGCACTACGAGAAGCCCTCGGAGAAGCGCGCGCGCCAGCAGGCCGAGGCCGTCCGCCGCGCCCGCAAGCTGGCCCGCAAGCGCGCCCAGCGCGAAGGCCTGATCGCCGCGCCGAAGAAGCCCGCCCGCTGATCCCCGCCCCCGGGCCGGATCTTCCGAGGCTTCCCGAAGGGCCGTGCGCACGTCGCACGGCCTTTTCGTCGTTCTGGGGGACGTTCTCCCGGGCAATTCGCGGCGAGTCGCCCCTGACCGGGCGGGATCGCTGGAGATTCCCCCGCCCGGCGCCTATGTTGGGGCCGGACAGGCATTCAACCCTCCGGATCGGACGCCAATGAACCTTCGCAACCTCGGTATCTGGGCCGCCATCATCATCGCCCTGGCGGGCATGTACGCGCTGATGAACCCGAGCCAGCGCACCGCATCGGTCGCCGAGATCAGCTATTCCCAGCTGCTCTCCAAGATCGACGGCGGGTCGGTGAAGTCGGTGGAGATCGCCGGCCCGAAGATCGTCGTGAAGGATACGGCCGGGAAGAGCTTCGCCTCGACGACGCCGAACAACCAGGAGGACCTGGTCAAGCGGCTCGAGGCCCGCAATGTCGACATCAAGGTCAAGCCGCCGGGCGGCATGAGCGCCGGGACCATCCTGCTGCAGCTCCTGCCCATCATCATCATGGTCGGCATCTGGATCTTCTTCATGCGCCAGATGCAGGGCGGCGCCCGCGGCGCCATGGGCTTCGGCAAGTCCAAGGCCAAGATGCTGACCGAGAACCGCAACCGCGTGACCTTCGAGGACGTGGCCGGCGTGGACGAGGCCAAGGAAGAGCTGTCCGAGATCGTCGACTTCCTGAAGGACCCGCAGAAGTTCCAGCGCCTGGGCGGCAAGATCCCGAAGGGCGCCCTGATGGTCGGCCCCCCCGGCACCGGCAAGACCCTGCTGGGCCGCGCCGTGGCCGGCGAGGCGGGCGTGCCCTTCTTCTACATCTCGGGCTCCGACTTCGTGGAGATGTTCGTCGGCGTCGGCGCCAGCCGGGTGCGCGACATGTTCGAGCAGGCCAAGAAGAACAGCCCCTGCATCATCTTCATCGACGAGATCGACGCCGTGGGCCGGCACCGGGGCGCGGGCCTCGGCGGCGGCAACGACGAGCGCGAGCAGACCCTGAACCAGTTGCTGGTGGAGATGGACGGCTTCGACCCGTCCGACGCCATCATCGTCATCGCCTCGACCAACCGGCCGGACGTGCTGGATCCCGCCCTGCTGCGGCCGGGCCGCTTCGACCGCCAGGTGGTCGTGGGCAATCCCGACGTGAACGGCCGCGAGCGCATCCTGCGCGTGCACATGCGCAACGTGCCCCTGGCGGCCGACGTGGACATCCGCACCATCGCCCGCGGCACGCCGGGCTTCTCGGGCGCCGACCTGGCCAACCTGGTCAACGAGGCCGCCCTGATGGCCGCGCGCAAGAACAAGAAGATGGTCACCCAGCGCGACTTCGAGGACGCCAAGGACCGGGTCATGATGGGCGCCGAGCGCAAGTCCATGGCCATGACCGACGACGAGAAGCGCCTGACCGCCTACCACGAGGGCGGGCACGCCCTGGTCGCCCTGAGCGTCCCGGCCTCCGACCCCGTCCACAAGGCGACCATCATCCCGCGCGGCCGGGCCCTGGGCATGGTCATGCAGCTGCCCGAGCGGGACCAGCTTTCGATGAGCTTCCAGCAGATGACCTCGCGCCTCGCCATCCTGATGGGCGGCCGGCTGGCCGAGGAGATCATCTTCGGCCGCGAGAAGATCACTTCCGGCGCCTCGTCCGACATCGACCAGGCCACCCGCCTGGCCCGGGCCATGGTGACCAAGTGGGGCTTCTCCGACCGGCTGGGCGTGGTCTCCTACGGCGAGAACCAGGACGAGGTCTTCCTGGGCCACTCGGTGTCGCGGACCCAGAACGTCTCCGAGGAGACGGCGCGGATCATCGACGAGGAGGTGAAGCGCCTGGTCCAGGCCGGCTATGACGAGGCCAAGCGCATCCTGACCGACCGGATCGAGGACCTGCACACCCTGGCCAAGGCCCTGCTCGAGTACGAGACCCTGACCGGGGACGAGATCACCAACGCCCTGAAGGGCGTCATGCCCCGGCGCGAGGACGAGGCGGGCGCCGGCCCGGCCGTTCCCGCCGTCTCCGTCCCCCTGGCCCCGACCGCCGCGCGGCCCCAGCCGGCGTGATCCCGGCTGCGCCCGGTCGCCGCCCCCTGGTCATGGGGGTGGTGAACGTCACCCCGGACAGCTTCTCGGACGGCGGCCGGCTGGCCACGCGCGAGGCCGCCCTGGCCCACGCCCTGGCCCTGGACGCGGCGGGGGCGGACATCCTGGACATCGGCGGGGAGTCGACGCGTCCCGGGGCGGAACCGGTTTCCGCCGACGAGGAGATGGCGCGCACCCTGCCCCTCCTGCGCGAGCTGCGGCCCCGGACCCGCCGCCGTCTCTCCATCGACACCTGCAAGCCGGAGGTGGCCCGGGCCGCGGTCGAGGCGGGGGCCGACATCTGGAACGACGTGACCGCCCTGTCCGCCCCCGGCGCGGCGGAGCTGGCCGCGGACCTGGGCTGCGAGGTCGTGCTGATGCACATGCAGGGCGAGCCCCGCACCATGCAGAAGGCGCCGCACTATTCGGATGTCCTGGCCGAGGTCTGCGCCTTCCTCTCGGAGCGGGCGGCCGGGGCCCTCGCCGCCGGGGTCGCGCACGAGCGCATCTGGCTGGACCCGGGCATCGGCTTCGGCAAGACCCTGGAGCACAACCTGGCCCTCCTGGCGGGGCTGGACCGGATCGTGGCCCTGGGCTTCCCGGTCCTGCTGGGCGTCAGCCGCAAGCGCTTCATCGCCGCCATCGG
>JAPOKE010000113.1 GCA_029977805.1 Phenylobacterium parvum | reverse complement strand
GCCGGGGCAGTTTGAAATCACCAAGCTGATTCGGAAGCTGGAGCAGTCCAGGCTCCTCGACCCCGCGGACGTGGGCGAGCTGCGCGTGCTGCCCCTCTACGGCTCCCTCTCCAGCCCCTTCATCATCGGCCACGGCATGTGCGGCCCCACCGTGATGGCCTGGGCCTCCGAGGCGCACAAGCGCCGCCTCCTGCCGCCCCTCGCCTCGGGCGAGGAGATCTGGTGCCAGCTCTTCTCCGAACCTGCCGGCGGCTCCGACCTCGCCGGCCTGCGCACCAGCGCGGTGAAGGCCGAGGACGGCTCGGGCGACTGGATCATCAACGGCCAGAAGATCTGGACCAGCGGCGCCCAGCATTCCCAGTGGGGCCTCCTGATCACCCGGACCAACCCCGATGCGCCCAAGCACAAGGGCCTGACCATGTTCTTCCTGAGCATGTCGACCCCGGGGGTCGAGGTCCGCCCGATCAAGCAGGCCAACGGCCAGTCGGGCTTCAACGAGGTCTACTTCACCGACGTGCGCATTCCCGACGACCAGCGCCTGGGCGCCGTGGGCCAGGGCTGGGAGGTCTCCCTGACCACCCTGATGAACGAGCGCCTGTCCATCGGCTCGGGCATGTCGACGGGCTTCCCCGAGCTGTTCGAGTACTGCCTGGACGCGGAGATCGACGGCCGGCCGGCGGTGGACGACGCCTCGGTCCGCTCGCGCCTCGCCCAGCTGGCGGTGAAGCAGTCCGGGCTGAAGTACACCGGCATGCGGGCCATCACCGCCCTGTCCAAGGGCGAGACCCCCGGGCCGGAGAACTCCATCGGCAAGCTGGTGGCCGGCGCCACCATGCAGGAGCTGGCCATGTTCGCCCTCGACCTGCAGGGCCAGTCCGGGGTGATCCAGGACGACTCCTCGCCCATGAACGCCCGCTTCCAGCAGATGCTGCTGCGCTCGCCCGCCACCCGCATCGAGGGCGGCTCGGACGAGATCCTGCGCAACATCATCGGCGAGCGCGTCCTGGGCCTGCCGGGCGACATCCGCGTCGACAAGGACGTTGCGTTCCGCGACATTCCCACCAGCGGGCGGAAATAGGCCCGGCCCGACAGGAGAGCCCCATGCCCCGGCTTCGCGGACTGCACCACCTGGCCTTCAGCACCACGGACATGAAGGGGCAGATCGCCTTCTTCAGCGAGGTGCTGGGCATGCGGCTGACGGCCCTGTTCTGGATGCACGGGGTGCCGGGCGCCTGGCACGGCTTCCTGGAGCTGGACGACAACGCCTCGGTGGCCTTCGTCGCCATGCCGGACAACGCCAAGGGCAAGAGCGAGCTGGGCTCCAGCCATGCGCCCCACGGCGGGGGGCCCTCGGCGCCGGGGACCATGCAGCACGTGGCCTTCAACGTGGAGTCCATGGACGACCTGATCGCCTTCCGGAACCGCATCCGGCAGAACGGCGTGCCGGTCTTCGGGCCCGTGGACCACGGCTTCTGCCAGTCCATCTACTTCGCCGGGCCCGAGGGACTGAACCTCGAGATCTCCACCTCGCTCAGCCCGCCGGACCCGGACGAATGGATCGATCCCGAGGTCGTCGCCCTGGCGGGCATCTCCGCCGAGGAGCTGGCCGCCTTCCGCAACCCGCCCGCCGGGCCGGGCGCCAGGCCCGAGACGCCCCAGCCGGCCTTCGACCCGGACAAGCCGCACCTGAAGTACCCGCCGCCGGTCTACGAGAAGCTCCTGCAGATGCCCGACGAGGTCTACATGGCCCGGGCCTCCTACAACGAGCCGCCGGTGCGGAAGGTGGCGGCGGACCCGGCGGAATGAGCGCACGCCCCGCCGTCACGCGGACGCCGGTCACCATCGTCTCCCGCGACCCGTCGGCCTTCAAGGACACCTATGGCGGGGCCGTGGGGCTGGTGGCCACCGGGGCCACCCTGATCCGGCCGGAGACCCCTTCGGACACGGTGCTGGTCACCATGCATCCCATCGGCGGGACCGGCGGCCTGCCGGTCATGCGTCTGTTCGCCGAGGCCGGCGTCCACGTCCTGGCCGCCGACAGCCGCTACCGGGGGGTCGACAACGCCCTGATCATGGAGAAGGTCGCCCTCGACCTCGGGGCTGCGGTGCGCCACGCCCGGGAGAAGCTGGGCTACGCCAACGTCATCCTGCTGGGCTGGAGCGGCGGCGGGGCTCTCTCGGCCTTCTACCAGGCCGAGGCCGAGCAGCCCTCCATCACCCACACGCCGGCGGGCGATCCCCTGTCCCTGGCCGACGCCCGGCTGATCCCGGCGGACGGGGTCATCCTGATGGCCGCCCATGTCTCGCGCCACGGCACCCTGACCGAATGGCTGGACGCCTCCATCCTCGACGAGCAGGACCCCGACCGGCGCGACCCGGCCCTCGACCTCTATGGCGAGGCGGTCCGCCCGCCCTACGACGCGGCCTTCCTCGACCGCTACCGGGCCGCCCAGGAGGCGCGCAACCGGCGCATCACCGCCTGGGTGAAGGACCGGCTGGAGACCCTGCGGCGACGTGGACGGCCCAATGACGAGTTCGGCTTCGTCGTCCACGGCACCATGGCCGACCCGCGCTGGCTCGACCCCGCCGTCGACCCCAACGACCGGGCGCCGGGGGTCTGCTACCTGGGTGATCCCCAGGTGGTGAACATGAGCCCCATCGGCCTCGCCCGCTTCTCCACCCTGCGCAGCTGGCTCTCCCAGTGGAGCCTGGACGACGCCCGGGCCGACGGGCCGCGCTGCCTGGCCCGGGTGAAGGCGCCTGTCCTTGTGATCAACAACAGCGCCGACGACGCCTGCACCCCCAGCCACGCCCGCCGGCTTTACGAGGCGGTCGCCCACGGGGACCGGCGCTTCCACGAGATCGCCGGCGCGACGCACTACTACCAGGACCAGCCGGAACTCGGCGCCCAGGCCGTCGGCCTGGTGAAGGCCTGGCTCGAAGACCACGGTTTCAGGATCTGACGGCCCGCGCGGCCGAGGGAAGAGGACGACATGCAGTTCGACGAGGTGATCAAGGGCCGGCGCAGCATCCGGGGCTTCAAGCCCGATCCCGTGCCCAAGGCGGTGATCCGCGAGGTGCTGGAGCTGGCCATGCGCGCGCCCTCCTCCCTGAACACCCAGCCCTGGAACTTCTACGTGGTCGCCGGCCCCGTGCTGGACGCCATCCGCAAGGGCAATACCGAGCGCAACCTGGCCGGCGTGCCGGACTCCCGCGAGTTCCGCAGCCACGGCGCCTACGACGGCGTCCACCGGGAGCGCCAGATCGAGATCGCCAAGCAGCTCTTCGCCGCCATGGACATCGCGCGCGAGGACAAGGCCAAGCGCCAGGACTGGGTGCTGCGGGGCTTCCGCCAGTTCGACGCCCCGGTCTCGATCGTCGTCACCTACGACCGCTCGATCCACGGCGGCGACATCGGCCCCTTTGACTGCGGGGCGGTGACCAACTGCCTGGTCAACGCCGCCTGGTCCCGGGGCCTGGGCTGCGTGATCAACAGCCAGGGCATCATGCAGTCCCCCGTGGTGCGCGAGCACGCGGGCATCCCCGACGACCAGGTCATCATGATCTGCGTCGCCATGGGCTGGCCCGACGACGGCTTCCCCGCCAACGCCGTGGTCTCCCACCGCAAGCCCGTGGACGAGGCGGCGGTCTTCGTCGGCTTCGACGAGGACTGAAGCCGCCCGTCCCGTCCGGGATCCGCCGGGTTTGACAGGGCCCGTCCGGGCGCCCACCTCAGCCGGGCCAGACCGACCGAACCGGAGACCCCGCCATGCCCGTCGCCACCACGCCCCCGCCCATCGACATCGGCATCCCGGAGGCCGAGCGCCGCCGGATCGCCGAGGGGCTCTCCGCCCTGCTGGCGGACAGCTACACGCTGTACCTGATGACCCACAACTTCCACTGGAACGTGACCGGGCCGCAGTTCAACAGCCTGCACGCCATGTTCATGGGCCAGTACACCGAGCAGTGGTCGGCCATCGACGTCATCGCCGAACGCATCCGCGCCCTCGGCTTCCCCGCGCCGGGGACCTACGCCGAGTTCGCGCGCCTGACCTCGATCCGTGAGCCCGAGGGCGTGCCGGACGCCAACGAGATGGTCCGCCAGCTGGTGGTCGCCCAGGAGGCCACGGCCCGGACGGCCCGCAACCTCTTTCCCGTGGTCGACGCCGCTCGCGACCAGCCGACCGCGGACGTCCTGACCCAGCGCATCAACGTCCACGAGAAGACCGCCTGGATGCTGCGCAGCCTCCTGGAGGCCTGATGGCCCCCTCCGCCGCGCCGGGCCCCCTCACCGCCCTCGTCGTCGGCGGCGGCGTGGGCGGGCTGACCGCGGCCCTGGCCCTGGCCCGCGCCGGCGTCGCCGTGACCGTGGTCGAGCAGGCGGCGGCGCTGGGCGAGGTCGGCGCGGGCCTGCAGGTCTCGCCCAACGCCTCGCGGGTGCTCTTCGGCCTGGGGCTCGAGGCCGCCCTCTCCGCCCTCGCCTTCCGGCCCGAGGCGGTGGAGGCCCGGGGCTGGCGGCGCGGCCAGGAGATCAGCCGGGCGCCCCTGGGCGACGCCGCCCTGCGGAAGTACGGCTTCCCCTACCTCCACCTGCACAGGGCGGACCTGGTCTCCGTCCTCGGGCAGGCCTGCGAGGCCGAGCCGCACATCACCCTGCGCCTTGGCGAGGCGGTCGCCGCCTGCCCCGGCGACGGGACGCCGGCCCTGGTCCTGGCTTCCGGCGAGCGGCTGGAGGCCGACGTCCTGGTGGGCGCCGACGGCATCCGCAGCCTGGTCCGCGAGGCCCTGTTCGGCCCGGCGGCGCCGCGCTTCACGGGCAATGTCGCCTGGCGGGGGCTGGTCCCGGCCGAGCGATTGGCGGGGTCGGATGTCCGGCCCACAGCCGCCCTGTGGATGGGGCCCGGCGCGCACTTCGTGCACTACTTCGTCCGGGGCGGGACCCTGGTGAACTTCGTGGGCGTGGTCGAGCGCGACGACTGGCGCGAGGAGTCCTGGTCCAGCCGGGGCGAGGCCGCCGACCTGCGCCGGGACTTCGCCGGCTGGCATCCGACGGTGCGGCGGATCGTCGAGGCGGCCCCCGAAGACGCCTGCTTCCGCTGGGCCCTGTTCGACCGCGACCCCCTGCCGCGCTGGAGCCGGGGCGCGACCACCCTGCTGGGCGACGCCTGCCACCCCACCCTGCCCTTCATGGCCCAGGGCGCCTGCATGGCCATCGAGGACGCCGCCGTCCTGGCCGCCTGCCTGTCCGGTCGCGCGGCCCGGGATGTTCCCGCCGCCCTGGAGCGCTACGAGGCCCTGCGCCGCCCGCGCACGTCCGGGATCCAGGCCGGCTCTCGGCGCAATGCGACGATCTACCACCTGCGCCCGCCCCTCAGCTGGGCGCGCAACCGCGGCATGAAGGCCGGCCTGGGCATGGGCGCGGCCATGGACGGCCTCTACCGCTACGACGCCCTGTCGGCGGCGGGATAGTCCAGGGCGAACTGGGGATATTGGTCCGAGAGGTAGCGCAGGTCGGCCGCCTCTCCGGTATTGGCGATGACGTCGAGGCCCAGCCAGGCCCTCAGGGCCGGGTCGAGCCCGGCCTGGACCTCCGGCGAGAGGGCGGCGTTCCAGTTCACCTGGGGCCTCAGGAAGGCCTTGGTGTAGTAGCCGAACAGCAGGGCCCGGTCCTGGTCAGCCGTGATGTTGGCCCCGGAGGTG
>JAPOKE010000112.1 GCA_029977805.1 Phenylobacterium parvum | reverse complement strand
CCTTACCGTGTACCGCTAGGAAATTTCGAGTCCTTTTAAATCGCCCGCCTCGCGCCACTTAGCCATGAGGTTAAAAAACTCGATGGGGCCACCACCGTAAAAGGTGTTTTGAGACTCAAACTCAACGTGGCCCTCGTTGTTGTAATAGCCGGGGGTGCAGTCAGCCGAGCCCATCATCATCCGGCCCGGACCGGTCAGCAGCAGGGCGACCCAGGCGTCCTGGGCCTCTTGGGTGACCTCGACCCGGGTTGCGCCCCGCCGCTTCGCCTCGGCCACCACGGTGGCGATGGTGCGCCCGGAGTCCGTCAGGTTGTGCGGCACGTTGGAGATCAGGTTCGCCCCCTGGGTCGGCTGGACGAAGAAGGCGTTGGGGAAGCCCCGGACGTGCAGGCCGTGCAGGGAACGCATGCCGTCCGACCAGGCCTGGGACAGCTTCAGGCCGTCCACGCCGGTGAGGTCGAAGCCCGTGCGGCGGGTATAGTCCGTGCCCACCTCGAAGCCCGAGGCATAGATGATGCAGTCGACGGGATACTCGACCCCCGCCACGACCACCCCGGTCTCGGTGATCCGCTCCACGCCCTTGCCGTCGGTGTCGATCAGGCGGGTGGAGGGCTCGTTGAAGGCCTGCAGGTAGGCGTCATGGAAGCACGGGCGCTTGCAGAGCTGGCGGTACCAGGCCTTCAGCTTCTGGGCCGCCTCGCTGTCGGTGACGATGGAATCCACCCGGGCGCGGATCTCCTCCATCTTCTCGAAGTCGGAGTCCTCGAAGGCCGCCAGCATGGCCTGGGGGCTCATCTGCTCGGGCGGGATGGTCTTCATCTTCTCGCGGATGCGGCGGGGCAGGGCCGTCCCGCCGTCCTGGACCCGGTCCTCCTCGGCGCCGCCGCCGGCCTGGTTCTCGGTGAAGTTCTCGAGCCAGCGCTGCTGCCAGCCCGGGGTGGCGATGGAGGCGAACCATTCCGGGTCGATGGGGGCGTTGGCGCGGACGTCCACCGAGGACGGGGTGCGCTGGAAGACCAGCAGCTCCTTGCAGGCGCGGGCGAGGTGCGGAATGCACTGCACCGCCGTCGCGCCGGTCCCGATGATCGCCACCCGCTTGTCGCCCAGCTTCGAAAGCGGCGCACCCAGCGGGTCGCCCCCCGTGTAGTCGTAGTCCCAGCGGCTGGTGTGGAAGGAATGGCCCCTGAAGCTCTCGATGCCGGGGATTCCGGGCAGCTTGGGCACGTGGAGCGGGCCGGTGCCGGACCCCAGGAAGCGGGCGGTGAAGCGGTCGTCGCGGTTGGTGGTGATGATCCAGACGTCGTTCTCCTCGTCCCAGGTCAGGTCCTTGACCTCGGTGTGGAAGAGGGCGTTGTCGTAGAGGTTGTACTTGCGGCCGATGCGCTGGCACTGCTCGAGGATCTCCGGCGCGTGGGCGTACTTCTCCCGCGGGATGTGGCCCGTCTCCTCAAGGAGGGGCATGTAGATGTAGGATTCGATGTCGCACTGGGCGCCGGGATAGCGGTTCCAGTACCAGGTCCCGCCGAAGTCGCCGCCCTTCTCGATGATCCGGACGTCGGTGATCCCGGCCTCGACCAGGCGGGCGCCGGCGACCAGGCCGGCGAAGCCGCCGCCAATGAAGGCGAACTCCACGTGGTCGGTCTTGGGCTCGCGCGGCTGGAAGGGCGTGTAGGGATCGTCCAGGTAGCCCGCGAAGACGCCGGCCACGCGGATGTACTGGTCATTGCCGTCAGGGCGCAGGCGCTTGTCGCGCTCGGCGCGGTACTTCGCCTTCAGGGCCTCCTTGTCGAGGGTGCGGACGGGGGCGGCGTCATCGGCGGGGGGCATGGGGGTCGTACTCCTGACCGGTCCTGGGGTTTCTTCTTGCCCGCCAAGTTTGGCGCCCCTGCGCCGGGAGGCAACCGCAAAGCGCGGTCAATTCCCCTTTTGGAGAGCGGGCCGGCGCCGCTATCCTGATCCCGAACGGCCGTCGCGACGCGCGATGGCCCCGAGAGGGAGCCCCGCATGTCCGAAGCCGAATACGTCCCCCCTAAGATCTGGACCTGGAACCGCGAGAACGGCGGCCGGTTCGCCAACATCAACCGGCCCATCGCCGGCCCGACCCACGAAAAGGAACTGCCGGTGGGCCGCCACCCGATGCAGCTCTACTCCCTGGGCACGCCCAACGGGGTGAAGGTGACGGTGATGCTCGAGGAACTGCTGGCCCTGGGCCATTCCGGCGCCGAATACGACGCCTGGCTGGTGCGCATCAACGAGGGCGACCAGTTCTCCAGCGGCTTCGTCGACATCAACCCGAACTCCAAGATCCCGGCCCTGCTCGACCGCAGCGGGCCGAAGCCGATCCGCGTCTTCGAGTCCGGCGCCATCCTGGTGCACCTGGCCGAGAAGTTCGGCGCCTTCCTGCCCACCGAGCCGGGCGCCCGGGCCGAATGCATGTCCTGGCTGTTCTGGCAGATGGGCAGCGCCCCCTACCTGGGCGGCGGCTTCGGCCACTTCTACGCCTACGCCCCGATGAAGATCGAATACGCCATCGACCGCTTCGCCATGGAGGTGAAGCGCCAGCTCGACGTCCTCGACCGGCGCCTGGCCGAGAGCGAGTTCATCGCCGGCCCGGACTTCACCATCGCCGACATGGCCATCTGGCCCTGGTACGGCGCCATGGCCAAGGGCGAGCTCTACAGCGGGGGCGAGTTCCTGCAGGTGCACGAGTACGTCAACGTCAACCGCTGGGCCGACGCCATCGGCGCCCGGCCGGCGGTCAAGCGCGGGCGGGCCGTGAACCGCCCCTTCGGCAAGCCGGAGAGCCAGCTGCTGGAGCGGCACGACGCCAGCGACTTCGACAAGCTGACCCTCTGAGGTGAGACGGGCGGTGCGGAGCGTCCTCGCCATCGGGCTGGCGGCGGCCCTGTGGGCAGGGCCCGGTGCGGTCTCCGGGCCGGGCTCCGGGACCGCGGACGCCGCCCCGCGTGCGGCGGCGTCCGCGCCGGACCTCCTGGGGCCGGTCATTGCACGGCGCTACCGGGTTCCCGTCGACACCCTCATCGACAAGGAGGCCGCAGACCTTCGCACCTACGAGGTCAGCCGGAAGTTCCTCAACGGACGGGATGTCACCCTGGACTATACGGACACCCGGTACTGGCCGCGGGTGTTTGACCCGAACGGCGGCTGGGTCTCGCCGAACCTGGTCGTTCCCTGGCCGGAGAATGGCCAGAAGCCCTGCCATGCAGTGCTGGAGGTGGACGGCAGGGTCATCGCCCTTGGGGCGAATGGCGGTGACGAGTGGGTCTCCGGGCGAGGCGTCATGCGCAAGACGCGGTGGGTCACGTCCACCTTCGAGGCGCCCTTCTCGGAAGAGGACGAGACCAACGCCCGGATCCAGGTCGTGGGACGCCGCGCCGAGTCCGGCAAGCTGAGGTCATTGCCGGCCTGTCCCAGCACCACCGCGATCCACCGGTCGGAGATCGACGCCGTGGACTGGCGCGTCCATTTCCAGGCCTATCCTGCGAACGGAACGGGCTCCGAGGTTCCCGGCTGCATCCGCGGCCAGCTCGAGAGGCTGGGGGCCCCCGCAAGCGGCCGGACCGCCGGAGGCGAGCCCAGCGGGCGGTCGATAAACCCCCTGTCCTGGCGGGGCCGGAAGGTCATCGAGGCGTGCCGGCGCTGGCATCTCCGAAGGACGGACTTCGAGTGCACCCTGCGGGGCTCGACGACCCGGTGCGAGGACAGGTGGCGCCGCAACGAGACCGAGGAAACCGCGCTCGATCTCCAGGGAATGACGGACCACCTCCTTTCCGCCCGGGAGGCCACCGTCGCCCGGCTGGTTGACGAGACCGGACCCATGCGGGCCGAGCGAAGGGCGCGGGAGGAAAGGGCGGCCCTCGCCCAGCGCCAGGAGGCCGAGCGGCGGGCCGCCGAGGCCGAGGCCCGCCGGCGCTGGGAAGCCAGTCCCGAGGGACGCGCGGCCCTGGCCGCCAAGGCCGAGCAGGAGCGGCAGGCCGAGGCCCGTCGGGCCCGGGAATTCCCCTACTACGTGCTCATCCGCTGCGGAGACATCCGGCACACCAACATCGCGGTCTGCCTGGATTACGACGCCGAGACCACCCTGCGGCTCCGTAACGGCGGGACGGAGACCCTGTACAACCTGACCCGGATCTTCAGCCTCCGGCCGGGCTGGGAGACGGCCGAGGGCTATCGCATCGACCTGAGGCCGAGCTATGGCCTCATCATCCAGAATTCCTCCCCGCAGATCATGGGGGTCCGCATCTACGAGCGGCGGACCGGCCGGCAGGTCTTCGCCCGGGAGGTTGGCCGCTACGGAACCATCGCCACGGCGCGATAGCGCGCCTTAGAGCCAGCCGGCGAGGCGGGCGGCCTGGTAGCCGGCGAGGCCCGTGACCAGCACGCCGACGGCGCCGGTCAGGATGCGCTGGGGCGCCATCTTGACCATGAGGCCGGCGAGGGGCGCCGAGACGAGGCCTCCGGCGACCAGGCCGGCGACGGCCATGGCGTGGTCGGCGAGGTCGCCCGCGTCGGCCCAGTGCCCGGTAAGGAGGGCCGCCAGGAAGGTGGCCGAGATGGTCGCGGTGACGAAGAACTCGGCGGTGTTGGTGGTGCCGATGCTGGTCCTGGGATCACCGCCCGCGCCCACCATGGCCGTCGCGACGGTAGGCCCCCAGCCGCCGCCGCCAATGGCGTCGAACAGGCCGCCGAAGAAGCCAAGGGGGCCGCTGTAGCGGACCGGGAAGAGCCGCGGCGCCGGGCCCTTCAGCGCCCGCCAGAGGATGACGCCGCCCATCACGGCCAGGTAGCCGGCGATCCAGGGCTTCAGCACCGAGCCGTCGATCGACGTCAGGACGAAGGCGCCCAGGGCCCCGCCAATGCAACCGCCGACCGCGAGGGGCGCAAACAGCTTCCAGTTCACATTGCGGTGCCAGGCGTGGGATCCGGCCGAGGCGGCGGTGGTGAAGACCTCCGCCGCATGGACGCTGGCCGACGCCGCCGCCGGGGGGACCCCGACGCTGATCAGGACGGTGGAGGAGACGACGCCATAGGCCATGCCCAGGGCGCCATCGACCGCCTGGGCGAGGAAGCCCACCAGGGCGAACAGCAGGAAATCTTCCATGGAACGGGTCTCCAGACCCCGGCGTCATGGCTGAAAATCAGGGATCGGACGAGGCATGAAACTTGCGCGCATCCGCAGGAAAACTGAACACAGGGATCACCGGCCCCGCCCTTTCCTCCGCGTCGGAGGGCCTTGCAGGCCCCACCCAAAAGGGCCAATTCCCCGGCGTGTCTCCGGAGGGGTGATCAGGCCATGGCGTCGGACAGGAAGGATGATCCCGGCGCCTCGGTCGTCTTCGGGGCTTCCGGCGGCATCGGATCCGCACTTCTGGCCGAGCTCGGGTCGCGTCGCGCCGGGGCCCCCGTCCTCGGCCTTTCCCGCCGGGGCGATCCGCCCCTCGACCTGCAGGACGAGACCTCCATCGCGGCGGCTGTGGCGAAGGCGGCGGACCTGGGCGAGATCCGGCTCGCCGTCATCTCCACGGGGGCGCTGCACGCTCCCGGCCTTGCGCCGGAGAAGAGCCTTTCGCGAGTGACGCCGGAGGGCCTGGCTGCAGCCTTTGCGATCAACACCATCGGCCCGGCGCTGATCCTCAAGCACCTGGCGCCGCATCTCCCGCGTCGCGGACGCGTGCTCGTCGCCGCCCTGTCGGCCCGGGTCGGCAGCATCGGGGACAACCGGCTTGGCGGCTGGTACGGCTATCGGGCGTCCAAGGCGGCCCTCAACCAGGTGATCCGGACGGCCTCGATCGAGCTGGCGCGGCGGAACCCGGAGGTGCTCTGCGTGGCCCTGCACCCCGGCACCGTGGCGACCTCCCTTTCGCGACCGATCGTCGGCGATGATCCCGCGGCCCAGACGCCTGAGGACGCCGCCCGGCGTCTCCTCGACGTCCTCGACGGCCTTGCGCCCGGCGACAATGGCCGCTTCTTCGACGTGAGAGGCGAACCTGT
>JAPOKE010000111.1 GCA_029977805.1 Phenylobacterium parvum | reverse complement strand
GGCGAGCTTGGGGACGTGGCGGCCGGCCAGCCGGGCGAGGCCGCCCTGGGCCGTCTCCTCACGGTGCTGGACCGGTTCGACCTCTGGTTCGGGATCGTGACCCCCTGAGGCTCAGATCCGGCGCTCGCGGCCTTCCCACCAGGGCTCGCGCAGCTTGCGCTTGAAGATCTTGCCGGAGTCCTCCCGGGGCAGGGCGGCGCTGAACTGGACCTCGCGGGGGACCTTGAAGCCCGCCAGCTGGCCCCGGATCCAGAGCTTGACGTCCTGCGGGTCGATCTCCTGCCCGTCCTGGGGCTGGACCACGGCGCAGAGGGCCTCGCCGTACTCCTCGTCCGGAATGCCGAAGACCGCGCAGTCGGCCACGCCGGGCATCTTCAGGAGGATGGCCTCAATCTCGGCGGGATAGATGTTGACCCCGCCGCTGATGACCATGTCGGAGCTGCGGTCGCAGAGGTGCAGGAAGCCGTCGGCGTCGAAATAGCCGATGTCGCCTGGCGAGATCAGGCCGAACTTTTCCGCCCGCCGGCGCTTGGCGTCGTCCCCGTGGTAGGTGAAGTCGACGGATCCCAGGTTGCGGCCCAGGACCTCGCCGGGGACGCCCACGGGACAGTCGTTCCCGTCCTCGTCCACCACCCGGACGATGGTGTTGGGCATGGGCCGGCCCACCGTGCCGGGATGGGCGAGCCATTCCTCGGCCGTGCAGAAGGTCACGTTCCCCATCTCGGTGGAGCCGTAGTACTCGTTGATGACCGGCCCCCACCATTCGATCATCTCCCGCTTGACCGGGGGCGACACCGGGGCGGCGGCGTGGGCCACGAAGCGCAGGGACGACAGGTCATAGCGGTACCGCACCGACTGGGGCAGCTTGACCAGCCGGTTGAACATGACCGGCGCCATGTTGAGGTGGGTGATGCGCCTGTCCTGGATCAGGGCCAGCAGGCCCTCGGGGTCGAAGCGCGGCATGACGGCGACATTGGCGCCGATGTTCACCGAGACGTTCGAGTGGGCGTTGGGCGCCGAGTGGTAGATCGGCCCGACCACCGCCGTCACGATCTCCCCGGGCCGGTCGATCCAGTCGGCGTAGCCGTAGGAGCGCAGGAGCATGGACATTGAGGCCTGGGCCTGTTCCTCGGTGGCGGCCCAGCGCTTGACCCCCTTGGGCCGGCCCGTGGTTCCCGACGTGTAGATGATGACGCTCGGCGCCCGCCGCGCCTCTCCGGTCCAGGGCGGGAAGCCCTCCAGCCAGGCGCCCCATTCCAGGTCCCCCGGGTCCGGCTCGCCCGCAACGGGGGCCAGGGCGTAGGCGGCGCAGACCTCGGGCGGCGTGCGGACGCTGACGACCTTCACGCCCTCAGGCACGGCCGGGCGGAGGTTGGCGAGAAGGTCGGCGTGGATCACCAGGACCCGGGCCCCGCAGTCGCGCAGGACATAGTCCGCCTCGTCGAGGGTGCAGTGCCAGTTCACCGCCACCGGGAAGGCCCCGAGGATGCCGGCGGCCTGGACGACCTCGAAGAAGGCGAACTCGTTGCGCAGGCAGAAGGCGACGGCGTCGCCCTCGCGGATCCCCAGGCTCTCCAGCCCCGAGGCGGCCCGCTGGGCGCGCTCCCGGATGGCCTCGGCCGTCGTCTCGCGATCCCCGCACCAGAGCCTTCCCATGGCGTCGTCCTCCCGTTTTCCCGCATGCAATCACGCGGCCGGGGGCCTGGGAAGACCATTGGCCCCGGCGACATGCCCGGGATGGACCCCCGGGGGTCCGACATGCGATTGTCCGCGCCCTCGGCCCGCCGCCCGCCGCCTTGCGCCCGCAACGTCGCACCCTCCTTGCTCCGCCCGGAACCCCCGCCATGACGACACGCATCACCTCGCCCTTCGGGACCTTTTCCACCGCCCGCGAGGTGGTCGCCGGCCATGACCTCTCCGGCCGGACCGCGATCGTGACGGGCGGCGCGACCGGGATCGGCGTCGAGACGGCCCGGGCCCTCGCGGAGGCGGGCGCCGAGGTGGTCATCGCGGCGCGCAAGCCGGACCTTGCAAGCGCCGCCGCCGCCGACATCAACCGGACGGCGAGGGGGCCGGGCGCCCGGTTCGAGATGCTGGACCTGTCGAGCCTCGCCTCGGTGCGTGACTTTGGCGGGCGCTGGGGGGAACGACCCCTGGACCTGCTGGTCAACAACGCCGGCGTCATGGCCTGCCCCCTGTCGCGCACCGCCGACGGCCTGGAGATGCAGGTCGGGACCAACCACTTCGGCCACTTCCTGCTGGGGGTCCTGCTGGCCCCGGCCCTCGAGGCGGGCGCCAGCCGGGCCGGACGGCCCTCCCGGCTGGTCAGCCTGTCGTCCATCGGCCACCGGCGGTCGGACATCAACTGGGAGGACCCCAACTACCTGACGCGGCCCTACGAGAAATGGGAGGCCTATGGCCAGGCGAAGACTGCGAACAGCCTGTTCGCCGTCGGCTTCCACAAGCGATACGCCGGGCGGGGCGTGACCGCCAACGCCGTCATGCCCGGGGGGATCATGACCCCGCTCCAGCGTCACATGGCGCGGGAGGAGATGGTGGCCATGGGCTGGATCGACCCGCAGACCGGCGCAGTCCGCGAGGGGTTCAAGACCCCGGAGCAGGGGGCCTCGACCAGCGTCTGGGCGGCCGTCGGACCGGAGCTGGAGGGCGTGGGCGGCCTCTACCTCGAAAACTGCGCCCAGGCCGAGCCCTGGACGCCGGAGGCGCCCTTTGTCGGCGTCCTGCCCCACGCCCTGGACCCGGACAGCGCCGACAGGCTCTGGGATCTTTCCCTGGAGATCACCGGCGCGGGCTGATCGCCGTATCGATCGAGACAATGGTCTTGATGAAAACAATCGATTTGCCCGATAGGGCTTGGACTCCTACCTAGTCACGATGAGGCCCCGGGTCCCCGGCGGCGAGAGCAAAGGGAAGCGACATGTCATCTGCTGAAGGCAAGTGCCCGTTCGGCCATGGCGGCCGGACAACCGCGAAGATGCAGTCCAATGCGGACTGGTGGCCGAACCGGCTCAACCTGAAGATCCTGAGCCAGCACTCCGCGAAGTCCGACCCGATGGACCCGGGCTTTGACTACGCCGAGGCGTTCAAGAAGCTGGACCTGGCGGCGGTCAAGAAGGACCTGCACGCCCTGATGACCGAGTCCAAGGACTGGTGGCCGGCGGACTGGGGTCACTATGGCCCGCTCTTCATCCGCATGACCTGGCACAGCGCCGGGACCTACCGGATCTCCGACGGCCGCGGCGGCGGCGGCACGGGCAACCAGCGGTTCGCCCCGATCAATTCCTGGCCGGACAACGGCAACCTCGACAAGGCCCGTCGCCTGCTGTGGCCGATCAAGAAGAAGTACGGGAACAGCCTGTCCTGGGCCGACCTGATGATCCTGGCCGGCAACGTCGCCCTGGAGTCCATGGGCTTCAAGACCTTCGGCTTCGCCGGCGGCCGCGCCGACATCTGGGAGCCCGAGGAGGACATCAACTGGGGTCCCGAGGCCGAGTGGCTGGGCGACAACCGCTATTCCGGCGAGCGAGACCTGGCCCAGCCCCTGGGGGCGGTCCAGATGGGCCTGATCTACGTCAACCCGCAGGGCCCCAACGGCAATCCTGACCCCGTGGCCTCCGGGCGCGACGTGCGGGAGACCTTCGCCCGCATGGCCATGAACGACGAGGAGACCGTCGCCCTGGTGGCCGGCGGCCACACCTTCGGCAAGGCGCACGGCGCCGGCCCCGACAGCCATGTCGGCCCCGAGCCCGAGGGCGCGCCGATGGAAGCCGCCGGCTTCGGCTGGCTCAGCACCCACGGCTCCGGCAAGGGCGGCGACGCCATCACCAGCGGGATCGAGGGCGCCTGGAAGCCCAACCCGACCAAGTGGGACAACGGCTATTTCGACATGCTGTTCGGCTACGAGTGGGAACTCGTGAAGAGCCCGGCCGGCGCGCACCAGTGGCGGGCCAAGGACGTGCGCCCCGAGCACATGATCCCCGACGCCCACGATCCGTCGGTCAAGCACGCCCCGATGATGACAACCGCCGACCTCTCCCTGCGGTTCGACCCCATCTACGAGCCGATCTCGCGCCGTTTCCACAAGGACCCGCAGGCCTTCGCCGACGCCTTCGCCCGCGCCTGGTTCAAGCTGACCCACCGCGACATGGGTCCGCGCGCCCGCTACCTCGGCCCCGAGGTTCCGGCTGAGGTCCTGATCTGGCAGGACCCCGTGCCGGCGGTCGATCACCCGCTGGTCGACGCCGCCGACATCGCGGCCCTCAAGGCCGACGTCCTGGCCTCCGGCCTGGGCGTCTCCGAACTGGTCAGCACCGCCTGGGCCTCGGCCTCGACCTTCCGCGGGTCGGACAAGCGGGGCGGCGCAAACGGCGCCCGCATCCGCCTCGCCCCGCAGAAGGACTGGGAGGTGAACAACCCGGCCGAACTCGCCAAGGTGCTTGCCGCCCTCGAGAAGGTGCAGGCGTCCTTCAACGCCTCCGCCAAGGGCGGCAAGAAGATCTCCCTGGCCGACCTGATCGTCCTTGCCGGCTCCGCGGCCGTCGAGGCGGCGGCCAAGGCGGCGGGGCATTCGGTCACCGTGCCCTTCACCCCGGGCCGGACCGACGCCACGGCCGAGCAGACCGACGCCGAGTCCTTCGCCGTCCTGGAACCCCGCGCTGATGGCTTCCGCAACTACCGCGGGGCCGGCGTGACGGCGCCCGGCGAGGAGCTGCTGGTGGACAAGGCCCAGCTCCTGACCCTGACCGCCCCGGAAATGACCGCCCTGGTCGGTGGCCTCCGGGTCCTCGGGGCCAACCATGGCGGGTCCGCGAACGGGGTCTTCACGGACCGCGTGGGCGTCCTGTCGAACGACTTCTTCGTCCGCGTGCTGGACATGGATGTCGCCTGGACCCCCGCCGGCGAGGACCTCTTCGAGGGTCGCGACCGGTCGACCGGCAAGGTCGTCCGCACCGCCACCCGCGCGGACCTGGTCTTCGCCTCCAACTCCGAGCTGCGCGCCCTGGCCGAGGTCTACGCCCAGGATGACGCCGCCGGGAAGTTCACGGCCGACTTCGTCAAGGCCTGGACCAAGGTGATGGAGCTCGACCGCTTCGAGCTCGCCTGATCCCTCTGGATCGACAAACGGACGGCCCCGGAGGCGAAGGCTTCCGGGGCCGTTTCCATTTCGGCGGCCGGCGACCGGGCGTCAGTCCATCCGGGAGCTGGGGGATCCGTCGGCAAGGACGCTGGGCGGGGGCACGAACAGGTCCACGGAGGCCCGCGGCTCGTCCACGAAGCCGGCATAGTCGTCCACGGGCTGGCAGGCCTGCTCGCCGAGGAGGGTGATCGCCGCCCGGCAGACATACTCCAGCCGGGGACGCGCCGTGACCGTCACCGGGGCGGGGACAACCTGCAGGACGCCCGCGAGGTACCGGATCTCGTAGTTCTGGCTGGTCAGCCCCGACGGGACGATCTCGTAGGTGCCGATCTCGACGGCTCCGCGGGCGGCGCCGGTGAAGACCAGTTCGCCGGTCAGCACCGTCCGGGTGTCCTGCCCGGCGAGGCCCGTGACCGTCACGGTCGTGGTCCCGGTGAAGGGCGTGCCGTCGAAGCTCTTGGTGACCGGGTCGGCGGCGACGGTGACGACGGACTTCTGGATGACGAGGCGGCCGCCGACATAGCGGATTTCGTAGTTCGGGCTGCTGAGCCCCGAAACGGTGATGTCGTAGGTCCCGGCGTTGACGGCGCCCTGGGACGAGCCGCCATAGGCGAGGGTCCCCGTCAGGTCGCCCTGGACGTCCTTTCCGACGAGGCCGTCGATCACCACGCCGGCGCCGCCGGTCCAGGCGGTAGCGTCGTAGGTCCGGGATGCATCCTTCGCGGTCACCGTGAGGGGCGCCGGACGGATGGTCAGCGCGCCGGGGACATAGCTGATCGTGTAGTTGCCGCTCGACAGGCCTGAGGCGGTGAGGGTGTAGGTCCCGGCGCCCACGGCGCCCTGGGCGGTCCCGCCAAAGGCCA
>JAPOKE010000110.1 GCA_029977805.1 Phenylobacterium parvum | reverse complement strand
CGATGGACACCTCGCCGAGGCTCCGCTCCAGTCGGGCGAAGTGACCCTCCGGATCGCAGAGGCGACCGTCGGACATGGCCCAGACCTCGTAGACGGCGTCCGCCAGCTGGTAGCCGCGGTCCTCGATGTGCACGGCGGCGTCCGCATGCCGGACATAGGCGCCGTTGACGTAGGCGATGCGTCCCATCAGCCCTCCTCCCCTTCAGGAACCGGCCTGCCGCCCGAAAGCCCCAGGGACTTGAGCTTCCGGTGCAGGGCCGACCTCTCCATGCCGATGAAGGCCGCCGTACGCGAGATGTTTCCGGAGAAACGCAGCATCTGGGCGTGCAGGTAGTCGCGCTCGAACACCTCCCGGGCCTCGCGCAGCGGCAGGGCGATGATCCGCTCCGCGCCGAACCCGCTCCCGGTGCGTTCCTGGGCCTCGGGCTCCGGCGGGATCATCTCGGCGGTGATCGGCTCGGCCGGATCCCCTGAGGCGAGGATCAGGAGGCGCTCGATCTGGTTGCGGAGCTGGCTGAGGTTCCCGGGCCATTCCCGCACCTGCAGGGCCGCGAGGGCGTCGTCCGAAAGCCGCCGGCGCTGGAGTCCGGCGCCCTCCGAGATGCGCTGCACGAAGAAGTCCACCAGCTCGGGGATGTCCTCGCGGCGCTCGGCCAGGCCCGGGACGCTCAGGGGCACCACGTTCAGCCGGTGGAAGAGGTCCTCCCGGAACCGCCCCTCTGCGATCTCCAGGCGCAGGTCGCGGCAGGTCGAGGACACCACGCGGACATCCACCTGGACGTCGGAGTCCCCGCCGACCCGGCGGAACCTCTGGTCGACGAGGACCCGCAGGATGCGGCTCTGGGTCTCCCGCGGCATGTCCGCCACCTCGTCGAGGTAGAGGGTTCCGCCATGGGCCCGCTCGAAGACGCCGATCTTGGCCGGCCGGCCGGCCTCGCCCTCCTCGCCGAACAGCTCCACGTCGACCCGCTCGGGGGTCATGCCGGCCGCGCTGATGACCATGAACTCGTTGCGGCCGCGGGGGCTGGCCGAGTGGATCATCCGCGCGACGGTCTCCTTGCCGGCGCCGGGCGGGCCGGAGATCAGCACCCGGCTGTTCGCGGCGGCGAGCTTGTTGATCAGGCCCCGCAGCTGCTGCACAGCCGGCGAGCGCCCGATCAGGCCGTCCGGCGTCACGGTCCGCGCCCGCAGGCGCCGGTTCTCGCGCCGCAGGTTCGCCGCCTCAAGGGCCCGCTCCACCACCAGGAGCAGCCGGTCGGACTTGAAGGGCTTCTCGAGGAACTCGTAGGCGCCGCGCTTGATGGCGCTGACCGCGGTCTCGATGTTGCCGTGGCCGGAGATCATGATCACCGGCAGGTCGGCGTCCAGGCCCTTGACCAGGTCCAGCAGCTCCAGGCCGTCCATGCCCCCGCCCTGCATCCAGATGTCCAGGATGAGCAGGGCCGGCTTTCGGGCCCGGATCTCGGCCAGGGCCGATTCCGAGTCGTTGGCCGTGCGGACGGCGTAGCCCTCGTCGGTGAGGATGCCCGCCACGAGGTCCCGGATGTCGGCCTCGTCATCGACCACAAGGACGTCTGCGGCCATCATGCACTCTCCTGCTTGGGGGTCGCCCGGGTCGCCGCGGCGCCGGGCAGGGGCAGCCTCAGCAGGACCCGGGCGCCCCGCCCGGCCTCCGCATCGGCCAGGACCAGGTCGCCGCCATGGTCCTCCATCACGCGCTTGACGATGGCCAGGCCGAGGCCCGTCCCCTTCTCGCGCGTCGTCACATAGGGCTCGGTGAGCCGGTCGCGGTCCTTGGCCGGCAGGCCCAGGCCGTTGTCCTCGACGATGAAGGCCAGGCCCTCATCGTCCATCCTGAGGTCCGCGAGGATCCGGCCGGGGGTCTCCGGCGAGGCCGCCAGCCGCGCCCGCACGGACTCCGCGGCGTTCTTGAGCACGTTGGCCAGGGCCTGGGCCAGCATCCGGCCGTCCACCCGCACGACCACCTCCGGCAGGGGTTCGCCGATCACCCAGTCGATGTCCGGATCAGCGACGCGCCGGCCGAAGACCGCCTCCCGCAGGAGCTCGGCGGCGTCCTGGTCCGAGGGCTGCGGCGCGGGCATCCGGGCGAAGGCGGAGAACTCGTCCACCATGCGGCCGATGTCGCCCACCTGTCGCACGATGGTCTCCGTGCACCGGTCGAAGGTGTCCAGGTCCCCCGCCTCGACATTCCGCCGGAACTTGCGCCGGATGCGCTCGGCGGAAAGCTGGATGGGAGTCAGCGGGTTCTTGATCTCGTGGGCGATGCGCCGCGCCACGTCCCGCCAGGCCGCGTTCCGCTGGGCGGAGACCAGCCGGGTGATGTCGTCGAAGGTCAGGACCAGCCCCTCCCCCGTCCGGCTGGCCCGGACCCTCAGGCGCAGGGTGTCGCGTCCCCGGACCAGGTCCACCTCGCCCTCGGCGTGGCCCACGGCGCGGGCCGCAGCGAGGATGTCCCCGACCTCGGGGGCCGCGGACTCCAGCGTGGTCGGCGTCGCGAAGACCGGGTCCTCCGGCAGGCCCAGGAGGCGCGCCGCCTGGCGGTTGGCCGCCGATATGCGGCCGTCGGCGCCCGTCGCCACCACCCCCGCGGACACCTCGGAGAGCACGGTCTCGATGAACTGCCGCCGCCGCCGGGCCTCGTCGCTGGCCTGGGTCAGGGCCTCCTGCTGCTGGGCCAGGTCGCGGGTCATGTCGTTGAAGGCCCGCGACAGGACCGCGATCTCCTCGGGGTCGGATTCGGCGTCGACCCGCGCCGAAAGGTCCCCACGGGCCACCCGCGCCGCGGCCTGTACCAGTCGCCCGACGGGGGCCGAGATGGAGTGCGCCGCCCCCATGCCCAGCCAGACCGCGCCGATCAGCACAAGCAGGGCCGTCTCGATGTAGGCCAGGGCGAAGGCGCGCTGGATGCGGTCGCGGCTCTGCGCCGCGTCCCGGTAGGAGACCAGGGCCTGCTCGGCCTCTGAGAGGTTCTCCACCACCCCCTCGCCCACGGGGCGGACGAGGTAGAGGTAGGCGTCGGGATAGGCCTTCAGCCTGTAGAGGGTCCGGGTCAGGTTGGCCGAGACGAAGATGTCCCCCTCGTCCGCCGCCCGGAAGGCCGACTCCGGCGGGGTCAGGAAGGCGGGCGCGGAGGTGGTCTCGGCCCGGGCGAGCACCCGGCCCTCCCGGTCGATCAGGTAGGCGGCCGGAAAGTCATTGTCGCTGGCCTGCTGGGCGAGGAAGAGGCCGAAGGTCACGGGGGAGTCCCCGAGGGCCCCGGCCGCCCCGTTCAGGTCGGCGGCGATCAGGGTCACATGCTCGCGGACATAACGCTTCTGTTCCTCGAGATAGCTGCGGAACACCGTGGCCGAGTTCTCCACCACGGTCTGGACCCGGCTGGAGAACCAGTC
This sequence comes from Phenylobacterium parvum, assembly GCA_029977805.1. Classification (GTDB taxonomy): domain Bacteria; phylum Pseudomonadota; class Alphaproteobacteria; order Caulobacterales; family Caulobacteraceae; genus Phenylobacterium; species Phenylobacterium parvum_A. The sequence goes on along the minus strand of JAPOKE010000110.1, from coordinate 2,616 downwards.
CTCCACCCCCCGGTTGACCAGGACCCCGTAGAACAGGGCGACGACCAGGGCCGGGGCGGTGGCCGCGGCGGCGAACAGGGTCACGAAGCGCAGGTGAAGCCGGGCGGCAGGGTCTGCGGTCCGCGCCCGCAGGAGGCCCAGGACCGTCCGCCCGGCCGCAGCGAGCAGCCAGAGGATCAGGACGAGGCTCGCCCCCAGGATCCACAGTATGTTCAGGCTGGCGGGCGCAAGCGGCCCGGACTGAGGCGGCGAGGCGGCGAGGAAGATGCCCAGGCCGGTCAGCAGGGCCGCGGTCAGGTAGACCCCGCCGGTCGCCATGCGGGAGCCCGCGATCGCACGGATCCGGCCCAGCCTCTGCGCGGCGGCCTCCAGGAACGGACTCAGGCCCTTCATGCCGGCCATGCTAGGGCCGACTGTGCCCTGCAATCAACAGCGCGTGTCCCAAAAGCGTCAGGTCAGGCCGTCTAGCGCCGCGCCCTGGACATCTCCACGCCGAGGTCCTGGATCTTCTTCCTAAGCGTGTTGCGGTTGAGGCCGAGGATCTCGGCGGCCCGGACCTGGTTGCCGCGCGTTCCGGCCAGGGTCAGGGAGATCAGGGGACGCTCCACCTCCTCCAGGATCCGGTCGTAGAGCCCGGTCGGCGGCAGGCCCTCCGGGAAGGTCGCGAAGTGCCCCGAGAGATAGCGCTCCACCAGTCCCGCCAGGGTGACCGGGCCTTCCTGTCCCTTCAGCGGCGCCTGCTGGTCCGCCAGTTCCAGCTCGATGATCCGGCCGGTGATCAGCTCCTCCCCGTAGAGGGCGCAGATCCGGCGGATCAGGTTCTCCAGCTCCCGGACGTTCCCCGGCCAGGAATGGGCCTTGAGCCGCTCCAGGGCTCCGGCGTCGATCGTCTTGGCCGGCAGGCCCTCGCGGTTGGCGCGCAGGAGGAAGCTCCGCGCCAGGTCGGGGATGTCCTCGGCCCGGTCACGAAGGGGCGGGATCCGGAGGGGGGCGACGTTGAGCCGGAAGTAGAGGTCCTCGCGGAACAGGCCCTGCTGGATGAGGCCCCTGAGGTCGCGGTTGGTGGCGGCGATGATCCGGACATTCGGCCGGCGGCCGGTGCGCGGGTTGATGGCGGTCTCCGAGCCGTCGATGACCCGCAGGAGGCGGGTCTGGGCGTCCAGGGGCATGTCGCCGATCTCGTCGAGGAACAGGGTGCCGCCGTCCGCCTCCACCAGCTTGCCGATGTCGCCGTCCGTGCGCCCGAACAGTTCCGTCTCGACCCGCTCCCGGGGCACGGCCGCCAGGTTGATGACCACGAACCGGCCGTCCCGCCTCCGGCCCATGTCGTGCAGGGCGCGGGCCACCAGTTCCTTGCCGGTGCCGCTCTCGCCCAGGATCAGCACGGTCAGGTCGGCGCCGACCAGGCGGGCGATGGTCCGGTAAACCTCCTGCATGGGCGCGGACCGGCCGATCAGGGGCAGGCGCTCGTCCCGGGCCGCCCGGGCCTGGGCGCGCGAGGCCTCGACGTCGGCGGGGCGCGACAGGGCCCGCCGGGCGACCGCGGTGATGTCCTCCAGGTCGAAGGGCTTGGAGACGTACTCGAAGGCCCCGGCGTCCGCGGCGTTCACCGCGGTCAGCAGGGTGTTCTGGGCGCTCATCACGATGACCGGCAGCCTCGGCCGCTCCTTGCGGATCCGCGGCAGGACGTCGAACACGTTCTCGTCCGGCATGATCACGTCGGTGATGACGAGGTCGCCCTCCCCTTCAGAGACCCATTTCAGCAGGGTGGTGGCGTTGCCCGTCGCCCGGACCTGGTAGCCCAGCCGGGTGAAGGCCTGGCTCAGCACCAGGCGGATCGAGCTGTCATCGTCGGCGATGATGATCTTCTTGGCCGCGGCGTTCATGCCGGATCCTCCGTGACGATGGGCAGCAGGACCCTGAAGACGGTCCGGCCGGGCTCTGAGGTGAAGTCGATCAGCCCGCCGTGGGCGGAGACCAGCTTGGAGACGAGGGCGAGCCCCAGGCCGACGCCGCCGTTGCGACCGGTCACGAAGGGCTGGAAGAGGCTGTCGCGCAGGTGGGGCGGTACGCCTGGGCCGTTGTCGATGACGCGGACCTCGAGCGGCGTGCTGCGCAGCCCCCGGGCGCCGCCGGTGCGGATGCGCACCCCGTGGCGGAAGGCCGTCCGGATGACGATCTCCCCCTGGCCGTCGCCGCGCCGGTGGGCCGCCTCGGCGGCGTTCTTCACGAGGTTGAGGAAGATCTGGATCAGCTGGTCCTCATCCCCCGGGGTCAGGGGCAGGGAGGGGTCGTAGTCCTCCACCACCGAGAGCCCTTCGCCGACGCCGTTCACCGCAAGGGTGCGCACCCGGTCGAGCACCAGGTGGATGTTGATCGGCCGGCAGACGGGGGCGGCGTCGTCCGAGAAGGCCTCCATCCGGTCGACCAGGCGCTTCACCCGGTCGACCTCGTCGACGATCAGCTGGGCCAGGGGGGTGTCCTCGACCCGCGCCCCCGACTTCAGCAGCTGGGCCGCCCCGCGGATGCCCGCCAGGGGGTTCTTGATCTCATGCGCCAGCATCCGGCCGAGGCCGATGATGGTCCGCAGGCCGGCGCTCTCCGCCCCGCCCCGCT
>JAPOKE010000010.1 GCA_029977805.1 Phenylobacterium parvum | reverse complement strand
CTCCAGCCGGATCAGCCCGTTGTCCTCCGTCACGGCCGCCACGCCGACGGTGTCTTCCCGCCTGCCCGTCCAACGGCCCGGCCCGGTGCGATCAAACACCCAGGTCAGCCGGTTCGTCTCGCCATCCTCGTAGAAGAAGTCCTCCACCACGGTCAGGCGGTCGCCCTCGAGGCGCCCGTCCAGGTCGGCGCGGAAGCGGCGATTGACCCGCGCGACGGGAAAGCTGAACACCCCTTCGCCCCGCGTGCGGCCCACGAAAGCCTCTTCCAGGGTCAGGGCGGCCGGCTTGGGGCGCGGCGCGGGCGGGCGCGTGGCGCACCCGGAGAGGATCGCCCCGGCGCCCAGGACCAGCGCACTCCGGCGTGTCGTATTCGAGGTCTCGATCATCGTCAGTCTCCTCGGTTCGACGTTAGGGGGACTTCCCGCCGGAGAACAGGGAAAAGGCCCGGTCCCGGGGCCCAGGCCGACGCCGGGGCGATTCCACCGGATCACCAGGCCTCTAGCGCCAGTACCAGTAGCGCCAGAGTTCGCTGAAGCCCGCGGCGCGGTAGAGGCTCCGCGCGGGGTTGCCCGCCTCCACCTGAAGGACCAGGTCCTCCAGGCCCCAGTCCACGGCCTGCCGGCCAAAGGCGGCGAGGATGCGGCCGGCGTGGCCCCGGCCCCTCTGGTCAGGCGCCGTGCGCATCCCATGGATCCCGCCGGCGCCGCCGGCCCGCGACAGGACCCCGACGGCGAGGGTCCGGTCGCCCTCGCGCACGGCGGCGAAGCGGGCGCCAGGCGACCGCACCAGTTGGGCGACGCGCCTGGCGCCCTCCGCCGCATCGAACCCCGGGCCGCAGAAGGTGGAGATCCAGTCGGGGTCGGGGGCTTCCAGCAGGACCGGCCAGGCCCCTCCCGCCCCCGGTCCGGCGAAGGCTGAGACCGCCGTCGCGCGGGCGGCCATCATCCAGGTCGGTTCAGAGGGACGGTATCCGGCCCCGGCGAGGCCGCGGATCACGGGCGCCAGGGACGCCAGGTCGGGGACCCGGAAGGCGGCGGGCAATCCCTCTGCGGCGTAGGTCCCTGCGAGGGCCGGGGTCAGAGGCGGCGGCGGATCATGCGACAGGGGCGCTGCAGAGCGGGTCCGGCCCATGGGCCCGTCGTCCAGGGCCAGGATCCAGCCATCCCTTTCCACCACACGGCGCGGCGCGACGCCGGCGACGGTGGCGCGCTCCAGCCGGGCGACGTCGGCAGGTTCCAACTCAGCCCTTGTCCCGAAGCAGGCGGGCCTTGTCCCTCTGCCAGTCCCGTTCGGCCGAGGTCTCGCGCTTGTCGTGCAGCTTCTTGCCCTTGGCCAGGGCGAGCTCCAGCTTCGCCAGGCCCTTGTCGTTCCAGTAGAGCCGGGTCGGGATCAGGGTCCGGCCCTCGCGCTGCACCGCGCCGATCAGCCGGTCCAGCTGCTTGCGGTGCAGGAGCAGCTTCCGGTGCCGGCGGGGCTCATGGTTGAAGCGGTTGGCCTGGGCGTAGGGCGGGATGTCGGCGTTGATCAGGTAGATGTCGCGCCCCTCCACCGCCGCGTAGGACTCGGCGATGTTGGCCCGGCCGTTGCGCAGGGACTTCACCTCGGTCCCGGTCAGGGCGAGGCCCGCCTCGAAGGTCTCCTCGAGGAAATAGTCAAAGCGCGCGCGGCGGTTCTCGGCGATCAGCTTGCCCATGGCTGGCGGCGTCAGGCGACGCCGACCTCGGCCAGGGCGGCGTCCACCTCGCGGCGCGAGGCCTCGGAGGCCGGGGTGATCGGCAGGCGGGCGGTCTCCTCGCACAGGCCGAGCCGGGAGAGGGCGTACTTGGTGGGCGCCGGCGAGGCGTCGGTGAACAGGGCCCGGTGCAGGCGAAGCAGGCCGTCCTGCCAGTTGCGCGCCGTCTCCCAGTCGCCGGAAAGGGCGGCATCGTAGAAGGCCGAGACCTGCCTGGGCGCGACGTTGGCCGTGACCGAGATGCAGCCGTGCCCGCCGTGCGCCATGTAGCCCAGGGCCGTGGGATCGTCCCCGGATAGCATGACCCAGTCGGCCCCGCAGGTGATGCGCTGCTGGGTGGCGCGGACAAGGTCGCCCGTGGCGTCCTTGACCCCGACGATGTTGGGAAGGCGGCTCAGCCGGGCCAGGGTGGCGTCGGAGATGTCGACGCTGGTGCGCGCCGGGACGTTGTAGACCAGGACGGGCAGCTGCACGGCCTCGTTGATGGCGGCGTAGTGGGCGTAGAGCCCCTCCTGGCTGGGCCGGTTGTAGTAGGGGGTCACAACGAGGGCGGCGTCGGCGCCGACCTGCTTGGCGTGGCGGACAAGCTCGATCGCCTCGGCGGTGGAGTTGGACCCGGCGCCGGCGATGACCGGGACGCGGCCCGCGGCGGTCTGCACCGCCAGCTCCACCACCCGGCGGTGCTCGTCATGGCTCAGGGTGGCGGTCTCGCCCGTGGTCCCGACCGGCACGAGGCCGTGCACGCCGCCCCCGATCTGGCGCTCGACCAGCCGGACGAAGGCGGCTTCGTCGACCTCACCGTCCCGGAAAGGGGTCACGAGGGCCGGAAACACGCCCCTGAACAAGGGATCGGACATGGGATGCAGAATACCGTAAGAACGCGCCGCCGGTTGCGGCAGGAGGTCAGGGACCGACAATATGGCCGACAGCCCCCCCGCCGCAACCGATTGAGTCGGGGTTCTTGGAGTTGGGGTTCGAGGTCGCTGCGGGCGGAGTTGGGATGCAGGAGCGCAGGTTGAAGAGGTGGTTGGCGACCGGGCTGGTCCTCGGGCTGGGCTTGGCGCCCGCCGCAGCGGGCGCCCAGGACCCGAAGCCGGCCAGCCCCGCCGTCGCCGCGCCTGCAGCCCAGGCGGCCCCGTCGACCCTGGCCACCCCCCTGCCCTCCGGCCAGCTCCCGCCGGCGTCGACCACCGAGCCGTCGCCCGCTCCGGCGATCCCGGCGCCGCCCCGGTCGGCCTATATCAGCAATGCCGACGCCGACGTCCTCCAGGAGCTGATCGGCGACGCCCGGCGGGGCGACGTGAACGGCGCCCGCGACGCCCTGTCCCGGATCTCAGACCCCTCCGCCCGGCGTCTCGGCCAGTGGATCCTGCTCGACACCAACGGTCCCAGCCTGGGCTTCGCCGAGGTGGACCGGTCCCTGCGCGAGATGGCCGACTGGCCGCGCCCGGCGAGGCGGCGCCTTGCCGCCGAACGGCTGATCGGGACCTCGGGCCTTTCGCCTCGCCAGGTCATCGCCTGGTTCGGGCGGGAGACGCCGACCACCCCAGAGGGCGCCATGGCCCTGGCCTCGGCCTACCGCGCCGCAGGCGACCCCAAGGCGGCGGCAGACCTCATTCGTCGCACCTGGCGGGGGCGTCCCTTCGACATCGACGCCCAGAAGACCATGATGGCCCGGTTCGGCGATGTCCTGACCGTCGACGACCATGTACGGCGGGCCGACATGCTGCTGTTCGGCGCCCAGGGACCGGCGGCGCGGGACCTGATCCCCCTCCTCCCCGCCGACCAGCAGGCCCTGGCCCAGGCGCGCATCGCCTTCCGGCAGAAATCCCCCGCAGCCCTGGCGCTGGCCGAGGCCCTTCCGCCCTCCGTCGCCGGCGCGCCGGGGATCGCCTTCGAGAAGGCCGCCCACTATCGCCGGGCCGGCCTCGACCAGCTGGCGAGGGCCGAACTGGCGAGGTTCCCGCGCGAGGTCTGGTCCGAGGAAATGGGCGCGCGGATCTGGGACGAGCGGTACCAGCTGACCCTCTCGGCCCTGCGCAACGGCGACTCCCGGGCCGCCTACGAGGCTGCGGCGAACACCGGGCTGCAGACCGGAGCCGACGCCGTCGAGGCCGAGTTCTACGCCGGCTGGATCGCCCTGACCCGGCTGAAGGACCCCGCCCGGGCCGAGGCCCACTTCAAGCACATCGACCGGGTGGGGACCTCGCCCATCACCCTGGCGCGCGGGCTCTACTGGCGCGGCCGGGCGGTGGAGGCCCTCGCCGGGATCGATGCGGCGGACGTCTTCTACCAGGCCGCCGCCCGGCACCGGACGACCTTCTACGGCCAGCTGGCCGCCGAGCGGGCCGGCTACGCCCGGCTGGACCTCGGCAAGGACCCCCAGATCGGGGCCCGCGAGCGGGCGAGGTTCGAGGCCAAGGACACCACCAAGGCCGCGCACATACTCTACGAGACCGGCAACCGCGACCTGTTCCGGTCGTATGTTCTGGCCCTCGACGACGTCCTCGACAGCGACGCAGACCAGGCCATGCTGGTCGACCTGGTCCGCGGCTATGGCGACCAGGACACCTCGATGAAGGTGGTGCGCACCGCGGCCCAGCGCGGCTTCATCCTGCCGGAACGGGGCTACCCCATCCGCACGCCCCCGGATGTGTCCAATGCGCCGGAACCCGCCCTCGTCCTGTCCATCACCCGCCAGGAGAGCGGCTTCGACCCCCTGGTCCGCTCCGGCGTCGGCGCCCGGGGGATGATGCAGCTCATGCCCGCGACGGCGGCGGCCACCGCCCGGCGGATGGGCCTTTCCTACGCCCCCTCCATGCTGGACGAGCCCGACTACAACATGCGCCTGGGGTCCAGCTATCTCGGGAGCCTGATCTCGACCTTCGCAGGCTCCTACGTCATGGCCGTCGCGGGCTACAACGCCGGGCCGGGACGCTCCACCCAGTGGGCCGGGTTCTGCGGCGATCCCCGCGCCGCCAGCGTCGATCCCATCGACTACATCGAGTGCATCCCCTTCTCCGAGACCCGCAACTACGTGATGCGGGTGATGGAGGCGGTGGCCGTCTACCGGGCCCGGCTGGGTCGCGGATCAACGCCCCTGACGCTCACCGATGACCTGCGGCGGGGGGTCTACACTCCCCGGCCGGCCCCGGTCGCGGCGCCTGTCGCCCCGCCGTTGGCACAGGAGGCTCCGCAATGACCGCGACAGGCCGGACCCGCGCGGGCCCTTCCGTCGATCCGGGCCCGACCCTCCTGAGGACGGAGGGCTGGTCGGACTATGAGCTGGTGGACTCCGGCCGCGGACGGAAGCTGGAGCGCTATGGCCACCGCATGGTGGTGCGGCCCGAGCCCCAGTGCCTCTGGGCGCCGGGCCGGGAGGACTCCGCCTGGCGGAACGCCGACGCCGTCTTCGACCCGGCCGACGAGGAAGACAGCGGCCGCTGGCGGTTCCGCGAGGGGCCCATCGAGCCCTGGGTCTCGGGCTGGGGCGCCGTCCGCTTCCGCGGCCGGTTCACGCCCTTCCGCCACCTCGCCTTCTTCCCAGAGCAGGCGGCCAACTGGGAATGGCTCGACCAGGCGGTCCGCACTGCAGGACGTCCGCTCAACATACTGAACCTGTTCGGGTACACAGGGGTCGCCAGCCTGGTCTGCGCGGCCGCCGGCGCGCGGGTGACCCATGTGGACGCCTCGCGCAAGGCGATCGGCTGGGCGCGGGAGAACGCCGCCCTCTCGGGGCTCGAGGAGCACCCCATCCGCTGGATCTGCGAGGACGCCCGGCGCTACGTCCAGCGCGAGATCCGCCGGGGCGTGAAGTACGACGCCGTCATCCTCGATCCGCCCAAGTACGGCCGCGGCCCGGACGGCGAGGTCTGGCGCCTCTTCGACGACCTGCCGGACCTGTCCGAGATGTGCGCCGCCCTGCTGTCGCCGGACGCCCGCTTCCTGCTCCTCAACGCCTATGCGGAGCGCATTTCCGGCGCCGCCCTGGCCGGCCTGCTCGCTGACCGCCTCGAGGGGCGTGGCGGGAATATCTCCTGGGGCGAGCTCGTCCTGGTGGAAGGCGCCCGCCGCCGGGAGATCGGCATGAGCTTCTACGCCCGCTGGACGGCATGAGCGGCCAGCCCGCCCCTTCCAGTCCCCGGCTGGTCACCTCCCTGACCAATCCCCTGGTCAAGGCGGTCCGCGCCCTGCACCAGCGAAAGGCCCGGGACGAGACCGGCCAGTTCGTGGCGGAAGGCCTGAAATTTGTCATCGAAGCAATTGAACTGGAAAGATTTCCTGAGATTCTTCTCTATGGCCCCGAGGCGGCGTCGCACCCCTTGCTGGAGCGGGCCCGGGCCGCAACCCGCAAGGCGGGCGGGCAGGTCATCGAGGTCACCCGGGACATCCTCGCCAAGGTCTCCCGGCGCGATAATCCCCAAGCGGTGATCGGCGTCTTCCGGCAGGTCTTCACCCCCCTGGCGGACCTGGATCCGGCCTCCGCCACGGGCTGGGTCGCCCTGCACCGGGTGCGCGACCCGGGCAACCTGGGCACGGTGGTCCGCACCGCCGACGCCGCCGGCTGCGGGGCGGTCATCCTGGTCGGCGAGTGCTGCGATCCCTATTCCGTCGAGGCGGTCCGGGCGACCATGGGCTCGATCTTCGCCCTGCCCATCGTCCGCACGGACGAGGCCGACTTCGCCGCCTGGCGCGCCCGCTGGCCCGGTTCGGTGGTCGGAACCCTCCTGTCCGCCACCGTGTCCCACGCTGAAGCCAGCTACCCGCGCCCGACCCTGGTCCTGCTCGGCAACGAGCAGCAGGGCCTGACGCCGGAAATGGCGGCCCTGTGCGACGTGAACGTCAAGATCCCCATGCGCGGCCGGGCCGACAGCCTCAACCTGTCGGTCGCCGCCGGCATCATGATCTACGCCGTAACCTCCTGAAAGTCCTCAGGTCCCGCGGGGTTTCGCGCGGGTGGTCGGGGCGGCGGCGGCCGGATCCTCAGGCCAGACATGCCGGGGATAGCGTCCTCGCATCTCGGCCCGCACCTCCCGCCAGGACCCGCGCCAGAACCCCGGCAGGTCCCGGGTGGTCTGTATGGGCCGGTGGGCCGGCGAGGTCAGGGCCAGGGTGAGGGGCGCCCGCCCCTGGGCGACGGCGGGGTGGACGGAAAGGCCAAAGACTTCCTGCACCCGGACCTCGACCCGGGGACCGCCCGGCGCCGTGTAGTCGATAGCGAAGCTGTTCCCGGTCGGAGCCGTCCAGCGCGCCGGGGCCAGGGCGTCGAGCCGGCGCTGGGCGGCGTGGCCGAGGTAGGCCCCCAGCGAGGCGTCCAGCCGGGCCGGCGACAGGTCCGCAAGGCTGCGCAGGCCCTCCAGCGCAGGCCCCAGCCAGGCCTCGAGGTCCTCCAGGAGGGCCGGATCGTCCAGGTCCGGCAGGTCGGCCTCTCCCAGGGCCCGCAGGAAGGCGGCCCGCGCCCTCAGTCCACGCCCGGCCTCGCCCCAGGGCAGGCCCGCGACGCCATCGGCCCGGACCTGGTCCAGCAGGGCGGCGCGGATGAGGACGGCGGAAGGCGCCTCGTCGAGGACCTCCCGCAGGACCAGCCGCCCCAGTCGTTCGATCCGGACGGCCCTGAGCCGGCCAGACGGGCCCGGCTCGATGCGCGCCTCCCGCACGACCTGGGACGCAAAGAGCCGCTCGACCTCCGCCGGCCCGACCGGGGCGGCCAGGAGGACGCGATCGGCCCGACCGCCGCCGCCCAGCTCGCCCACGGCCAGCCAGGGCTCGCGCGCGAGGGGATCGGTCTCCTCCAGCCAGACCCCCCGGCCGCCCGCCAGCTGGAAATGTCCCGCCGGGCCCCGCGCCCGGGCGAGTCGCTCCGGCCAGGCCAGGGCCAGGAGCAGGCCGTCATCGAGGGGTTCCTCCGCGGGCCGGCCGGCCTCGCGCGCCGCCAGGGCGGCCCAGCGCCCCGCAAGGGCCCGGGCATCCCGCGCCCTCTGCCCCCGGTCGCGGTCCAGGGCCTCCAGCCTGAGGCGCAGGTCCACCTCTCGGCCGCCCAGGCCGGGCTCGGAGGCGAGGACGGCGATCCTCGCCGCCCGCTCGGCCTGCCCCCGGGCGGCGGCGGCCAGCACCATGTGGGCGAGCCGGGGCGGCAGGGGCAGGTGCGAGAGCGCTTCGCCGTGGGCCGTCAGCACCCCCTGCCCGTCCAGGGCCTCCAGCCGCACCAGCAGGCTGCGGGCCTCGGCCAGGGCGCCCGCGGGCGGCGGATCGAGGAAGGCGAGGTCCGAGGCGTCCCTGGCGCCCCAGCGGGCGAGGTCGAGGGCCAGGCCCGACAGGTCGGCGTTGAGGATCTCCGGCGGGGCGAAGGCCGGCAGGGCGCGGGTCCCGGCCTCGTCCCACAGCCGGAAGCAGGTCCCGGGTCCCGTCCGTCCCGGCCCGGCCCCGCCTCTGGTCCGCCGCCGCCCGGCTGGCCCGGAGGGTGACGAGGCGGGTCAGGCCCGAGGCCGGATCGAAGCGTGGCGAGCGAACGAGGCCGGCGTCCACCACGCAGGCGATCCCCTCGAGGGTCAGGCTGGTCTCGGCGATGTCGGTGGCCAGCACGACCTTGCGGCGCCCCTCCGGGGCCGGGGCGATCGCCCGGTCCTGGGCGGCGGGGTCAAGGGCGCCGTAGAGCGGGGCGACGTCGACGCTGGCCGGCAGTCCCGCCGCCGCGAGCCGTTCGGCGGTCCGCCGGATCTCGGCCTGGCCCGGCAGGAAGACGAGCACCCCGCCCGGGGTCTCGGCCAGGGCGCGGCGGACGGCGCGCACCGCCTGGTCCTCGATCGGCGCGCCGGGGTCGCGACCCAGGTAGCGGGTCTCCACAGGCCAGGCCCGGCCCTCGCTCGAAATGGCCGGAGCCCCGCCCAGCAGGCCCGAGACCGCCTCCACGTCGAGGGTGGCCGACATGACCAGGAGTCGCAGGTCAGGCCTCAGGACCCGCCGGCAGTCGTGCGCCAGGGCCAGGCCCAGGTCGGCGTCCAGGCTGCGCTCGTGGAACTCGTCGAAGATGACCAGCCCCACCCCGTCCAGGCCGGGATCATCGAGGATCATGCGACTGAAGACGCCCTCGGTGACCACCTCCAGGCGGGTGGCCGCCGACACGCGGCTCTCCATCCGCACCCGATAGCCGACCGTCGCGCCGACCGCCTCGCCGAGGTTGGAGGCCAGCCGCGCCGCCACCGCCCGGGCCGCCAGGCGCCGGGGCTCCAGCATGAGGATCTTCCGCCCCGCCATCCACGAGGCTGACAGGCAGCGCAGGGGCGCAATCGTGCTCTTCCCCGCCCCGGGCGGCGCGGCCAGCACGGCGGCGCCCCGGGCCTCGAGGGCCTCAAGCAGGGACGGCAGGACCTCTTCCACGGGCAACATGGCCCCGGTCTAGCCCCCGCTGTGAAGGCGGCCAAGGGCTGGGAGGCGCCGCCCACCTTGCAATTCCCCCCGCCGCACCGAAGATAGGGGCATGAGCCAGCCGCCCATCCGCGCCGTCATCGCGCCCGTCACCCCGCTCCAGCAGAACTGCACCATCGTCTGGTGCGCCAGGACGATGAAGGCGGCGGTGATCGATCCCGGCGGCGAGGTCCAGCGGCTGATGGGCGGGCTGCAGCAGCATGGCCTGACGCTCGAGAAGATCTGGATCACCCATGGCCACCTCGACCACGCCGGCGCCACCGCCCAGCTCAAGGCCCTGACCGGCGCCGTGATCGAGGGTCCGCACCGGGACGATGCGCCCCTGATCGCCGGCATACCGGAGTCCGGCGCCCGCTACGGCATGCCCGACGCCCAGGCCTTCGAGCCGGACCGCTGGCTCGAGGATGGCGACCGCGTCACCCTGGGTGAGACCGAGTTCGAGGTCTTCCACTGCCCCGGTCACACCCCGGGCCATGTGGTCTTCTTCCACCGCGAGGCCCGCTTCGCCCAGGTCGGGGACGTCCTGTTCCAGGGCTCCATCGGGCGGACGGACTTCCCGGGCGGCAGCTACCCTCAGCTGATCGCCGCGATCACGGGCAAGCTCTGGCCCCTGGGCGAGGACGTGGCTTTCGTGCCGGGCCACGGCCCGATGTCCACCTTCGGCCGCGAGCGCCAGACCAATCCCTTCGTCTCGGACGAGGCCCTGTCGGAGGGCTAGGCGGGTGTTCCGCCGGGCTTCGGCCGCGAGGCCTTGGGGGCGGCGCGCTTCTCGGGGGTCATCTCCCGGAACATAGCCATCATGTAGGTCTCGAGGACGGCGTCCTGAGCCTGGATATCGCCGCCGAAGAGTTCCTTGGCCGTGGCCCGGCGCCTGGCGAGGACCTGATCCTGTTCAAGGTAACGATACAGCTGCGGAACCGGGCCCCCGCCCGGCAACGGGAACTTGTGCCTGAAGGCGTAGTCGAAGCGCACGATCACGCGGTCCAGCAGGGCGCAACGCATCAAGGCCGCACGGGTGCGCAAGTGTCCCATGCCGAGCCAGTCGGCGTAACATTCACGCGTCCGGGCCACGAGTCCGATCATCCCCTCTCGCTCGTAGGTCGCGAGAAAGTCGGTCATCACGATCTGGACCACGTCGTGGGAGGGCTCGGGATGGAGTTCGGCGAAGGTCGGCTTTCGCCGGGGGAGATGGTCGTCGAGACACTTCCAGAGGCCCGGGACCGGCTTCGGGACCTCCCGGGCCAACCGGTCCGGCAGGTTGGCGCCGGAGATCAGGCCGGCCCCGAAGACGACGAGGAAGATGGCGCCGACGAGCATCAAGCTGGCGGAAGAACGGGAATCCATCGAGGCGGCTCCGCCCGCGGGCCAAGCGCCCGACGGGAAGCCTCACCCTGCCGGAGGACTGCGACAGTTCCGGACGCACCCGCCTAGACCGCCTGCCCCGCCGCCCAGCCGCTGGCCCAGGCCCACTGGAAGTTGTAGCCGCCCAGCCAGCCGGTGACGTCCACCGCCTCGCCGATGATGTGCAGGCCGGGCACGGCGCGGGCCTCGAAGGTGCGGCTGTCGAGCTCGCGGGTGTCGACACCGCCCAGCATGACCTCGGCGGTGCGATAGCCCTCGGTCCCGGCGGGGCGGAAGCTCCAGGCGTTCACCGAGGCCGCCAGCCGGGACAGGACCGCGTCATTGCAGTCGCCAAGCCGGGGCGGCGCGCCGGCGCCTTCGGCCAGGGTGCGGGCCAGGCGGGCCGGCAGGATCTCGGACAGGACAGCGCCCGGCGACTGCCGACCCGCCCGGGCGCGGCCGGCCTTTAGCTGGGCCAGGAGGTCGACGCCGGGCGCCAGGTCGACCTCCACCGCCTCGCCCTCCCGCCAGTAGGACGAGGCCTGGAGGACGGCGGGTCCCGACAGGCCCCGGTGGGTGAAGAGGAGGGATTCGTCGAAGGCGGCTCCCCCGGCCCTCACCCGCGCCGGGGCCGAGACGCCGGCCAGGGGCGAGAGTCGTTCCAGCAGGTCCGGCGCGAGCGTGAAAGGTACGAGGCCCGCCCGGGGCTCGACCAGGGCGAGGCCGAACCCCCGGGCGACATCCAGGGCGTAGCCGCTTGCGCCCATCTTCGGGATCGACTTGCCCCCGGTGGCCAGCACCACCCGGCCGGCGACGACCTCTCCGGCGTCGAGGGTGAGCCGGAAGCCGGTCTCAAGGCGGGCGAGGTCACGCACGGGCGTCGACAGGCGCAGTTCCGCCCCGGCCCCGGTCATGCGCCCGACCAGCAGGTCGACCACCTGCCGCGCGGAGCCCTCCAGGAAGAGCTGCCCGAGGGTGCGCTCGCGCCAGGCGATCCCGGCGCCGTCGAGCAGGGCGATGAAGTCGGCCGGCGTGTAGCGGCTGAGGGCCGAGATGCAGAAGCGCGGGTTGGCGGACAGGAACCGCGAGGGGTGGACGCCAAGGTTGGTGAAGTTGCAGCGGCCGCCGCCGGAGATGCGGATCTTCTCCCCCGGCGCCCTGGCGTGGTCGAGCACGAGCACCCGACGCCCGCGCAGGGCGGCTTCGGCGGCGCACATCATGCCCGCCGCGCCGGCCCCGATCACGACGACGTCGAAACCTTCCATGGCGGCGGGGCCGGCCCGAGGCGCGGGCCTCAGTCCTTGGCGCGTTCCTGGTAGGACCGGTCCTCGGTCAGGATGACCACCCGGGTGCCGGCCGCGATGTACGGCGGCACCATGATCCGCGCGCCGTTCGACAGGATGGCGGGCTTGTAGGACGAAGAGGCGGTCTGGTTCTTCACCGCCGGCTCGGTCTCGGTGATCTCGAAGGTCACCGTGCGCGGCAACTCCAGGGCGATGGGCACGCCCTCGTGGGTGGACAGGGTCACGGTCATGCCGTCCTGCAGCCACTGGGCGGAGTCGCCGACCACGTCCTCGGAGGCCACGACCTGCTCGTAGCTCTCGGGATTCATGAAGTGGAAGCCCTCGCCGTCCTGGTAGAGGAAGGTGTAGGGCCGGTCGTCCACGAAGGCGCGCTCGACCTGCTCGGTGGTGCGCCAGCGCTCGGACACCTTCACGCCATCGGAAATGCGGCGCATGTTGAGCTGGGTGACGGGCGTGCCCTTGCCGGGATGGATGTTCTCGGCGGTCAGGACGACATAGAGCTTGCCGTCCATGTCGACGACGGCGCCCTTGCGAAGCGAACTTGCGGCGACCTTCACGTGATTGTTCCTCGAGCCTATAGGAGCCGGCCGAAGCGCGGCGATGGCGCGGACCTAACCCATCGCCGCCCGCTTCGCCAGTCACCGTTGAGCGGCGAGCCGCCGCCACTGTCCTCACGGAGTCCCGATTGAGCCCTGTCCCGCCGCCCCTGTCGCCCTGGTGGAGCCCGGACCGGCGCGCCGACCGGCGCCCCCGGCTGGAGGCGCGGGGCCGGATCCGGCGGGCGTTCCGCGACTGGTTCGAGACGCGTGGGTTCACCGAGGTCGAGGCCGCCGCCCTTCAGGTCTCCCCGGGCAACGAGGCCCACCTGCACGCCTTCGCCACCGAGGCCCTGGCCCTGGAGGGCGGCGCGGCGCCCCTCTACCTCCACACCTCGCCGGAATTCGCCTGCAAGAAGCTGCTGGCCTCTGGCGAGACCCGGATCTTCGATTTCGCCCGGGTCTTCCGGAACCGGGAGCGCGGTCCCCTGCACCACCCCGAGTTCACCCTGCTGGAATGGTACCGGGCCGGGGAAGGCTGGGAGGTCCTGATGGCCGACTGCGCCGCCCTGCTGGCCCTGGCGGCGGAGGCGGCGGGGACGCGCACCCTGACCTGGCGCGGCCGGACCTGTGATCCCTTCGCGGAGCCGCAGCGCCTGACCCTCGCCGAGGCCTTCCGGGACCTGGCGGGGATCGACCTCCTGGCCACCCTTGCGCCGGACGGGACCGGCGACGCCCTAGCCCTGGCCGGGGCGGCGCGCGCCGCCGGCGTCCGGGTGGCGGCGGACGACACCTGGAGCGACGTGTTCAGCCGGGTGCTGGTGGAACGCATCGAGCCCACCCTTGGGGATGGCCGGGCGACGATACTTTGCGCGTATCCGGCGCCCGAGGCGGCCCTCGCCCGGCGCTGCCCGCATGACCCGCGGGTTTCGGAGCGCTTCGAGCTCTATGCCTGCGGGGTTGAACTGGCCAACGCCTTCGGCGAACTGACCGATGCGGCCGAGCAGAGGCGCCGGCTGGAGGCCGAGATGGACGAGAAGGCCCGCATCTACGGGGAGCGCTATCCCCTCGACGAGGACTTCCTGGCGGCCCTGGCGGTCATGCCCGAGGCGTCCGGCGCCGCCTTGGGCTTCGACCGGCTGGTCATGCTGGCCACTGGCGCACGGACGATCGAGGACGTCCTCTGGACTCCCGTGGCGGATTCCCGGTGAAGGGCGTGCTCAAGTCCCCCGGCGACCTCCTGGAGGCCGGCCTCGTGACCGGGGACGCCGCGGCGTCCCTCGAGGCGGTGACCGCCCGCTACGCCGTCGGCCTCACGCCCGCCGTGGCCGCCCTGATCGACCCGCAGGATCCGGGAGACCCCATAGGCCTGCAGTACCTGCCCTCGACGGAGGAACTGGAGGTGGCGCCCGGCGAGACGGCGGACCCCATCGGCGACGGCGTCCACAGCCCGGTCAAGGGGATCGTCCACCGTTATCCCGATCGCCTCCTGCTGACCGCCACGCACGCCTGCGCGGTCTACTGCCGGTTCTGCTTCCGGCGGGAAGTGGTGGGGCCCGGCGGCGCCGGCGGCCTGACCCCGGCCGAGCTCGACGCCGCCCTCGCCTACATTGCGGGACATCCGGAAGTCTGGGAGGTGATCCTCACGGGCGGCGACCCCCTGGTCCTCTCGCCGCGACGGATCGGGGACCTCGTTCGCCGCCTCGCCGGCATCCCGCACGTGAAGATCCTGAGGGTGCACACCCGGCTTCCGGTGGCCGCCCCCGGGCAGGTGACCGAGGCCCTTGTCCGGGCCCTGTCCGGTTCGCGCCTGACCCTGGCCGTGGGCGTCCATGTCAATCACCCGCGGGAGCTGACCCCTGAGGCCGACGCCGCCCTCGCCCGGCTTCGCGGGACCGGCGCCCTGCTGCTCAGCCAGACCGTCCTCCTGCGGGGCGTCAACGACCGGGTCGAGGTGCTGGGCGAGTTGATGCGCGGCCTGGTGGAGCGCGGGGTTCGGCCCTACTACCTGCACCATCCCGATCCCGCGCCGGGCACCGCCCGCTTCCGGGTCTCGATCGCGGAGGGCCAGGCCCTGGTCCGGGGACTCCGGGGCCGGTACTCCGGCCTTTGCCAGCCGACCTACGTCCTCGACATCCCCGGCGGGTTCGGCAAGGTTCCGGCAGGCCCGGCCTGGATCGAGTCCGGCGAAACGGGCCTTTCGGCGACCGACCCCTGGGGCGGCCGCCACAGCGTCGAGGCCGAGGAGACCGAGGCATGAGCCAGCCGCCGCCCATCCGCCCGCTCTCGACCGGGTTCAGCTTCCGGGTCGCGCCAGGACCGGCGCCCGCGGCGACACCGTCCGCCGCCCCGCCGGGGCCGCGGCCGCCCCAGTCTGTCCTCGACGCCATCGGCGTCCACCTGTCCTCCGGCGACATGCCCGCCGCCTTCGCCGCCGCCGAGTCGGCCCTTGCGGAGGGCTACGAGCATCCCGCCCTGCTCAACCTGTCCGCAGGACGGCTGGAGGCCGAGGGAAAGCCCGGAGAGGCCCTGGTCCGGCTGCAGAGGGCCCGCTTCCTCGCACCCCGGGACCCCGGCGTGCTCAACGCCCTGGGCCTGTGCCTCCTGACCCTTGAGGCGGCGTCCGAGGCCGAGGCCGTCTTCCGGGACCTGGTCGGGATCGTCCCCGACTTCGCCCCCGCCCACGCCAACCTTGGGCAGGCCCTCGCCGCGTCGGGCCGCCTCGACAGGGCCGCCGGCGCCTACCGGCGGGCCCTCGACCTCGATCCCTCGCAGATGACGGCCCTGGCCGGGCTTGCCGTCATCGCCGCCCGCCGGGGCGCCTTCGAAGAGGCCGAGAGCCTCGCTGACAGGGTGCTGGAGAAGGCGCCCGACGCAGCCGACGCCCTCATGGCCAAGGCCCGGGCGGAGGCGGATGACGGCCGCCTCGAGGCCGCCGAGGCCCGCCTGCGGAAACTCGTCTCCGATCCGCGGCTGCCCGGGGTGGGGACGGCGGACGCCCTCAACCTCCTCGGCGACGTTCTGGACGCCCGGGGCGACCGCCTGGCGGCCTTCGGGGCCTGGTCGGGAGGCAATGACATCCTCAGGCGGCACTACGCCCACCGCTTTGCGGGAACGGGGGCCCTGGAGCATACCCGCCGGATGGACGGCTGGATCGCGCGGAACCCCGGCCGGCTGAAGCCCGCCGCCGGAGAACTCCCTGCGGGCCCGGCCCGCAGCCATGTGTTCCTTCTCGGCTTCCCGCGGTCGGGCACGACCCTGCTGGAGGCCGCCCTCACCGGCTCGCCGGACGTGGTCGCCCTGGAAGAACAGGAAGCCCTCGCCGATGGCGTGCGTCGCTATCTCCGGGACCCCACCGACCTGTCGGACCTGTCGGGAGCCGGGCCTGCGGACCTCGCGGCGTTCCGGGACGCCTATTGGACCCGCGTCCGGGAGGCGGGGCTGTCGCCGGAGGGCAAGGTCTTCCTCGACCGCTACCCGCTGAACAGCCTGAAGCTGCCGCTCATCCAGCGCCTGTTCCCCGAGGCGACCATCCTGTTCGCCGTGCGCGATCCCCGGGACGTGCTGTTCTCGTGCTGGCGCCGCAGGTTCCAGATGAGCGCGCCCATGTACCACCTGCTCGACCTGAGGTCGGCGGCGGGGTTCTACGACGCAGTCATGACCTTCTCCATGCGGGTTCAGGCGGAGGCGGCCGCGCCCTGGACCTTCCTGCGGCATGAGGCCCTGCTGGCCGACTTCGACGGCGTCATGCAGTCGATCTGCCGGACGATCGGGGTCGAGTGGACCGACGCCATGCGGGATGTCGGGGCCCGGAATGCGGAGCGGGCGATCGCCACGCCATCCGCGGCGCAGCTGGCGGGCGGCCTCAGGACCGACGGCGGCGGCGCCTGGCGGCCCTATGCCGAGCGGCTTGCAGACCCCCTGGCCACGCTCGCCCCCTGGGTTCGACGGTTCGGCTACCCCGAGGCCTGATCACCAGGCGCCGACATTGGGCATGGAGGCCCAGGGCTCGGCCGGGGCCAGGGCCGGACCGGCCTGCAGCAGCTCTATGGAGATCCCGTCCGGCGACCGGACAAAGGCCATCCGCCCGTCCCGCGGCGGCCGGCTGATCGTGACGCCCCCCGACTGGAGACGGTCACACGTCGCGTAGATGTCCTCGACGGCGTAGGCGAGGTGACCGAAGTTCCGGCCGCCCTGGTAGTCCTCGGGGTCCCAGTTGTAGGTCAGCTCCACCGTCGGGGCGCGGCGCTCCCTGGCCAGTTCGCGGTCGCCGGGCGCGCAGAGGAAGACCAGGGTGAAGCGGCCCTGGGGGCTCTCGCTGCGGGAGACCTCCTCGAGGCCCAGCAGGTCGCAGTAGAACCTGAGCGAGGCGTCGAGGTCCCGGACCCGGACCATGGTGTGCAGGTAGCGCATGTGGATTCCCCTTGTCTGGCGGACCCGCGAAGCCCCGGAGAGCGACGCGGAGGACACGTCGGGACAGGATTTCCGCAGTGCAGCAATCCTATCCGCGAATTCATTTGTCTGGACTCCAAGTTCGCATCATTAGCAGCCAGCGCCAACAGGCGCAGCGCCGGGGGCCGCCGACCCGAAGACGGGCGGCCGGCGTCCCGCTTCATGTTCCGGGGATGAGAATGCGTCTGACCTCCGCCCACAAGTTCGCCATCGGCATTGTCGCCGTGGTGATCCTCCTGTTCCTCGCCGGAACGCTGCTGAACAAGGCGAAGATGAGCCGCGAGCCGGCGCCGAAGAGCCAGGCCGCCGGCCAGGCCGCGGTGGCGCAGCCCTCGGTCCAGGTCACGACGACCCCGGAGGGCGTGCACCCCTACAGCGTGAGGGTCCGCGGGAGGACCGAAGCCGCCCGGACGGTCGTGGTGAGGTCCGAGACGGCCGGCATCGTCGCCGCCACCCCCGCCGTCGAAGGGGCCTATGTCAACCGTGGCGCGGTTCTCTGCCGCCTCAACGTCGACGCCCGCGAGGCGGGCCTCGCCCAGGCGCGCGCCGCGGTCCGCTCGCGGGAACTGACCCGCCAGGCCACGGAGGAACTCTCCGCCAAGGGTTATCGCTCCCAGACCCAGGTCCTGCAGGACCAGGCCAACCTGGACAGCGCCCGCGCCGCCCTCCGCCAGGCCGAGATCGCCCTCGAGCAGACCAACATCCGCGCGCCCTTCAACGGGGTGTTCGACCGCCGCGACGCCGAGATCGGGACCTACCTGGCCCCCGGCCAGCCCTGCGGCACCATGATCGAGCTGGACCCCCTGCTCATCGTCGCCGACCTGCCCGAGACCGAGGCCGGCAAGTTCCGCGTCGGCGCCCAGGCGGTGGCCACCCTGGTCGGCGGGGAAACCTTCAACGGGACCGTCCGCTACATCGCCCGCGACGCCGATCCGCAGACCCGGACCTACCGGGTCGAGATCACCGCCCGCAATCCCAAGCTCTCCGCCCGGTCCGGCCTGAGCGCCGAGGTGCGCATCAGCGCCGGCCAGGGCCCCGCCCACCTCATCCAGGTGTCGAATCTGGTGCTCGATTCCGCAGGCCGTCAGGGCGTCCGCTACGTGGACGAGGCGAACATCGTGCGCTTCGCCCCCCTGACCCTGATCGAGGAGACGCCGCAGGGCGCCTGGGTCACCGGCCTGCGCGGCCCGGTGCGGATCATCACCGTTGGACAGTCCTACGTCGCCGAGGGCCAGAAGGTCCTCGTGACTGCGGCCCGCTGAGGAGGACCGGCACATGATCGGAGCCCTGATCGAAGGCGCCATCAAGCGCCGCAAGGTGGTCCTCGGCGTGACGCTGATCGCGTCGATCTTCGGACTGATCGCCTACAACACCATGCCCCGGGAGGCGAACCCCAACATCACCCTGCCCTTCGTGGCGGTGATCGTCCCCTATCCCGGCGTGAGCCCCGAGGACGCGGAGCGCCTGCTCGTCAAGCCGCTGGAGACCAACCTCCAGTCCATCGAGGGACTCAAGCAGATGAACGCCGTCGCCCGGCAGGGCTCGGCCTTCGTGACCCTCGAGTTCGAACCCGACTTCGACAAGGACCGCGCCCTCCAGGACGTGCGCGCCAAGGTCGACCTGGCCCGGGGCCGCTTCCCGCCCGACGCCGAGGAAGCGATCATCCAGGAAGCCAACTTCACCGACCAGCCGGTGATCGGCATCGTGCTGTCCGGACCGGCTCCGGAACGGGAGTTCGTAAGGATTTCCAACGCCCTGCGGGACCGCCTGGAGTCCCTGCCCGGCGTCCTCCAGGCCGAGGTTTCCGGTGCGCGGGAGGAGTTCCTCGAGGTCACCGTCGATCCCATCCGGATGGAGACCTACAAGGTCACCTCCGGCGAGCTCGCCCAGGTCATCGCCCGCAACAACCAGCTCGTGCCTGCCGGCGACATGCTGACCGGACAGGGCAAGTTCGCGGTCAAGGTGCCCGGCGTCATCGAGAAGCCGGAGGACATCCTGTCCCTGCCGATCAAGCGGAACGGCGACCGGCTGATCACGGTCGGCGACATCGGCGACGTCCGGCGGACGTTCAAGGACCCGACCTTCATCGCCCGCTACAACGGCGAGCCGGCCTATTCGATCACGGTCTCGAAACGAGCCGGCGCCAATGTGCTGGACACCGTCAAGGCGGTCCGCAAGACCGTGGAGGCGGAACAGAAGTCATGGCCCTCGACGGTCAAGGTCGACTACACCTTTGACGAGTCCGAGTTCATCGAACGCACCCTTCTCGTCCTTGAGGGCGGCCTGCTCTCGGCGACCATCCTCGTGATGGTCATCATCGTGGCCAGCCTTGGGGTCAGGCAGGGCCTCATGGTCGGCCTGGCCATCCCGGCCTGCTTCGCCATCGCCTTCATGATGCTGAACGCGATCGGCGTGACCCTGAACCAGATGGTCATGTTCGGCCTGGTGCTGGCGGTCGGCATCCTCGTCGACGGCGGCATCGTCGTCGTCGAGTACGCCGAGCGAAAAATGGCCGAGGGGATGAACAAGGTCGAGGCCTTCACCGTCGCCGGCAAGCGCATGTTCTGGCCCGTGCTGAACGGCACCCTGACCACCCTCTGCGCCTTCGTGCCCTTCATGTTCTGGAACTCGGTGGCCGGGAAGTTCATGAGCTTCCTGCCCCTGACCCTGTTCTTCGTGCTGGGCGCATCGATCTTCATCGCACTGATCTTCACCCCGGCCCTCGGGTCCGTCTTCGCCAAGGAACGCCGGGCGGACGCCGCGGAACTGGCCGAACTGGAGAAGGCCGAGCGGGGTGATCCCACCCAGATGACCGGCTTCATGGGCTGGTACGCCCGGACCGTGGACTTCCTGTCCCATCACCCCTTCCGGGTGCTCGGCGCGACCTTCCTGGTCGTGGTCGTGGTGTTTGTCTGGTTCGCCAAGACCCCGCACCGGATCGAGTTCTTCCTCGATGAGGACCCCGAGAGCGTGCAGGTCTACGTCAAGGCGCGCGGGAACCTGAACGCCCCCGCGCAGGACGCCCTGGTCCGGCAGGTCGAGCAGAAGCTCCTGGGAATGAAGGGTGTTCGCGCCCTCTACGTCCGGGCCGGCGGCGGCAGCGGCTCAAGCTTCGGCGGCGGCCGCTTCGGCGCACCCAACGATACGATCGGCACCATGGAGGTCGAGTTCCTCAAGTACGAGGACCGGGTCCGGCTGGGCCTGAAGGGCTCGGAACTCGCCGAGGAAGTCCGCCGGCGGGTCGTCGGCATTCCCGGGATCGAGACCGAGGTCCGCGAACCCCAGGGCGGCCCCCCGACCGGCAAGGCCATCCAGGTCGAGCTGCGGAGCAACAACCCCGAAGCCCTCAACAAGGCCGCGGAAGTGATCAAGGCCAAGCTGGCCTCGGATCCCAAGATCATCGAACTCGAGGACAACCGGACCTCGCCCGGCATCGAATGGAACCTCGCCGTCGACCGTGAGGCGGCTGGCCGCTACGGGGTCGACGTCCTGACCGTCGGGCAGGCGATCCAGTACACCACCACGGGGGTCCTGGTCGGCAGGTTCCGGCCCAACGACGCCGAGGACGAACTGGACATCCGGGTGCGCTTCACGCCCGAGGGCCGCAACCTCGACGCCCTCGACTCGCTGAAGATCGGAACCCCCTTCGGACCGGTCCCGGCGAGCTATTTCGTGGACCGCCAGCCGGCGCAGCAGGTGACCCAGATCCAGCGCCGCGATGGCCAGCGCCTGGTCGTGGTCCAGGCCAACGTGCCCAAGGGCATCGCCGCCAACCAGAAGATCGCAGAGCTCAAGCCCTGGCTTGAAAAGGCGCCCATCGACCCTTCGGTGAAGTGGAAGTTCACGGGCGCCGACGAGGAGGGCCGCGCAGCCGTGCTGTTCTTCATCACCGCCATCTTCGCAGCGATGTTCATGATGATGATCATCCTGCTCTGGCAGTTCAACAGCTTCTGGGGCGTCGCCGTCACCCTGTTTGCGGTGCTCCTGTCGACGGTAGGGGTGTTGTTGGGCGTGGTGATCAACTTCGCCAACACCTTCAACTACATCTCGGTGATCATGCTGGGGACGGGCGTGGTGGCCCTCGCCGGGGTGGTCGTGGGCCACAACATCGTGCTGGTCGACAGCTTCTACCAGCTGAAGCGCGCGGGGTACGACGCCCACGAAGCCTCCGTCCGGGCCTCCGCCCAGCGGTTCCGCCCCGTCATGCTGACGACCCTGGTGACGGTTGTCGGGCTGCTGCCGCTGATGTTCCAGCTGCACCCGAACTTCCACAACCTGGTGCTCGAGTACCAGGCGCCCGGGTCGGGCCAGTGGGTCCAGCTGTCCGCCGCCGTGGTCTGGGGCCTCACCTTCGCCACCCTGCTCACCCTGGTGGTCACGCCGGTCATGCTGGCCATGCCGAAGGTGATGTCCGAGCGCTTCGGGACCGTCTTCGACGCCATCCGCAGCAAGGTGGGCCTGAGGGCGCGCCGCCGCGCCTATGAGGGCGTCCGGATACCCCAGGGCGGACCGGAGTCGCCCTCCCCCACCCCGGCGGAGTAATCCGCCCGGAGGTGGGGCGTCAGGCCTCTCGGGTCTGGCGGCGCCAGAGGGCGGCGTACTCGCCGTCCCTGGCCAGCAGGGCGGCGTGATCGCCTCTCTCGACGATGCGGCCCTCCCGCAGGACGAGGATCTGGTCCGCGTCGACTATGGTCGACAGCCTGTGGGCGACCACCAGGGTCGTCCGGTTCCGGCGGACCCTGCGCAGAGTGTCCTGAATGGCGGCCTCGGTCGGGCCGTCGAGGGCTGAGGTCGCCTCGTCGAGGACGAGGAGCCTCGGATCGGCCAGGAGGGCCCGGGCGATGCCCACCCGCTGGCGTTCGCCGCCGGACAGCTTGAGCCCCCGTTCGCCGACCCGCACCTCAAGCCCACCGGGAGTCGCGCGGATGAAGGGCCCCAGTTCCGCGGCCTCCGCCGCCGCCAGGATCTCCGCCTCCGTGGCGTCCGGACGCGCAAAGGCGATGTTCGCCCCCAGGGTATCATTGAACAGGGCCACGTCCTGGGGGACGAGGGCCGTCGCCCGCCTCAGTTCCGCCCGGGTGAGGTCCCGCAGGTCGACCCCATCCAGGGTGACGACGCCGGCGGCCGGGTCGACCAGCCGAAGGGCCAGCCGGACAATCGTCGTCTTTCCGGCGCCGGAGGGACCGACAAGGGCGGTGGTCGTCCCCGGCGGGGCCTCGAAGGTGACGTCCTCCAGGCCGAGGGTCCGGGCGCCATGCCGGTAGGCGACCCCACGGAAGGCCAGGCGGGCGCCCTTCCCGGAGGCGGGCGGCAGGGACTTTGGCGCGGCCGGCTCGGCCACGTCCGGAACGGCCCGGCCGATTTCCACCATCTGCTCCATGTCGATGAAGGCCTGGCGGATCTCCCGGTAGTTGAAGCCGAGCATGTTCAGCGGCTGGTAGAGACCGATGACGAGGAGGACGGCCGTGGTGACGTCGCCCAGGCGCATCCGCCCCTCAAGCACCTCGAGCCCCGCCAGCAGGACCATGAGGGCGAGGCCGACGTTCAGGACGAGGGCCTGGACGGCGTTCAGCAAGGACAGGGAGGTGTTGGCGCGCACCGCCGCCCGGACATAGTCGGCGAGGGCCGCCGCGTAGCCGCGCACCGTGCGTCTTTCCTGCCCGAAGGCCTTGACGGTCTCGAAGTTCATGAGGGCGTCGACGGACAGGCCCGCGGCCTTGCCGTCGGCGAGGTTGAGCTCACGGCGGTGCGAAAGCCGCCAGTCGGTGATCCGGAAGGTCAGGACCGCGTAGATGACGATGGTGACGAAGGTCGCCGCGGCAAAGCGCCAGTCGAGGCGATTGGCCATGACCGCCATGGCGAGGACGAGTTCCAGGGCCGTGGGTCCGAGGTTGAAGACCACGCTCCGGATCAGGAAGTCGGTGGACCGCGAGCCCCGGTCGATGATGCGCGCCAGGGAGCCTGTCTGCTTGCCCTGGTGGTAGTCGAGGGACAGGGTCAGGACATGGCCGAAGCTCTCCTCGGCCGCGCGGGCCATTGTGGCCTGGGACACCGGGGTGAAGATGATTTCGCGCAGGTTCGGGGCGGCGGCGGCGACCAGCCGGAGGCCCGCGAACCCCAGGGCCAGCAGCAGGAAACCGCCGCCCAGGGCCAGGGCGGTCCCGGACGGACGCAGGTCCGACAGGCGGTTGATCGCCTCGCCCAGCAGGACGGGGGCTGCGACCCCTGCGGCCTTGCCGATGAAGATCAGCACCAGGGCGAGGCCGATCCGCCAGGCCAGGCCGGGCGCGCCGCTGCGCAGGACAAGCCGCCAGAGGTCGGCCATGGACCCCCAGAAGTCGAAACGGGCATCCGCAGCGGGGGTTACGGTTCCGGGGCGGGCGCCGTGGTGGAAGGCCATCAGGCGAACCTCACCGCAGGACCTGGGTGGTCTGGACGCCCCCGGCGGGTGTCATCCAGTCGATCCTCAGCCCCTCCCCGCGATCCTGCACACTGACGGGTCCCGCCGCCGGCGGGGACGGCGGCGACAGCCTGAGCAGCGTCTCGAGGTTCAGCCCCTCTCCAAAGACGCGGAGCCGGCTCTCGCCCATGGGCGCGGGTCCGTTCAGGCGGATCTCGAACCGACCGGCGGCGTCCACGCGCCCCTCCCCGGCCCGGCGGCCGTCGAGCTGGGCGACCAGAAGGGCGTTGGCGGGACCGGCGCCCGAGACGACGGCGCCGCCGCTTCGGTCATAGTCGATCACGAGGCCGCGGGCTGTTCCCGGACCGAGCGTCCGCGCCGCGCCCCCGGACCGCAGGAGCCAGGCGGATCCGTCCGGCGCCAGGAAGACGTACCCCTCGGCCTGTGTCGTCCGCCCCTCGACGATTTGGGACAGCCCCAGGACCCGGGATTGCCCGGCCCCCGGAACCTCAAGGCTCCAACGCCCCGAGGAGTCCGCCTGGGTCACGAATTCCCCGCCGGCGGGCGCGGCGAGGCGGACCCTGGCTCCTGCGGGCGACCTTCCCTCGAGGCGCGTGGCCGTCCCGGCCGCTTCGATGCGTTCGATGACCGGCGGCGGCAGATAGCCCGCCTCGTCCTGGCGCGCAGCGCCGGGGACAGGCGGCGCGCCCGCCGGGCTGCAGGCGGCGGCGGCGAGCGCCAGGGACAGGCCGAGAAGCCGGCTTCCCAGCGTCCCGGGCCCGCGCCTCATCCGCCCGTGACCCTGTCGCGGAACCCGTTGACGATGGGGTAGCGGCGATCCCGGCCAAACGCCTTCAGGCCGATCTTCACGCCCGGGGCGGCCTGCCGGCGCTTGTACTCCGAGCCGTAGAGGAGCCGCTGGACCCGCTCCACCGTCTCCCGCGGGAAACCCCTCGCCACGATCTCGTCGAGGGAGGCCTCCTCCTCGACAAGGCCATGCAGGATGGCGTCGAGGTCGGCGTACTCGGGCAGGCTGTCCTGGTCCTTCTGGTCGGGGCGGAGTTCGGCCGACGGCGGCTTGGTGAGGATCCGCTCCGGGATCGGGTCCCGGGCGACCCCGAAGGGATCATTGGCGTTGCGCCAGCGACAGACCTCGTAGACTTCGGTCTTGTAGAGGTCCTTGAGCACGTTGTAGCCGCCGCACATGTCGCCATAGAGGGTGGCGTATCCCACCGCCATCTCGCTCTTGTTGCCCGTCGTGAGAAGCATGGAGCCCAGCTTGTTCGAGAGGGCCATGAGGGGCAGGCCGCGGATCCGGGCCTGGATGTTTTCTTCTGTCAGGTCCGGCGGCCGGTTCTCGAAAAGCGGGCCCAGCATGCCCGCGAAGGCGTCCACCGCCGGCGAGATCGGGATCTCGTCGAGGCGCACGCCCAGCCGCCGGGCGCAGTCCTCAGCGTCCTCCAGGCTCTCCCGGCTGGTGTAGCGGGAGGGAAGCATGAAGCAGCGCACCCGGTCCGGTCCCAGGGCGTCCGCGGCGACCACCGCGGTGATCGCCGAGTCCACGCCCCCGGACAGGCCAAGCAGCACGCCGGGGAAACCCGACTTGTTCACATAGTCCCGCAGGCCCACCACCATGGCGTGGTAGATTTCGCCGGGCCCGTCCATCCATCCGGCGAGGGGGGAGCCCGTCGCCGTCCAGCCCTCGGGGCCCTCGGTCCAGCGCATGATCCCGATGGCTTCCTCGAACATCGGCAGGCGCATCTCCTCCCGGCCCCTGCCGTCGAGGGCAAAGGAGGCCCCGTCGAACACCAGTTCGTCCTGGCCGCCGACCTCGTTCAGGTAGACGAGGGGAAGGCCTGTCTCGGCCACGCGGGCCCTGGCGATCTCGGTCCGCTCGCGGTCGGCGGTGCGCCGGTAGGGCGAGCCGTTCGGGGCGACGAGGATTTCAGCGCCCTGGGCCGCGAGGTCGGCGCAGACGGCGGAGGTCCAGATGTCCTCGCAGATCGGGACCCCCAGCCGGACTCCCTTCCAGGTGAACACCTTCGGACCGTCGCCGGGCTCGAAGACCCGCTTCTCGTCGAAGACGCCATAGTTCGGCAGGTCGGTCTTGAAGGCGACGCCCCGGACCTCGCCGCCGGCGAGGAAGGCCAGGCCGTTGCGGGGCCGGCGACCGGGACCATCGGCAGGCCAGATCACGCCGATGAGGGCGGCGAAGGAGTCGTCGGTCTCGCGCGCAAGGCGCTCCACGGCCTCCTGCCCGGCGCGCCAGAAGGCCGGCTTCAGGGCGAGGTCCTCGGGCGGGTAGCCATTGATGAAGAGTTCGGGGAAGACGGCCAGGTCGGCCCCTGCGGCGCGGGCCTCGGAGAGCTTCTGGCGCGCCAGCGCCTCGTTGGCGGCGATGGCGCCAACCGTGGGGTTGGCCTGGACGGCGGCGATGACGATGGACCGGCTCATGTCCTGACCTTTAGCCCCGACCGCCGCGCCCCGCCAGTCGCCGGGCCCCCGGATTCAGCGCGCCTCGTCCCGGATCGAGAAGGACGGAAGCGCCCGGACCATGTCGTTCATGTTGGCTTCCGAGACCGTGATCAGGCCGTCTCCCGGCCGGTCGAGGTCGAGGATCAGCAGAAAGGCCAGGGTCACGAGGGAGAACATCACGTAGGCGATCCGCTTGCGGTGGGCGTGGGCGCCGGCGGCGACGTATCCGAGCATGCCCGCGACGCCTACGGAAAAGCCCATCAGGGCGAAGAGGACGGCCGGCGGGATCCGCGCCGCCAGCGCGGCCTTTCGCTGTGATTCCACCTCGATCATCCGGGTCACGCTCTGCACCAGGAAGTTGGCGAGGGCCGGCGGCTGGGAAGATCGCGTCGCCTCGGCGGTCTTCTGCCAGAGCGGCGCCTGCAGGGCCTCCGAATGCTCCTGCGCGGCCAGCTGGGACGGGCCCGCAAGCTCCCCGCTGACCCGCCGGACCTGGGCGTAGGAGATGATGATGTTGCTGAGGTCGGTGCGGTAGGGCTCCCCCAGCAGCTGGGCGCGCATGTAGGCCACGCCGATGGCGTTGGCTTCCTCCACCACCAGGGTCCGGCGAAGCTCATGCCGGGCCAGGGCAAGCGAGAAGGTGAAGGCGATCAGCAGGGAAAGCAGCCCGACCACGCTGGTTGCGATGAGCCCCTCCCCGGCCTGGGACAGGCCGGCGCCGACAGAGGTCGAACGCTTGCGGCGGATCCGCTCCGCGAGCGACCGGACGACGACCATAAGGATGAAGAGGGTGAGGCCAACCAGCCAGAGCTGCTGGTCTGTCAGGAACCGCGCCAGGGCGTGCATGGGTCGGGAGCCTCCCTCGCCCGGCAGCGGGCGACAGGGTGAGAATTCCGGCGCGGAACGGCCGGGTCAAGTGCGCCGGGGGGACGGCGCGGGTCAGGCGCGGGCGGGCTGGGCGGCGAACCAGGGAACGAGGCGTTCGACGCCCTCGCGGACCAGGTCGGTCGAGACAGCAAAGCTGATGCGGATGAAGCGCCGGCCCTCGACGGGATCGAAGTCGACTCCCGGGGCCACCGCGACGCCGGTCTCCCGGAGGATGCGCTCGCAGAAGGCGAGGCTGTCGTCGGTCAGGTGGCCGACATCCGCATAGATGTAGAAGGCCCCGTCAGGCGGGGCGATGGTGGCCAGGCCCAGCCTCGGAAGCGCCTCCAGGATCACGGTCCGGTTGCGCCGGTAGACCTCCAGGTTCGCCTCCAGTTCCTCGCGGCAGTCGAAGGCGGCGAGGGCGGCGTGCTGGCTGAGCGAAGGCGGCGTCAGGAAGAGGTTGCCGATCAGCGCCCTGGCCCGGTCGGCATGGGCCGTCGGCGCGGCGAGCCAGCCGAGCCGCCAGGCCACCATGCTGAAATACTTGGAAAAGCTGTTCACGACAAAGGCCTGGTCGGTGAACTCCAACACGGAGCGTGCGCGCTCGCCGTAGGACAGGCCGTGGTAGATCTCATCGGAGATGAGGCCAAGGCCCCGCGCCTCGCAGGTGCGGACAATGGCCTCGAGCTCCGCCGGCGGCAGGATGGAGCCGGTGGGATTGGCGGGGCTGGCGATGATCGCGCCCGCGAGGGGCCCCTCGATCCGCCCCAGGGCCTCGGCGGTCAGCTGATAGCCTTCGGCCGGGCCGCAGGGAATCTCCACGGGCTCGAGGTGGAGCGCCCTCAGGGTGTTCCGGTAGGCGACGTAACCCGGCCGCGCGAGGGCGACCCGGTCGCCGGCTGCGAACCTGGAGGACAGGGCCAGGACAAGGGCCGGCGAGGCCCCGCAGGTCAGCAGGATGCGACCGGCCGGCAGGTCGACGCCGTAGGTCTCGAGATAGTGGCGGCTGAGCCGGGCCTTGAGGTCCTGGCTCTCCCAGTAGCTGCCCGGGTCGGAGTCCAGGGCCTGGTGGGCCGCTGCGATGGCGGCCGACGGCGCCCCGGTCGAGGGCTGGCCGAACTCCATGTGGATGATGCTCGCCCCCTCGGACTCCAGCCGGCGGGCGAGGACGCTGAGACCTATGGCGTAGAAGGGATCGATACGCGGGAGCGCCGAGGGCTCAATCGTCACGATGAACCCGTTCACGCCTTTCATGTCGCTCCTGGGCCTCGAGGCTCAGGGTGGCGATCGGTCGCGCATCGAGACGCGCCAGCCCGATCGGCTCGCCGGTCTCCTCGCAGTAGCCGTAGGAGCCGTCGTCAATGCGACGCAGCGCCTCGTCGATCTTCGAGATGAGCTTGCGCTGCCGGTCCCGGGTGCGGAGCTCGAGGGCCCGGTCGGTCTCGGAGGTCGCCCGGTCGGCGAGGTCGGGATGGTTCTCCGTCTCCGCCTGGAGGTGGGCCACGGTCTCGCGGGATTCCCGGAGGATTTCGTCCTTCCAGGCCAGCAGCTTGCGTCGGAAGTACTCAAGTTGCCGCTCGTTCATGAACGGCTCGTCGTCCCTGGGACGATACTGCGGCTCATTCGCCAAGACGTCGGCCTTGGACATTGGCATTTCACCCCCCCGGGCCCTGAGGCCTGAATCTGGGCGGCTTATATCAAACCCGATTGCGCGCGCAACGTCCAACAAACGGGGTGTCAGGAGGCGAGGCCGCGCATCTCCAGCTTGGCCATTTCGACCGCCGCCCGGGTCTCGATCTCGTCAAGGATCGCCTCCAGCCGGGGGTCGCCTGTCGCCGCCCTCTGCTCGGCGATGGCCGAGGCCAGGGCGCGGACCTGGTCAGGCCTCATCACCCCGTCGATCAGGGCCACACGGAGGTCGTCGAGGACATCGATGAGACGCTCCGCACGGCGCACCGAACGTCGCCGGCCCTCCAGGGGACCGCCGACATCCTGCAGGGCGAGCAGGGCCTCGACCCCCATCAATCCGGCGGCGCCGGCGGTCGGCGCGGTGGGGGCGGCCGGGCCTGCGGGCCCTGCGCCCTGGACGGAGAACCCGCCGCCGGCTGCGCCCGCCCTGCGCCCTGAGGCGGGGCCGGAAGCGATGCCCTTGGGACCGTTGACCTTCATGAAGACACCTTACACGGGACGGGCTTGAGGTATGGTTAATGCCGGGCAATTTCTGCACCCGGCGCCGATCGGTTGGAGGTCGACCCGAGCGAACCCGGCGCGAACCACTGACTCTTAAGGGGTTTTCCGCGCGCCTGGACTGGCATGACCTTCGCAGGGGCGTGGATGGGTTTCACTGCCTCAAAGACGATCCGATGTTCCGACGCAGCCGCGCATTCCGTCTCGCCCTCGCCGGCGCCCTCTTCCTGGCGGCGACCGCCGGACAGGCCGAAGCCCGCTCGCGCATCAAGGACATCGTCGAGTTCGAGGGCGTCCGCGACAACATGCTGGTCGGCTACGGACTGGTCGTCGGCCTGAACGGCACGGGAGACTCCCTGCGGAACGCCCCCTTCACCCGGCAGAGCCTCGAGGCCATGCTGGAGCGGCTCGGCGTCAACATCCGCGAGACCAACCTCAACACCAAGAACGTCGCCGCGGTGATGGTGACCGCGCGGCTGCCGCCCTTCACCACGGCCGGCGCGCCGATCGACGCCACCGTCTCGGCCATGGGCGACGCCAAGAGCCTGCTCGGCGGCACCCTCCTGGTCACCCCCCTGATGGGCGCCAACGGCGAGGCCTACGCCGTCGCCCAGGGCACGGTGCAGACCGGAGCCATTTCCGCCGGTGGGGCCTCGGGCAGCTCCGTCACCAAGGGCGTGCCGACGGCAGGGCGAATCGCCGGCGGGGCCATCGTCGAGCGCGAACTGGGCTTCCAGCTGGCCTCCATGCCCCAGATGCGCATGACCCTGCGCAATCCGGACTTCACCACCGCCCGCCGGGTGGCTGAGGCCGTCAACGGCGTCTATCCCGGCTCGGCGATCGTCGAGAACCCCACCATCATCACCATGCGGCCGCCCGTGGGCGTGAACATGGTCGCCATGATCTCGCGGATCGAGAACCTGCCGGTGGACACGGACGAGCCGGCCAAGGTGGTGATCGACGAGGTCGCGGGCGTGATCGTCATGGGCGAGAACGTCAGGATCTCCACCGTCGCCATCGCCCAGGGCAACCTGACCATCCGGGTCCAGGAAACCCCGGCGGTCAGCCAGCCCAACGCCTTCGCCCTCGGCCAGACCACGGTCACGCCCCAGTCGACCGTCGACGTGGAGGAAGAGAAGGGCAAGCAGCTCATCACCCTGAAGAACGGCGCCTCGCTCTCGAGCCTGGTCGCCGGCCTGAACGCCCTCGGGGTCACCCCGCGGGACATGATCTCCATCCTTCAGGCCATCAAGGCCGCAGGCGCCCTCCAGGCCGACATCGAGGTGATGTGATGACCACAGCCGTTGCCCCGGGGTCCGCCCCCTCCCCCCTCATGACCCCGGCCGAGGACGTCCAGCGCCGGCGGATCGCTCAGGCGGCCCAGGACTTCGAGTCCTCCTTCCTGTCCGTGATGATCGGCCAGATGTTCACCGGCCTTGAGACCGACGGGGCCTTCAGCGGCGGGGCGGGGGAAGCCGCCTTCCGCTCCTTCCTGAGCGACGCCATGGCGCGCCAGATCACCCGCTCCGGCGGGGTCGGCCTCGCCGGCCCGGTCCAGGCGGAAATGCTCAAGCTTCAGGGGCTCAGCTAGGAGAATGACCATGGCCTTGTCCGCAGACACCGCCGGTGAGCGCGTCCACCAGCTGATCGCCCTGACAGAACGCCTGACGGAGCTCATCGCCGCCGAGGCCCAGGCCTTCGAGTCCCACCGGCCCCAGGACGCCGCCGCCCTGGTCGAGGAGACGTCCAGGCTGGCCAACCTCTACCGTCACGAGTCGGCGCGGATCCGGGCGAACCCCGACCTGATCGCCCCGGCGAACGCCGAGGACCGGACCCGCCTCATGCGCGCCACCGAGGCCTTCGACGCGGTGCTGGCCCGGCAGGGACGCGCCCTGGAAGCCGCCCGCACGGTCACCGAGGGCCTCGTCCAGGCCATCGCCAATGAGGTCGCCGCCCAGCGCACCAAGGCGGTGGGATACGGGCCGGGCGCGCAGGCCCACGCCCTCAGCCTCGCCACCTCGATCACGCTGAACCAGCGCGCCTGAGGCGCCGCCCCGCCGGGAGGGCTTGCGCCGGCGGGAGGCGAGGAGTCAGGGTGTCGCCCCACCCGGAGTCTCCATCGTGCCTGACAGGTCCCCCACCGCCCTCGCCACCGCCCTTGCGGCGCTTCTCCTCGCCCTTCCCGCCGCCGCCGCGCCGGACGCCCGTCGCATGCACGAGGCGGCGGTCGTCCTCGACACCCACTTCGACACGCCCGCGAACCTTGGGCGGCCCGGTTGGAGCATCCTGGATCGCCACGACCGGGTGCTGGACGACAGCCAGGTCGACCTCCCGCGGATGATCGAGGGCGGGGTCGACGGGGGTTTCTTCGCCGTCTTCACGCCCCAGGGGCCGAGGGGGGCGGCCGGTAATGCGGCCGCCCGGGACCACGCCGTGTTCCGGGCCATGGAGATCCGCGAGATGGTGGCGCGGCATGGCGCACAGTTCGAACTGGCCCTGGCCGCAGACGACGCTGCGGCCATCCTCGCCCGCAAGAAGCGCTTCGTCTTCATGAGCATGGAGAACGGTTCGCCGGTCGCCGGCGACCTCACGCTGATGAAGACCTTCCACGACCTCGGGGTGCGGATGATCGGACCGGTCCATTTCCGCAACAGCGACCTTGCGGACTCCGCGACGGACGCCCCCGAATGGGGCGGGCTGTCTCCCGCAGGCCGCACCTTCGTGGCCGAGGCGAACCGGCTCGGCATGGTGATCGACGCCAGCCACGCCAGCGACCAGGCCCTGGACCAGATGATCGCCCTCTCGGAGGCGCCCATCATCCTGTCGCACTCGGGCTGCAAGGACGTCTTCAACCACCCTCGCAACATCGACGACGCCCGCCTGAAGGCCCTGGCGGCCAAGGGCGGCGTCATCCAGATCAACGCCTTCTCGGCCTACATGGTCCCGACCCCGCGCATCCCCGAAAGAGAAGCCGCGCTGGCGGAGCTCGCCCGGTCCCTGGGCGTCAACGGCAGGGACATGACCCCGGCCCAGCGCCGCGCCTTCGCCGAGGGTCGCAAGTCCATCGACGCCCGCTGGCCGGTCCCGAGGGCCAACATGGACGACTTCATGAAGCACATGATTCACGCCCTCGCGGTGGTGGGTCCGGACCATGTCGGCGTTTCGGGCGATTTCGACGGCGGGGGCGGGATCGAGGGACTGGAGGACGTGACGGGCTATCCCGAGATCACGCGCCGCCTGGTCGCCGCCGGCTACACGCAGGCGGACATCAACAAGATCTGGGGCGGCAACGCCCTTCGCGTCCTGAAGGCGGCCGAGGCTGTCCGGGACCGCCTGAAGACCGGAAAGGCCGACTGATGACCTATGAACACCTGGACGTCCGCATCGAGGACCAGGTCGCCTGGGCGACCATGAACCGCCCGGAGCGGCTGAACGCCCTCAACCCCCGCCTCGTCGAGGAGCTCAGGGACTTCTTCGTCGGCCTCTACTGGCGGCGGGATGTGCGCGTGGTGGTCCTCAGGGGCGCCGGGCGCGCCTTCTGCGCCGGCCTCGACCTGAAGGAGCGCAGCGGCGACAACGCCGACCGGTCCGTGGGCGCGGGCCTGACCGGGCAGCGGCGGATCAGCGAGATCGTGATCGCCATGCGCCGCTGTCCCCAGCCGATCATCGCCTGCGTCGACGGCGCGGCGAGCGGCGGCGGCTTCGCCCTCGCCCTGGCCTCGGACGTCCGCATCGCAACCCCGAGCCTCAAGATGAACGCCGCCTTCATCCGCATCGGCCTGTCCGCCTGCGACATCGGGGTCAGCTATTTCCTGCCGCGCATGGTCGGCAGCTCGGTGGCCGCGGAATACATGCTGACCGGCCGGTTCATGGGGGCCGACCGCGCCCAGCAGCTGGGCCTCGTCAGCCGTATCGTCGAGCCCGACGCCCTCGAGGCCGAAGCCCGGGAGTTCGCCTCGGACATGCTGCACGCCACGCCCCTGGGCCTGCGCCTGACCAAGGAGGCGCTGAACCACGCCATCGACGCCCAGGGGCTGGAGGCGGCCATCGCCATGGAGGACCGCAACCAGATCCTCTGCGCCCAGGACGGCGACTTCGGCGAGGGCGTGCGGGCCTTCCTCGAGA
Source organism: Phenylobacterium parvum (assembly GCA_029977805.1). Classification (GTDB taxonomy): domain Bacteria; phylum Pseudomonadota; class Alphaproteobacteria; order Caulobacterales; family Caulobacteraceae; genus Phenylobacterium; species Phenylobacterium parvum_A. The sequence continues at coordinate 4,182 of JAPOKE010000010.1, read as the reverse complement.
AGCGCCGGCCGGTCTACGCCGTCCGCGAAGGTTGATCCACAGGCGCGGCGGCGAGCTCCGCCGCCGCAGCTTGTTCGCCTCATGTTCCGGTGTTATCCGGAGCCTCTTGCCAGGGGGAGGCTGCGGGCCCGGACGCGGGTCGCGGCCTTATCGACATGTCCGACGACCAGAACTTCATCCGGGTGCGCGGCGCCCGCGAACACAACCTGCGGGACGTCGACATCGACATCCCGAGAGGCCAGCTGGTCGTGCTCACGGGCCTGTCCGGGTCGGGCAAGAGCTCCCTGGCCTTCGACACCATCTACGCCGAGGGCCAGAGGCGCTATGTCGAGAGCCTGTCGGCCTACGCCCGCCAGTTCCTGGAGCTGATGAGCAAGCCGGACGTCGACCTGATCGAGGGCCTGTCCCCGGCCATCTCCATCGAACAGAAGACCACCAGCCGGAATCCCCGCTCCACCGTCGGCACGGTGACCGAGATCCACGACTACATGCGCCTGCTCTGGGCGCGGGTGGGCGTCCCCTATTCCCCGGCCACAGGCCTGCCCATCGAGAGCCAGACCGTCTCGCAGATGGTGGACAAGCTCTCCGCCCTTCCCGAGGGCGAGCGGATCTACCTTCTGGCGCCCGTGGTGCGCGGCCGGAAGGGCGAGTACCGCAAGGAGATCGCCGAGTGGCAGAAGGCCGGCTTCCAGCGGCTGAAGATCAACGGCGAGTTCTTCCCGATCGAGGACGCCCCCGTCCTCGACAAGAAGTTCAAGCACGACATCGACGTGGTCGTGGACCGCCTGGTCACCCGCGCCGGCCTTGAAGGCCGCTACGCCGACTCCCTGGAGACCGCCCTGCGCCTGGCCGACGGCATCGCCGTCGCCGAGTGGGCCGACATTCCCGAGGGCGCGAGCGAACCCCAGCGACTGATCTTCTCCGAGAAGTTCGCCTGCCCGGTCTCGGGTTTCACCATCTCCGAGATCGAGCCCCGGCTGTTCTCCTTCAACAACCCCTTCGGCGCCTGCCCGGCATGCGACGGACTGGGTGCGCGGCTGGCCTTCGACGCCGACCGGGTGGTCCCGGACCGGAGCCGGACCCTGCATGGCGGGGCCATAGCCCCCTGGTCCAAGGGCCCCTCCCCCCTCTACACCCAGACCCTCCAGGCCCTGGCCCGGCACTACGGCTTCTCGATGGACGCCGCCTGGTCCGATCTGCCCGAGGCCGCCCGCAAGGTGGTGTTGCATGGCTCGGCGGGGGAGAAAATCCTCTTCGTCTACGACGACAACGCGCGGAAGTACGAGGTCAACAAGACCTTCGAGGGCGTCCTGCCGAACCTGGAGCGCCGGTGGCGGGAAACCGACTCCGCCTGGGTCCGGGAGGAACTCGGCCGGTTCCAGTCCGAGACCCCCTGCGAGGCCTGTTCGGGCTATCGCCTGAAGCCCGAGGCCCTCGCCGTCCGGATCGACGGGCGTCACATCGGCGAGGTCTCGCGCCTGTCCATCCGCGACGCTGGGGACTGGTTCACCGCCCTGGAGGGCCGGCTCACGGCCAAGCAGATGGAGATCGCCCGGCGGATCCTGAAGGAGATCAACGATCGCCTCCGGTTCCTGGTGAATGTGGGCCTCGACTACCTGAACCTGTCCAGGGCCTCCGGCACGCTCTCGGGCGGAGAGAGCCAGCGCATCCGCCTGGCCAGCCAGATCGGCTCCGGCCTGACCGGCGTGCTCTATGTCCTGGACGAGCCCTCCATCGGGCTGCACCAGAGGGACAACACCCGCCTCCTCGACAGCCTGCGCGGCCTGCGGGACCTCGGCAACTCGGTCCTGGTCGTCGAACACGACGAGGAGGCCATCCTGACCGCCGACCATGTGATCGACATGGGCCCCGGCGCCGGGATCAATGGCGGAAGGGTCGTCAGCGAGGGCCGGCCGGGCGAGATCATGGCCGATCCGGACAGCCTCACCGGGCGTTACCTTTGCGGGGCCGCAGAGATCCCCCTCCCCGACCAGCGGCGCCCCGTGAAGGGCGCCCGGGTCCTCAGGGTCTGCGGGGCGTCCGGCAACAACCTGAAGTCCGTCACGGCCGAGATTCCCGTCGGGACCCTGACCTGCATCACCGGGGTCTCGGGCGGCGGGAAATCGACCTTCACCATCGAGACCCTGTACAAGGCCGCCGCCCGGCGTCTCCACAACGCCGCCGACGCGCCCGCGCCCCATGACCGGATCGAGGGCCTCCAGCACTTCGACAAGGTCATCGACATCGACCAGTCGCCCATCGGGCGGACCCCGCGCTCGAATCCGGCGACCTACACCGGCGCCTTCCAGCCGATCCGGGACTGGTTCGCCGGCCTGCCGGAGGCCAAGGCCCGGGGCTACGGGCCCGGGCGCTTCAGCTTCAACGTCAAGGGCGGGCGGTGCGAGGCCTGCCAGGGCGACGGGCTGATCAAGATCGAGATGCACTTCCTGCCGGACGTCTACGTCACCTGCGACGTCTGCCAGGGCCGGCGCTACAACCGGGAAACGCTCGAGATCCTGTTCAAGGGCAAGTCCATCTCGGACGTCCTGGAGATGACGGTCGACGAGGCCCACGAGTTCTTCAAGGCGGTCCCGACGGTCCGCGAGAAGATGGCGACCCTGAAGCGGGTGGGCCTGGGCTACGTCAAGGTCGGCCAGCAGGCCACAACCCTGTCGGGCGGCGAGGCCCAGAGGGTCAAGCTGTCCAAGGAGCTGTCGCGCCGGGCCACGGGGAAGACCCTCTATATCCTCGATGAGCCCACCACGGGCCTGCACTTCGAGGACGTCCGCAAGCTCCTCGAGGTGCTGCACGAACTGGCCGACGCCGGGAACACCGTGGTGGTGATCGAGCACAACCTGGACGTCGTGAAGACCGCCGACTGGATCCTCGACTTCGGACCCGAGGGCGGTGACGGCGGCGGCCAGATCGTCGCGGCGGGGACGCCCGAGACCGTCGCAGCCGAGCCGGCAAGCTGGACGGGACGCTATCTGGCGGACATTCTGGCCCGGCACGAACAGAGGCGTGCGGCCCGGCGCCGGGCTGTTCCCGCCTGAGCCCTCCCTCGGCGCCCTGGAGACCCGGAATGAAGCTCTACGGCGCGCCCAATCCCGCCCCGAACCCGCGTCGCGTGCGGATCTTCCTCGCCGAGAAGGGCATCGACCTGCCCGAGACGCGGATCGACATGATGAAGCGCGAGCACAAGTCCGAGGAATTCAGGGCCCGGAACCCCCTGGGCCAGATCCCGACCCTGGAGCTCGACGACGGGACCTGCATTTCCGAGACCGTCGCGATCTGCCGCTATTTCGACGAGATCCAGCCCGACCCGCCGATGTTCGGCCGGACGGCGGTTGAGAAGGCCGTCGTCGACCAGTGGATCCGGCGCGTCGAGTTCGTGGCCATGATGCCGGTCGGCAATTTCTGGCGCCACGCCCACCCGCGCACCGCCGCCCTCCTGACCCAGTACAAGGACTTCGGGGAGTCGAACCGGGAGACCTGGGCGGGCGCCCAGCGCTTCTTCGACCGCGCCCTGCAGGGCCGGGAGTTCCTGGCCCTCGACACCCTGACCATGGCGGACATCTGCCTGCAGACCACGGTGGACTTCGCCGACTGGATCGGCCTGCCCTGCGATCCGGAGCTGAAGGCCCTCGACGCCTGGCGCCAGAGGCTCGCGGCCCGGCCCAGCGCCGGGGCCTGAACTCAGGCCGCGGCGCGGCGGGCCCGGATTTCCCGGTAGATGACCGCCGACGGCGCCGACATGACGGCGTTGTAGATCGCGCTGATGAAGGCGCCGAACAGGAGCATCAGCACCTGGCCCGGCGAGAAGAAGGCCTCGAAGGAGGTCATGTCCGGGCTCATGACCCGCCCGACGGCCTCGAGGTCGCCCCCGGAGAGCAGGGTTCCCAGGGCTGCGGCGAGGACGAGCGAGAGCAGGTAGAAGATGGCCACGGCGATGATCGCGAGGGCGTAGGCCCCGAGGATCGGCCAGAAGAGCCCGCGGGTCAGGGCCCAGGAGTCGAACACCGCGATCCGGCCTTCCGAGAAGGTGATGACGGGCCCCAGGGACATGCGGACCGCCACATAGAGGAGGCCGCCCATCAGGGCGAAGCCGGTGAGGATGCCGACGAAGGGCCCGGCCCCTGCAGCGGCTGCGACGCCGGCGACGATTCCCCCAACCAGGACCGC
>JAPOKE010000109.1 GCA_029977805.1 Phenylobacterium parvum | reverse complement strand
CCGGGTGAACGCTGCGCTTCGACCTCGAACCGCAACTTCGAGGGGCGTCAGGGCTACAAGGGCCGCACCCACCTGATGAGCCCGGCCATGGCCGCCGCCGCCGCCCTCGCAGGCCACATCGCCGACGTGCGGGACTACCTCAGGTGATCCTCGGCCTCGACCATGTGGTCCTGCCCGTCGACGACGTCGAGGACGCCGCCGCCCGCTACGGCGTCTTCCTGGGCCTTGAGCCCGCCTGGGAGGGCCTCCTCGACGGCGCGGCCGCCAGCCTCTTCGTCCTGGCCAACACCGCCCTGTGCCTGCGCGCCCGCCGGGAGGATGATCCCGGCGAGCTCCTGGTCCTGAAGGTCGCCGACCTGGACGCCGCCGTCCGCCTGGCGGGGCGTCGCGGCCTGCCGGCCCTGGGCGAGGAGACGACCTTCGGGGACCGCCGCATGGTGCGCCTCGACCCCGCCGCAGCGGGCGGGATCGCCCTGGCCCTGGTCGCCGGCGAGGGCCCCGCCCCGTCCCGGACGGCGGTTTCTGCGGCCGGCGCCGTCGGCGCCCTCGACCACGTGGTCATCAACGCCCGGTCCGGGGACCGCGCCCTGGCCCTCTGGGGCGCCCGCCTCGGCCTCGACCTGCGGCTCGACCGGTCCAATCCCGCCTGGGGCGCCCGCCAGATGTTCTTCGCCTGCGGGGGCCTCGTCATGGAGGTCGTCATGCGGCTTGGCGAGGCCGAGACGACGCACGCGCCCGATCGCTTCAGCGGCCTGGCCTGGCGCGCGGCCGACGCCGCCGCGGTGCAGGACCGCCTCCAGGGCCTCGGCTTCAACGTCTCGGAGGTCCGCGCCGGCCGCAAGCCGGGCACCCTCATCTTCACCCTCCGCGAGGGCGTGCCCTTCACGCCCACCGTGGTGCTGCAGCAGAACGCCGGAACGGCCGGAGCCGAACCATGAAGCCCTTCACCCGCCTCGACGCCCGGGCCGCGCCCCTGCCCCTGGCCAACATCGACACCGACCAGATCATCCCCAAGCAGTTCCTCAAGACCGTGGAGCGCGAGGGCCTGTCCCGCGGCCTGTTCTACGACCTGCGCTTCGACGACGCGGGCGAGCCCCGCCCCGACTTCGTGCTCAACCGGCCGGAATACGCCGGCGCCGGCGTCCTGGTGACGGGCGACAATTTCGGCTGCGGCTCCAGCCGCGAGCACGCCCCCTGGGCCCTGATGGACTTCGGCGTGACCTGCGTCGTCGCCCCGTCCTTCGCGGACATCTTCTACAACAACTGCTTCCAGAACGGACTCCTGCCGGTCGTCCTCAAGCCCGACGAGGTCCAGGACCTGATGGGCGAGTGCCTGGGCGGCAACCACATGGTCAGCGTCGACCTCGCCGCCCAGACCGTCACCTCGCCCTCGGGCAAGGTCTTCGCCTTCCAGATCGACGCCTCCCGCAAGGCCAAGATGCTCCAGGGCCTCGACGCCATCGGCGAGACCCTCACAGCCGCCTCCGACATCGACGCCTGGGAGGCCCGTCGCGCCCTCACCCATCCCTGGCTCGAGCGCGCCGGCTGATCCCCGCCTTCACCGTTTCCTGACGAGTTCCCGAATGACCGACCTCCTCCTCCTGCCGGGCGACGGCATCGGCCCCGAAGTCACCGCCCAGGCCCGCCGGGTCGCGCAGGCCGTGGCGCCCGACCTTTCCATCGCCGAGGCCCTGTTCGGCGGCTGCAGCTTCGATGCGCACGGAACGCCCCTGACCGACGAGGTCCTGGCCGCCGCCAGGGCCGCCCGGGCCGTGCTGATGGGCGCCGTCGGGGGTCCGCAGTGGGCGGGCGCGCCCCGGGATCGCCGTCCCGAGGCCGGCCTCCTGAACCTGCGCGCCGGCATGGAGGTCTACGCCAACCTGCGCCCGGCCCTGTGCTTCCCGGCCCTGGCCGACGCCTCCAGCCTGAAGCGCCACCTGGTCGAGGGCCTTGCCCTGATGATCGTCCGTGAGCTGACGGGCGGGATCTACTTCGGGTCGCCCCGCTTCATCGAGGACCTGCCCGGCGGCGGGAAGCGGGCCGTCGACACACAGGTCTACACCACCGCCGAGATCGAGCGGGTGGCCCGGGTGGCCTTCCAGCTGGCCCGGGGGCGGCGCAACCTGGTGCACTCGGCGGAGAAGTCCAACGTCATGGATTCCGGCCTGCTCTGGCGCCAGGTGGTCACCGACCTCCACGCCCGCGAGTTCCCGGACGTCCGGCTGGAGCACATCCTGGCCGACAACGCCGCCATGCAGATCGTCCGCGACCCGCGCCAGTTCGACGTCCTGGTCACCGACAACCTGTTCGGGGACATCCTGTCCGACGCCGCGGCCCAGCTGACGGGATCCCTCGGCATGCTGCCCTCGGCGGCCCTGGGCGACGCCGGCCGGCCCGGCCTCTACGAACCCATCCACGGCTCGGCGCCGGACATCGCCGGGCAGGGGCTCGCCAATCCCCTGGCCTCGATCCTGTCCCTGGAGATGGCCTTCCGCTGGTCCCTCGGGCGCCCGGAGGCGGCGGACCGCATCCTGGCCGCGGTGGTCCGCGCCCTCGACAATGGCGCGCGCACCCGCGACCTGGGGGGAAGCCTGTCCACCGCCCAGATGGGCGACGCGGTGCTCGCCGCCCTCTGAGGGATCAGGTCCGGCGGTACTCGATCACGGAGCCGTCCTTGAGGCGGCCCTTGAGGCCGGTCCAGACGCCGGACTTGTCGTACCAGTTGTCGATCTCCGCCTCGCCGCGCAGGGACCAGACCTGGGCCTCGATCGACCGGCCGTCGGCGAGGATGACGGGCCGAATGCCCTTGGGCGCGGCGGTGATCCGCACGAGGTCGCCCTCCTGGGGGTTGAAGAGCCGCCCTGTCAGGACCCGGGAGTTCCAGTGGGTCAGGGGGGAGGTCCCCGCCGGGGCCAGGACCTCGCGCCGGCCGGTGCGGATCAGGACGCCCGAGGGGGTGCGCCGCGCCGAGACCTTGCGGTCGCCGGCGGTGGCGTCGGTCACCGACTCCAGGCTCTCGAACCGCCCGTCGGCCCAGACCTCGCGGGCCGTGTGGCGGTAGCGGTAGACGGTCACGCCGCCCAGCTTCACCGTCATTGCGACCTCCGTCGCGACCGTCGGCGAGGCGGCGTCGCCGGAGAAGGTCATGCGGTGCTCGCCGATGCGCTCGCCGTTGCGCAGCACGGCGAAGGCCAGGCGACGGCTCGCGGGCGGGGCGGCGAGGAGGGGGGCGGGGACCGCCGCCAGGGCGCCGGCGGCCAGGAGGAGGCGTCGCGTCGGATCCGGGAGGGTCATGGAAAGGCCTCTCGCAAGGGTTCGGTTCGGGACGTTCGCGGCGTCTTCTAGTCTTCTGCAGATGGGGTTCCAGTGAATTTTCCGCAACGCAGCAAAGGGGCTCGCCTTGCGCCCCGCCGCCGCCGGGCGTAGGGGGACCGTCCGTTCTGTAAAGGAGAGACACAGGTGGGCTATCGCGTCGCCGTCGTCGGGGCCACAGGCAATGTGGGCCGCGAAATGCTGAACATCCTCGAGGAAGTCGAATTCCCCGTGGACGAGATTCACGCGATCGCCAGCCGCAAATCCATCGGCGTCGAGGTCTCCTTCGGCGAGAAGATCCTGAAGTGCCAGGACGTGGAGCAGTTCGACTTCTCCACCGTCGACCTGGTCCTGATGAGCGTGTCGGGGTCCTTCTCCAAGGAATGGTCGCCGAAGATCGGCGCCGCCGGCCCCATCGTGATCGACAACTCCTCCGCCTGGCGGATGGACCCGGACGTGCCCCTGGTGGTGCCCGAGGTGAACCCCGACGACGTCGAGTGGGCCGACCGCAAGAACATCATCGCCAACCCGAACTGCTCCACCGCCCAGCTGGTGGTGGCCCTGAAGCCCCTGCACGAGCGGGCCCGTATCAAGCGCGTGGTGGTCTCGACCTACCAGTCGGTCTCGGGCGCGGGCAAGGAAGGCCTCGACGAGCTGTGGAACCAGACCAAGGGCATCTTCGTGACGGATTCGCCGGAGCCGAAGAAGTTCCCCAAGCAGATCGCCTTCAACGTCATCCCCTTCATCGGCGCCTTCAACGACGACGGCTACACCGACGAGGAGGCGAAGATGTGGAACGAGACCCACAAGATGATCGATCCCGAGATCGCCCTCACCGTCACCTGCGTGCGGGTGCCGGTCATGGTCGGCCACTCGGAGTCGGTGAACATCGAGTTCCATGAGCCCCTTGACGAGGACGAGGCCCGCGACCTCCTGCGCAACAGCCCCGGCCTGATCGTCATCGATCAGCGCAATGACAAGGGCTACATCACGCCCAAGGAGGCCCAGGGCGAGTTCCCGGTCTTCGTCAGCCGCATCCGCCGGGACCCGACGGTCGAGAACGGCCTCAACCTCTGGGTCGTGGCCGACAACCTGCGCAAGGGCGCCGCCCTCAACGCCGTGCAGATCGCCCAGCTCCTCGACGAGCGGGGCCTGATCGGCGACCGCTGACCGGTGGCCGGGGGGGCCGCGCCTTCGACGGAGGCCGCCTCCCGCGCTGCGCTGGGCGCGGGCCTGGTCTGCTACCTGATCTGGGGCTTTGCGCCCCTGTTCTTCCAGGCGGTGGGCCGGCTCGGCGCCGACTCCTGGGAGATCCTCGCCCACCGGGCGGTCTGGGGCGCGGCGACGGCGGGCCTGTTTGTCCTTCTCGCCCGGCAGGGCTCACAGGTGGCGCAGGTGGTCCGCTCGCCCCGCCGGCTGGCCTTCCTGGCCCTCTCGGCCCTCCTCATCGGCGGCAACTGGGCCCTCTATGTCTGGGGGGTCAACGCCGGCCGGGTCCTGGAGAGCAGCCTCGGCTACTATCTCACGCCCCTGCTGAACATGGCGGCGGGCGCCCTCATCTTCCGTGAGCGGTTTGACCGGCTGGGCCTTGCAGCCATCATCCTCGCGGGGATCGGGGTGGTCCTGCAGGGCCTCGCCCTCGGGCACTTCCCCTGGGTGGCCCTCGTGCTGGCCCTGACCTTTGGCGCCTACGGCGTGGTGCGCAAGCAGATCGCCGCCGACGCCCAGACCGGCCTGTTCATCGAGTCCCTCTTCCTCGCCGTCCCGGGCCTGGCCTGGATGATCCTGCTCGCCCTGCGGGGGCAGGGGCACATGGACGACTCCCCGGCCGCCGCCGCCTGGCTCCTCGCCGCCGGTCCCTTCACGGCGATCCCCCTTGTCCTCTTCGCCTGGGCCGCCCGGCGCATGCCCCTTTCGGCCATGGGCTTCCTGCAGTTCATCGGCCCGACCATCGGCTTCGGCATCGGCCTCGCCCAGGGCGAGCCTTTCACCGCCCTGCGCGGTGTGTCCTTCGTCTTCATCTGGGCCGGGGCGATGACCTATATCTTCGGCGTCCTGCGCCAGGTCCGCCGCCTCCGCGCCTGAGCGGCGCTTGCGTATTCCGCGCCTGCGTCTATCGGTGTCCGGGAACGACCGCCGGCCCGCCGGGCCTGCGGCGAGACGGCTTGAAGTCCGGAGGAAACCCATGGCCCGCACCAAGTTCGGCGCATTCCTGGCGCCCCATCACCCCATCGGCGAGCATCCCATGCTCCAGTTCCGGAACGACATCCGGTTCGCCGCGCGGCTGGAGGAGCTGGGCTATGACGAATTCTGGGTGGGCGAGCACCACTCCACCGGCTGGGAAATGATCGCCTCGCCGGAGCTCTTCCTCGCCGCGGTCGGCGAGCACACCCGCCGCATCCGGCTGGGCACCGGGGTCATCTCCCTGCCCTACCACCATCCCTTCAACGTCGCCCAGCGCATGGTGCAGCTCGACTACATGACCGGCGGCCGGGCGATCTTCGGCTCCGGGCCCGGCGCGCTGCCCTCGGATGCCTATGTGCTCGGGATCGAGCGCGGAGTTGAATCCGCCGAGTCCGTCGGCGCGATTGCTGAGTTCACTGGTCGTCGGCGTTTGAAAAGCGGTAGCCACGTTCGCATATAGGGCCAGCAGGGGATGCGGGCGGTAACGCGCGCCGACAAATGGGCTAAATTGACCGAACGCACGCGTGCCCGAATCATCGCCGTCATCTAAAAATCGATCGCGCGCCGAAAAGGTGTAG
>JAPOKE010000108.1 GCA_029977805.1 Phenylobacterium parvum | reverse complement strand
GGTCCGGAAAAGCGCGTGAAGCATGTCTGCCATGGCCGCCGCGGCGTCGGTGACTGCGCGATTTGCGGGCGTATGCAGCGTCTCGGGTCGCTGCGACGCCCCCGCGGGGGGAGCCGCGTCGAGGGCTGCGAGAGGCGCCGCCCGGATGGGCGCCCGCTTCGAGCGCGCGGTCGAGCCGGACTGGCCCCGCGAGCGCCTGGAGGTCGTCTCCCTGTGAAGACCGCCTGCCCGATCTGCCGCAAGCCCGCCCAGCCGGAGTTCCGCCCCTTCTGCTCGTCGCGCTGCGCCAATGTCGACCTGCAGCGCTGGCTGTCGGGAAGCTATGTCCTGCCGGGCGACGAGGCGGAGGACGAGGCGGGCGGCGACGACGACGAATCCTGATCGCGCCTCGCTGGACAGCCCGCCGGGGCTCTTCTATAGAACCGCCTCCGACCCGCGAGGCGTCGCGCCTGGGTAGCTCAGTTGGTAGAGCAGCGGATTGAAAATCCGCGTGTCGCTGGTTCGATTCCGGCCCCAGGCACCATCATCTTCCCGCCATGTTTTCAGGTGCGTTCCGCCGTGAGGGCCCCGGCCCATGCGGTGACAAGGTCCTGCGCCTCGCCGGATCCGAACACATACCTGTCGGGCCTGACGAGGGCGGCCTCCACGCCCTCACGCGCCAGGAGCTCGCTCACCGCGGGTCCGAACGCCCCGAGGGCCGGGGAGTCCAGCGGCAGGTCGACCACATCCTCCGGCAGGCCGGATGGCCGGGGGCCGGGCGTGCGGAACAGCCAGGCGCCATGGGGCAGGGCGTCGTCCATCCGCCGGCCGTCGTCGAGGACGGGCTGGGTGAAGGGCCAGCCGGCGGCGGGTGTTCCGGCCAGGATGCAGCCCTCGGTGATCGGCGGGTAGCCCGCCGGCCCGGCGGGCACGTTCCCCGCGGCGCGGTCGGCGAGCATGCGGCGGTCGCGCTCTGCGGCGGCCTCAGGATCGAGGATACAGACCGTCCGGCCCATCATCAGGGCCATGCCGATGATGGCCCGGACATTGGGCTCACGCTCGGGCTGGTAGGTGTCCAGGAGGGCGTCGGAGGACTGGCCGCGCACCATCCGGCCCAGCTTCCAGGCGAGGTTGGCGGCGTCGCGCAGGCCCGAACAGAGCCCCTGGCCGGCGAAGGGCGGCATCTGGTGGGCGGCGTCGCCGGCGAGCAGCAGGCGCCCCTGCCGCCAGCGCCGGGCCACGAGGGCGTGGAAGCGGTAGACGGCGGTGCGCTCGAGCCGCACCGCGCCCTCGACCTTCCATGGCTTCAGGAGTTCGGCGACGAAGGCCGGGTCCTGGGCCTGTTCCTGCGACTCGCCCGGCCGGAGCATGAACTCCCAGCGATGGCGGCCCTCGCCCATCAGGACGCAGGTGGTCGGCCGCGCCGGATCGCAGATCTGCAGGTTCACCTCGGGCAGGCGGGAAGGATCATCCACCAGGACGTCGACCACCAGCCAGGGCTCGTCGAAGCCGAGGTCGTCGAGTTCGAAGCCGCCCAGGCTGCGCACCGTGCTGCGGGCGCCGTCGCAGCCCACGACCCATCCGGCGCGGACCTGGCGCGGACCTTCGGGGGTCCCGAAGTCCGCGAGCACGCCCTGGGGATCTTCCTTGAGGCCCTGCAGGGTCCAGAGACTGCGCAGCTCCACCGGCCCCGCCGAGGCGAGCCTCGCCCGCATGTGCCCCTCCAGGGAGGGCTGGTGGATCATCATCCCCGAGGGCCAGCCCATGCGCGTGCGGCCCATGACCGACGGGAAGGACATCAGGACCTCGCCCTTCGCCGTCAGGAAGTCATACCGGCTCGAGGTGCGCGAGGTCGCGGCCACGGCGTCGGCGACCCCGAGCCCCTGAAGGAGGCGGACGATCTCATCGTCGATGTGCGCCCCGCGGGGCAGGGGATAGATGCCGGCCTCGCGTTCGGTGATGATCGTCCGGACGCCCTCGCGGGCCAGCATCAGCCCGAGGGCGACGCCGACCGGCCCGGCCCCGACGACGAGGACATCGCAGGTCTCGGGCGGCCCGCCGCTCACGCCTCGGCCTCGAAGCGGTTCTCGATGGCGCCGAGGCCCTCGATCTCGACCCGGACAAGGTCGCCCGCCTTCAGGAAGAGCCGGGGGCTCATGGCGGCGCCGATCCCGCCGGGCGTGCCGGTGAAGATCACGTCCCCGGGCTCCAGGGTCATGGCCTGGGACAGGTGGGCGACCTGGTCGAAGACGTCGAACACCAGGTGGCGGGTGTTGGAGCTCTGCCGCTCTTCGCCGTTCACCGTGCAGCGGATGTCGAGGGCGTGGGGGTCGACCTCGTCGGCCGTGGTGACCCAGGGGCCGAAGGGGGCGTGGGTGTCAAAGGACTTGCCGAGACTCCACTGGGGCGTGGCGTGCTGCCAGAGGCGCTCGGTGACGTCATTGCCGACGCAGTAGCCGAAGATGTGGGCGGCGGCGTCCTCCCGGGCGATATGCTTCCCGCGGCGGCCGATCACAACGACCATCTCGGCCTCGTAGTCCACCGCCTGCGAGACCTTCGGGACCTGCACCGGGTCAAAGGGGCCGTTGACCGAGGTCTGGGCCTTGGTGAACCAGACCTGGCGTTCCGGCGTGCCCATTCCGCTCTCGGCGATGTGGTCCGCGTAGTTCAGGCCGATGGCGAAGATCTTCCCGGGCCGGGGCACGGGCGCGCAGAGGCGGACCTCGGAGAGGGGGCGGCCTTTCTCGCGGTCGAGCGCGGCTAGCACCGGCGCGAGGGACTCCCACCCCGCCATGTGGTCGACCAGGGACCCCTCCAGGCCGGCGTCGACAATGCGGTCGCCCAGGACGACGCCGATGCGCGGACCGGCCCCGGCGTCATAGACTGCGATCTTCATGCGCGGCCTCCTTCGGCCATCATCGGGTGCACGGCGCCCCACTGGACCCCAAGCAGCTCCGCAAAGCTCGCCTTGCCGGGGGCGTCATCCGCCGTGAACAGGTCGCCGTCGGTCCAGTGCTCGAGCTCGTGGCCCCAGGGATCCTTCCAGTAGTCGAAGACCTGGCTGCCCAGGATGTGCCGGCCTACGCCCCAGGCGGCCTTGCGGCCATCGGCCTTGAGGTGGGCGTGCCCGCGCATGAGGTCATCCAGGTTCTCGACCTCGAAAGCGGCGTGGTTGAAGCGGGCGCCACCGGGACCCTGGAGGAGGAAGAGGGTGTGGTGGTCCGTGGGGGTCGGCCCGCGGTCGCACCGGAAGAAGGCCCCGATCGCCACGCCGGGGGCGGCCTCGACCTCATCGCTGGTCAGAAGGCCGAAGCGCTCCTTGTACCAGGCCTCCGAGGCCCGGAAGTCGTTCACCTCCAGGACGGCGTGTCCCAGGCGGACGACCCGCGAGGGCCCTGCTTCGACCCGCACCCGGCTGGAGATCCGGGGGCGGCCCGAGGCGGTGTTCCGGACGGCGTCGGGCAGCGGCGGCGCGGCGGTCCCGAAGGCCTGGCCGGCGACCACCTCGACCCGGAAGCCGTTGGGGTCGGTCAGGCGGACCACCGACCCGCCGCCCGGCGCCGAAAAGGGTTCGACCCGGGCGTCCTCCGCGGCGGCGAGGACCTCGAGGTCCGCTAGGCCCGAGGCCCGGAACCCGATGGCGGCGAAGCCGGGCTCTCCCACTTCGGTCATGTGCAGGAAGGGCGCGCCGCCGGAGCCGCGTCCAAACAGCCGGCCGGCGTCGTCACGGAAGGGCGACAGGCCGAAGCTGACGAGGAACCGCTCCATCTCCCCGAGGTCCGGGGCGGTGAACCGGACATGCGAGATGTCCTCGATCCGGATGAGGCTCATGGAGATTTCCCCCCTGTACGGCCCGAAAGGCGCCTGAGGCCGGTAGCTTTTGACCATCTGGTCATTTCTGGCAAGCCGGGATATCCGGGGCTCTGGATGGGACCGGAGCGGAAGGGCGGCGAAGCATGTCTGGAACGGCGGGCGCAGACGACGCGCGACGACGCAGGACGCGGCAGGCCCTGGTCCGGGCGGGGGAGGTGCTCCTCGCCACGCGTCCGGTGGACGCCATCCCGGTAGATGAGATCGTCCGCCAGGCCGGCGTCGCCAAGGGATCGTTCTTCAATCATTTCGGCGACAAGGCCGAGCTGGCCCGGGCGGTTGGGGCCGAGGTCCGCCTGCGCATGGAGCAGAGGGTGGGCGTGGTGAACGCCGGCCGGTCCGACCCGGAGGAGCGTCTCGTCCGGGGGATCTGCGCCTTCGTGGCCTATGCCCGGGCCCGGCCGGAGGAGGCGAGGGCCATGCTCCGGAGCCAGGACCGCCCCGTTCCGTCCGACCACCCGCTGAACGCCGGCCTCCGCGCCGACCTGGAGGCCGGGCTTCGGGCGGGTGTCCTTGATGCGCCGGGACTGGACGCCGCCATACTGCTGGTGAGCGGCGCCTGCCAGATTCTCATGTCGGCGGTGCTGGATGGCCCGCGGGATGAGGCGAGGGACGCGGAGCGCGTGACCGGGACCCTGACCCTGCTCCTCGCGGGGCTCGGACTTCCCCGGGACCAGGCCGCGACCCGCGCCCGTGAGGCGGTGGCCGAACTGCTCGCAGGCCATCCCGGGGCGTGATCGCCCTCAGCAGGGGTTGGCGACGCCGCCACACCCCGCGCCCTGGTCGCCCATCCGCTCCATCAGGGCGGCGTCTCGCCGTCGGCGGGCCTCCCAGGCCTCCGGGGTCGCGCAGACCTTGCGCTTGAAGTGGGAGCCCATCTGCTCGACCTGTTCGCAGACCAGCTTCGGCGCCTTGTCCTCTCCCTTTGGCGCCTTGTCCTCTCCCTTTGATGCGGCCGGCCCGGACCCGGTCGTTCGGGCCGGCGGCGCTTCCTCGCGCGGCGGGCCCTTCGCCCCGGCAGGCGGATCGCCGGCCGCGATGGCGGCGGCGGCGGCGGCGATGACGAGGGTGACAAGCGCCGGGCGCAGGGGCGACGGGATTCGCGACATGGCGGGTTCTCCTTCAGGCGCAGTCTGGCCCCGGGGCCCGGCTTCGACAATCCGCCCGCCCCTTGGAACGCTGAAATGCCCTGCGCATCGGCCCGAACCGGCCCGGGTGGACGCCGGAGCCGCCCCTATTCCACTTGACCGGACAAAAAGGGGTTGCCAAAGGACCCCTGCCGCAAGTCTAACTTGCCGGTAAGGTGCACGCGGCTTCCGGGCCGGATGCGCCGCACCCGAATTCAGGACGAGGTCGGGACTCCTAGGGGTCCAGGTCGATGTCAGGGGTCGGGGTAGCGAAAGCGGCTCTATCGTCCTTTCGCGACGGCTCCGGTCTCCGGGGTCCGGCGCGCAGGGGCGGCGGGCCATTCAATTGGGGTAGAGACGCTCTCGCGTGACGACCCTTAGGTCCAAACGTGCTAGACCAACCAGGAACTGGCGACAGATGCTCGACAATAAACTGAAGACTCCTTTCATCGCTCTCTTCGGCGCCGTAGCGCTGATGGCGAGCGCTCCGGCCTTTGCGCAGGCGCCCGCGCCCGCCGCTGAAGCCTCCGCTCCGGCCGCTGCGGCTCCCGCCGACGCCGCCGCTCCCGCCGCGACCCCCGCCGAAGCCGCTCCGGCCGCCGAGGCTGAGCCGCCGCAGATCAAGAACGCCGGCAAGCTCACCGTCATGGGGATGTTCAGCGACGCTGACATCGTCGTGAAGGTCGTCATGATCGGCCTGGTGCTCTGCTCGGTCATTTCCTGGTTCCTGCTGGTCACCAAGCTCATCGAGTTCAACTCGATGGAACGCGTCGCCACCGGCTTCATGGAATCCTTCCGCAGCGCCAAGACCTTTGGCGACGCGGGCCGCGCGGCCCTCTCCGAGGAATTCGCCGGCAACCCGCTTGCCGACATGGCCGCTGCGGCCGTGCAGGAAGTCGAACTGTCCCGCCAGGCTGGCCTGAAGGTCTCCGGCGAGCACCGCGAAACCACCCTGCACCGCGCGGAATCGGCGGTCAGCGCCGTCCAGTCGACCCTGGGCAAGCGCCTGTCCTCCGGCATGCAGTTCCTGGCTTCTGTCGGTTCGTCCGGTCCGTTCATCGGCCTGTTCGGCACCGTCTACGGGATCATGAACTCGTTCATCGGCATCGCGAACACTAACACGACAAACCTGGCCGTCG
>JAPOKE010000107.1 GCA_029977805.1 Phenylobacterium parvum | reverse complement strand
GTGAGGGGGTCAATCCCCGTCTCTTCGGCACCTCCCAGTCCCCGGGGCTGGGCGCGGGGGCGGGGGCGGTCTATCCTTTCGCCGTGCGGTTCGACGAAGCCTTCATCGACGAGATCAAGTCACGCCTCCGGCCCTCGGACGTCATCGGCCGGACCGTGAAGCTGCAGAAGCGCGGCCGGGAATTCGTCGGCCTCTCGCCCTTCACCAAGGAGAAGACCCCGTCCTTCTACGTCAACGACGACAAGGGCCAGTTCTTCGACTTCTCGTCGGGCAAGACCGGCGACCTGATCGCCTTCCTGCAGGAGAGCGAGCGCCTGTCCTTCGTGGAGGCGGTGGAGCGGCTGGCGGCGGAAGCCGGCCTGGCCCTGCCCGCGCCGGACCCGCGGGCCGCCGAGACCGAGAAGAAGCGCCAGGGCCTGTCCGACTGGATGGACCTGGCCGCCCAGTGGTACGGCCGGATGCTCGTCGCCCCGCAGGGCGCCGCCGCCCGGGCCTACCTGGAAAGGCGGGGCCTCCCCGCCGCCGACTGGGCCCGGTTCGGCCTCGGCTTCGCCCCCGGCGGGCGGACCGGCCTGAAGGACTACCTGGTCGCCAAGGGCGCGCGTCCCGCCGAGCTGGTGGAGGCCGGCCTGCTGATCGCGCCGGAGGATGGCGGCGCCCCCTATGACCGGTTCCGGGACCGGATCATGTTTCCCATCGTCGAGGGCCGGGGCCGGATCGTCTCCTTCGGGGGCCGGGCCATGGATCCGGAGGCGCGGGCCAAGTACCTGAACGGCCCCGAGACCGAGCTCTTCCACAAGGGGCGGACCCTCTACGGCCTGCCTGAGGCGCGGCGCCTCCTGGCCGCCGCCCCGCCGGATGCGGCGGCCCCCCTGGTGGTGGTCGAGGGCTACATGGACGTCATCGCCTGCCAGAGGGCCGGGATCGCCGCCGTCGCGCCCCTGGGCACCGCCCTGACCGAGGAGCAGATGGAGCTCCTCTGGCGACGGCACCCCGAGCCGACCCTGTGCTTCGACGGCGACCGGGCCGGACGGCAGGCCGCCTTCCGCGCCATGGACCGGGCCCTGCCCCTGCTCACGCCGGGGCGCAGCTTCCGGTTCAGCGTGGTCGAGGGGGGCAAGGACCCGGACGACGTCCTGCGCGAGCAGGGCGCGGCGGCCCTGAGGAGCCAGCTTTCGCGGACCAACGGCTTTTCCGAGATGCTGTTCCGGCGGGAGTTCGAGGCCGAGCCGCTGGATACGCCCGAGCGGCGGGCCGGGCTGAAGGCGAGGCTGCGGGCGGCGGCCTCGCGCATCGCCGACCGGGACCTGCAGTCGGCCTACCGGGATGATCTCCTGGCCCGGTTCGAGGCCGCCCTCCCGTCAAGGACGCCGCCCCGGCAGGGCGGGGATTATCCCCGGCGCGGGCGCGGTTCCGGCCGGGACTGGATCGACCCGGCGCCCACGCCCCTGGGCCGTACGGCGGCCCGCCGCCTCGCCTCGGCCCTCGACCTTCCCGCCTCGGCGCTCATGAAGCACGCCCTGTCCGATCCGGCCTGCCTGGACGACCACCTGGAGTCCCCCTTCGCCGCCGCCGGCTTCGGCGAGCCCGCCCTCGCCGGATTGGCCAAGGAAATCATCCGGCTGCGGCTGGAGTCTGAACATCTTGACACCCGGGGGCTCGCACGCCATCTGGCAGGCGGAGATTTTGAAGCTCTTCTGACAGACATCGACCGGGCCGCAGCGAAATCGGGCGCGCCCTTCCTGAAACCGGATGTCTCCCTCGAGGACGCAAGATCGCAGTGGTCGCAGGCCTTCGCCCGCCTCTCGAGGCTGGCGGCCCTCGATGAAGCGTTGTCCACCGCCAAGGGGAACCTTGGCGAGGCCTTGTCCATGGACGCCTTCTCGAGGCTGAAGGGCGAACGCGACCGCCTGCGGCGACAAATCCGAAACTGGCAGGACGAAACCTGAAGACGGCGCCGCCGC
This sequence comes from Phenylobacterium parvum, assembly GCA_029977805.1. Classification (GTDB taxonomy): domain Bacteria; phylum Pseudomonadota; class Alphaproteobacteria; order Caulobacterales; family Caulobacteraceae; genus Phenylobacterium; species Phenylobacterium parvum_A. The sequence goes on along the minus strand of JAPOKE010000107.1, from coordinate 4,302 downwards.
GCCGGACCCATTCGAGCTTCGGACCCGGCGTCGCCGGGCCCGGGAAGCGGAGACCTTGATGAGCACCACCCCCGCCGAGACCGAAGCCGCCGAGACCCAGACCAGCGACGGTCCGCTGCTCGACCTCACCGACGCCGGCGTCAAGAAGTTCATCAAGCAGGCCAAGGCCCGCGGCTACGTCACCATGGACGAGCTGAACAAGGTCCTGCCCTCCGAGGAGGTCACGTCCGAGGCCATCGAGGACACCCTGGCCATGCTGTCCGAGATGGGCGTCAACGTGGTCGAGGCGGAAGAGGACGCCGAGGGCGGCGAGGTGGCGGTCCGCGAGGAGACCGCCGTCGTCGAGACCCAGAAGGAGGCGGCCTACGACCGCACGGACGACCCCGTGCGCATGTACCTGCGCGAGATGGGTTCGGTGGAGCTCCTGTCCCGCGAGGGCGAGATCGCCATCGCCAAGCGCATCGAGGCCGGCCGCGACACCATGATCCGGGGCCTCTGCGAGAGCGCCCTGACCTTCGAGGCCATCATGGTCTGGCGCGAGGAGCTGGGCACCGGCCGGATCCTGCTGCGCGAGGTCATCGACCTGGAGCAGACCTACGGCGGGGTCAGCGCCGCCGCCGAGGCCCTGGCCGAGAGCGAATCCGCCGAGGTCACCGAGGACGGCGAGGCCGCCGCCAAGGCGGAGGGCGACGACGACGATGACTTCGATGACGGCGCCGGCCCCACCATCAGCGCCATGGAGAGCGAGCTGCGCGAGGGGGTCATGCAGACCCTCGACGCCATCGCCGCCGAGTTCGACGCCTTCCGGTCCCTCCAGGAAAAACTGGTCGGCAAGCGCCTGAAGGGCGAGGACCTGTCCGAGGCCGACCGCGCCGCCCACTCGGCGGCCAGCGGGGCCATCGTCCAGCACCTCAAGACCCTGAAGCTGAACAACAACCGCATCGAGGCCCTGGTCGAGCAGCTCTATGCGATCAACAAGCGCCTGGTCGGCCTCGAGGGCCGCCTGATGCGCCTGGCGGACAGCTATGGCATCGCCCGCCAGGAATTCCTCAAGGCCTACCTGGGCGCGGAGCTCGACCCGACCTGGAGCGACCAGGTCAAGGCCCTGGGGGTCCGCTGGACCAAGTTCGCCGAGAACGAGGCCAACCAGGTCCTCGCCATCCGCCAGGAGATCGCCTCCCTGGCCACCGAGTCCGGCGTGCCCATCGATGAGTACCGCCGCATCGTCCAGACCGTGCAGAAGGGCGAGCGCGAGGCCCGGCAGGCCAAGAAGGAGATGGTCGAGGCCAACCTGCGCCTGGTCATCTCCATCGCCAAGAAGTACACGAACCGCGGCCTGCAATTCCTTGATCTCATTCAGGAAGGTAACATCGGCCTCATGAAGGCCGTGGACAAGTTCGAGTACCGCCGGGGCTACAAGTTCTCGACCTACGCCACCTGGTGGATCCGGCAGGCCATCACCCGGTCCATCGCCGACCAGGCCCGCACGATCCGCATCCCGGTGCACATGATCGAGACGATCAACAAGATCGTCCGGACCTCGCGCCAGATGCTGCACGAGATCGGCCGCGAGCCGACCCCGGAGGAACTGGCCGAGAAGCTGGCCATGCCGCTGGAGAAGGTCCGCAAGGTCCTGAAGATCGCCAAGGAGCCCATCAGCCTCGAGACGCCGATCGGCGACGAGGAAGACTCGCACCTGGGTGACTTCATCGAGGACAAGAACGCCGTCCTGCCCATCGATGCGGCCATCCAGTCGAACCTGCGCGAGACCACCACCCGGGTCCTGGCCTCCCTGACCCCCCGCGAGGAGCGGGTCCTGCGCATGCGCTTCGGCATCGGCATGAACACCGACCACACCCTCGAGGAAGTGGGCCAGCAGTTCAGCGTCACCCGCGAGCGGATCCGGCAGATCGAGGCCAAGGCCCTGCGCAAGCTCAAGCACCCCAGCCGCAGCCGCAAGCTCCGCAGCTTCCTGGACAGCTAGGCCGGCCCGCCGCTAGGCCCAGGCGTAGTTGAAGCTGACCGAGATGCGCGGGGTGCGGGCCCGGTTGGGCGGCACTTCATGTCGCAGCCAGCTCTCCCAGAGGAAGACGGTCCCCGGCGAAGGCGCCAGGTGGACGAAGGTGCGCTCGGACTCCGGCGCGTCGGCCCGGCGGGGCGGGGCGGCCATCATCAGGGGCAGGCGGGGGTCCTCCAGCCTCAGGGCCGAGGCGCCGGGCGGGACGACGACATACATCGTCCCCGAGATCACGCTGTGGGGGTGAATATGGCCGGAGTGGCCCGCGCCGGGCTTGAGGATGTTGACCCACAGGCTGTCCAGCTTGAGCCGCCCGGCCCCGAGGTCGAGGTTCAGGTCGTCGGCGTAGGCCTTCACCAACCGGTCGAGCCGGCGCTTCAGGTCGTCGAAGACGCTGGCCCGGCGGGGCAGGTCATCCAGCGAGGCGTAGGAGGTGTAGCCGCCATAGCCGTTCCGGCGGCACCAGTCCCGCCCGGCGGCGTCCTCGGCCTCCAGCATGCGGCAGGCGGCTTCCAGGTCGGCGAGGAGGGCGTCGAAGCCGGGCTGCCCGGCCAGGCTGGCCTCGAAGATGCGGGTGGGAAAGAGGTCTCTGACGGTCATGCCTGACCGCTAGGCCCGGGAAGGGCGCCTGTCAAAACCCGGATCGGCCAGGATCAGGCGGGGATCAGGCCAGGATGTCGAGGACCACGCCCTGCATCTGGTCGGCGGTCCGGAGCACGGCGGCGTTGGCGGACACCCCAGCCTCGGCCAGCTTCATGTCGACAACTTCCCGGACGAGGTCGATGTCCATGCCCCCGACATTCATGGCGGCCACCTTCTCGGCGGACTGGGCGAAGCGGCCTGCGGCGGCGATCAGCCCGTACTGGGCAATGGCGATCGGGTTCATGATCGTGGTCTCCGTTGACCCAGACTGTCCCTTTTGGCGTAAACAAAAAACCCCCGTAACAAGGTGAACCCGGGTTAAGCCTGCACCCCGGATGGCCTGACCTGCGAAAGGAGCCCAGGAAATGCTTGTCGCCCTTTGGCTGGCCGCCAGCGTCACCACTGTCTGCCTGGAGCCGGACGGGAGCCTCAGTCCCGTGATCTGCGCGGCCCCGGCGACCCGCCTCGACGCCCGTCGCGAGGTCTGCGAGTGCCCCACGGGGCGCCGGACGGACGCGCCGCTCTGCGCCGACGGCGAGAAACCGCCGCCGGAGACCCGTGACCTCAACGTCTTCCGCAGGAAGGCGGGCCAGGACGGCAGCCTGGTGGGCGACCGCTTCCGCGACCGGCCGCTCTGCGTCATCCCCACCGCGCCGCCCGCCCGGCGGCCCTGATTTCGCCGGAAAGTCCCGCAAGCTGGCCGCAGGGAGGCCCCGACCATGAAGCGCCAAATCCTCGCCCTTGCGGCGGCCCTCATCCTTCTCCACCCCCAGGCCGCCCGGGCCCAGGCGGCGGCCGTCACCCTGCCCGAGGACCCGGGCGCCGTCGTGGTCGAGGAACTGGTGGTCCAGGCCCGGGAGCCCGGACCGGCCTGGTGGGTGGTGAGCGACGGGAACTCCACCGTCTACATCCTCGGCATGCCGCCCGGGGGCCTTCCGCCCAAGTCCACCTGGGACCGCCGCTACCTCGACCGCAGGCTCAAGGGCGCCAACAGCCTGATCCTGGCGGACTCCGTCCGCATCAAGGTGGGCGTCTCCTCCTTCGGGGAGGCCATGCGCCTCTACCGCAGCCTGCGCTCGGACACGCCCCTCGAGCAGAGGCTCGAGGAGCCGCTTCGCTCCCGCTTCATCGAGGCGCGGCGCAAGGTGGGCCAGCCGGAGAAGCGCTACGCCAAGTGGACGCCCTTCATCGCCTCCCTCACCCTGATGGGCGACGCCGCGCCCAAGGGGTGGGTCGATCCCCGCAATGACGTCATCCGCAGCGCGAAGAAGGCCAAGGTCCGCCGCGTGGAAGCGCCCGCCAAGGACGTCAGCGACGTCGCCCGCACCGTGCTCGGGAAGATGGACCCGGCCCTGGAGACCGCCTGCCTGGCCGCCGCGGTCCGGACGGTGGAGCGCTCGCGCCCAGGGGTCGTCGCCGAAGGCTGGGCGAGGGGCGATGTCGCTGCGGCGATCAGCGGCCCCCGGGACTATGAGGGCTGCCTGCTGCTCCTCAATGGCGGCGCCCGGATCTGGCGCGAGATCACCGGCGAGCACGCCCGCCTGATCGCCGAGGCCCTCAGGACCCCGGGCCACAGCGTCGCCCTCGTCGACCTTTCCAGCCTGGTGGCCGAGGAGGGGGTGATCCGGAAGCTCGAGGCCCGG
>JAPOKE010000106.1 GCA_029977805.1 Phenylobacterium parvum | reverse complement strand
GACGTCGGGCGGCACGGCGGCGGCCACCTGCTGGCGGGTATCGCCGGCGGCCAGCGCACCGGGGCCGGGCGGCTTCGGCCTGGGACCACCCCGCTGGCGCCTGCGCCTGACCCGCGGCCGGGGCGGCCGGACCGGCGCCTGGAGCGTGGAGGCCGGCGCAAGCGGAGACGAGGGAGAAGCGGATGTCGCTCATCCTCTGCGTCTGGTCGCCGAACTGGGCGATCGAGACCTGGCGGCGCCGGCGGCCCTCAGCGCCGCGGGCTGAGCCCTTCGCCCTGGTCGGACCGGATCGCGGGCTGAGGGTGCTGACCGCCGTCAGCCCGCAGGCCGCCGCCATGGGCCTCTTCCCCGGCCAGAGGGTGACCGACGCCCAGGCCCTGCGGCCCGACCTGGTCCTGGCCGAGGCCGAGCCGGAAGCCGACGCCCGGGCCCTGGAGGCCCTGGCCGACTGGTGCGTGCGCTTCTCCCCCGCCGTCGCCCCTGACCCGCCGGACGGCCTGTTCCTCGACATCGGCGGGGTCGCCCACCTGTGGGGCGGCGAGGCGGAGATGGCCGCCGACCTGGCCGCGCGCCTGGGGCGGGACGGCCTGTCCGCCCGGATCGCCGTCGCCGATACGGCCGGGGCGGCCTGGGCCCTGGCGCGAAGCCCGGCGGCGGCGACAGGGCCTCAGGTCCTGGCTCCGGGCGGGCCGGAAGGCGCGACCCCGCCCCCCGAACTGGCCGGCCTGCCCCTGGCGGCCCTGCGGCTGGAGCCGGCGGCGGTGGAGCGGCTGTCCCGGCTGGGCCTGAGGCGGATCGGCCAGCTGGCCGTCCTGCCCCGGGCGCCCCTGGCCCGCCGCTTCGGCGCCGGCGTGGTGCTGCGCCTGGACCAGGCCCTGGGCCGGGCCCCCGAGGCCCTGGCCTTCCGGCGACCGCCCACCCCCTGGTTCTCCCGCCTGGACCTGGCCGAGCCGGTCAGCGCCCCGGACGACCTGGCCCGCCTGTGCCGGGACGCGGCCCTGGCCCTGTGCGCGCGGCTGGAGGCGGCCGGGCGCGGGGCGCGGCGCTTCCGCCTGGACTTCCACCGGGTGGACGGCGCCCCCGTGGGGCTGGAGCTGGGCCTGTCCCGCCCCGCCCGCGACCCGGAGCGCCTCGCCCGCCTCTTCCTGCCCCGGCTGGAGACCCTGGACCCCGGCTTCGGCGTCGAGGCGGTGAGCCTGCAGGCGACGGAGGCCGAGGTCCTGGCTCCCGGCCAGGCGGACCTGGCCAGCCTGCTGGAGCCCGTCGAGGGGCCCGAGGCCCTGGCGCCCCTGATCGACCGGCTGAGCGCCCGGCTCGGCCCCCGGCGGGTCTGGCGCAGCGGCCCCCGGGAGAGCCATGTCCCCGAGCGCTCGGTGGGCCGGACCGCCGCCCTGGAGGCGGCGGACCCGAAGGCGATGGCCGGCCCGGCCGGCGGCTGGCCCGCCTGGCGACCCCGGCCCCTGCGCCTGCTGGACCGCCCCGAGCCCCTGGAGGGGGTGATCGCCCTGACACCGGACGAGCCGCCCCGGCAGTTCCGCTGGCGCCGGCGGGTGCACCGCATCCACCTGGCCGAGGGGCCCGAGCGGATCGGCGCGGAGTGGTGGCGCGGCCCCATCGAGGCGGTGCGGACGGACCAGGTCCGCGACTACTACCGGGTGGAGGACCAGGACGGCGTCCGTTTCTGGGTCTTCCGCTCGGGCCTGCACGACCACGACCGGCCGGTGCGCTGGTGGCTGCACGGCCTGTTCGGATGAGCCGCTACGCCGAGCTGGCGGCGGCCAGCAACTTCTCCTTCCTGCGCGCCGCCTCGCACCCCGAGGAGCTGGTGGAGACCGCCGCCGCCCTGGGCCTGGAGGCCCTGGGGATCGCCGACCGCAACAGCGTGGCCGGCGTCGTCCGGGCCTGGGCGGCGGGGCGCAGGGCGGGCGGCTCCCTGAAGGTGCTGGCCGGCGCCCGGCTGGTCTTCGCCGACGGGACGCCGGACCTGATCTGCTATCCCGAGGACCGGGCGGCCTGGGGCCGGCTGACCCGCCTTTTGACCCTGGGCAAGCGGCGGGCGCCCAAGGGCGGGTGCGACCTGTCCCTCGGCGACTTCCTGGACCATGCGGAGGGCCAGCTGGGCGTTGTCCTGCCCCCCGCGCCGGGGGAGGCCGGGGCGGCGGACTTTCCCCGGCGGCTCCAGGCGCTGGCGGCGGCCCGGCGGGGGACGACCTGGCTGGGGGGCGTGCGCCGCTACGGCCCCCGCGACCTGCAGGAGCTGGCCCGGCTGGAGGCCCTGGGCGCCGCGGCCGGCGCACCCCTGGTCGCGGTGGGCGAGGTGCTCTACCACGACGCCCGCCGGCGGCCCCTGCAGGACGTCCTGACCTGCATCCGCGAGGGCTGCACGATCCACGAGGCGGGGCTCAGGCTGGAGGCCAACGCCGAGCGCCGGCTGAAGTCCCCCGCCGAGATGGCGCGCCTGTTCGCCCGCTTCCCCGGCGCCGTCGAGCGCAGCCTGGAGATCGCCGGCCGGGTCGGCTTCGACCTGTCGGAGCTGCGCTACGAGTATCCCGACGAGCCGGTCCCGGCGGGCAAGACCCCCATGCAGCACCTGCGCGACCTGGCCTGGGAGGGGGCGACCTGGCGCTTCGAGGCGGGCATGGGCGAGGCCGAGCGCCGGACCATCGCCCACGAGCTGGACCTGATCGAGAAGCTGGGCTTCGCCAACTACTTCCTGACCGTCCACGACATCGTCCGCTGGGCGCGGGCCCAGGGCATCCTCTGCCAGGGACGGGGCTCGGCCGCCAACTCGGTGGTCTGCTTCTGCCTGGGGATCACCGCCGTCGACCCGACGAAGAAGGACCAGGACCTGCTCTTCTCGCGCTTCATCTCCGAGGCCCGGGGGGAGCCGCCGGACATCGACGTGGACTTCGAGCACGAGCGCCGGGAGGAGGTGATGCAGTACCTCTTCCGCCGATATGGCCGGGACCGGGCCGCCATCGCCGCCACGGTGATCCACTTCCGCCCGCGCATGGCCATCCGCCAGGTGGGCAAGGCCCTGGGCCTGACCGAGGACGTCACCGCGGCCCTGGCCGGGACGGTCTGGGGGCCCTGGAGCGGCATGAGCCCGGACACCTACATCCGCCAGGCGGGGCTGGACCCGGACGCCCCGGAGATCCGCCGCGCGACCGCCCTGGCCGGCGAGCTGCTGGGCTTTCCCCGCCACCTGTCCCAGCACGTGGGCGGCTATGTCCTGACCCGGGGCCGGCTGGACGAGATGGTTCCCATCGGCAACGCCGCCATGGCCGACCGCACCTTCATCGAGTGGGACAAGGACGACATCGACGCCCTGGGCCTGATGAAGGTGGACATCCTGGCCCTGGGCATGCTGACCGCCCTGCGCAAGGCCTTCGAGATGATCCCGCCGCGGGCCGACGGGACCCGGCTGACCGACATCGCCCAGGTCCCCCAGGAGGTCCCGCAGGTCTACGACATGCTGTGCCGGGCGGACTCGGTGGGCGTCTTCCAGGTGGAGAGCCGGGCCCAGATGTCCATGCTGCCGCGCCTGAAGCCCCGGCGCTTCTACGACCTGGTCATCGAGGTCGCCATCGTCCGGCCGGGTCCCATCCAGGGCGACATGGTCCACCCCTACCTGCGCCGGCGCGACGGGACCGACCCGGTGGAGTTCCCCGCCCCCGCGCCGGAGCACGGCCCGCCGGACGAGCTGCACCGGGTGCTGGGCAAGACCCTGGGCGTGCCCCTGTTCCAGGAGCAGGCCATGCGCCTGGCCATCGAGGCGGCCCGGTTCAGCGAGAACGACGCCGACGGCCTGCGCCGGGCCATGGCCACCTTCCGCAACCTGGGCAGCGTCAGCGAGTATCGCCGCCGCTTCCTGGAGGGCATGACCGGGCGGGGCTACGATGCGGACTTCGCCGAGCGCTGCTTCCGCCAGATCGAGGGGTTCGGCTCCTACGGCTTCCCCGAGAGCCACGCGGCCAGCTTCGCCCTTTTGGTCTACGCCTCGGCCTGGGTGAAGTGGCGCTGGCCCGACGCCTTCTGCGCGGCCCTGCTCAACTCCCAGCCCATGGGCTTCTACCAGCCCGCCCAGCTGGTGCGGGACGCCCGCGAGCACGGGGTGGAGGTGCGGCCCGTCGACGTCACGGCCAGCGACTGGGACTGCACACTGGAGCCGGTCCCCGGCCGGCGGCTGAGGGCCGTGTGCCTGGGCCTGAGGCAGGTGCGGGGCCTGGCCCGGGGGGACGGCCTGCGGCTGGCGGAGGCCCGCCGGCGCGGCGCCCGAACGCCCGCCGACTTCGCCCGGGTGGTGAGCGGCCGGGGGATGGAGCTGCTGGCGGGCGCCGACGCCTTCGCCGGCCTGGGGGTGAGTCGCCGCCAGGCCCTGTGGACGGTGAAGGGCCTGGCCGGCGCCGACCGGGCGGACCGGGACGCCCCCCTCGTCGCCGGGGCGGACCGCCGCCAGGGAGACCGCCTCCACCCAGACCGCCGCCCGGGAGACCGCCGAGGACTACCGGACCCTGCGCCTGTCCCTGAAGGCCCACCCCTGCGCCTTCCTGCGCGACGAGCTGGCCCGGCGGGGCGCCCGGACGGCGGCCGAGCTGGGGCGGATGCGCGACGGCCGCCGCACCGCCGTGGCCGGCCTGGTCCTGGTGCGGCAGAGGCCGGGTACGGCCAGGGGCGTGGTCTTCATGACCCTGGAGGACGAGACCGGCCCGGCCAACATCATCGTCTGGAAGGACGTCTTCGAGGCCTGCCGGCCGGCGGTCATGCGCTCGGGCCTGGCCCTGGTGGAGGGGCGGCTGCAGGCGGCGGGCGACATCCGCCACCTGGTGGCCGAGCGGATCACCGACCTGTCCTTCCTGGCCGCCGCCCTGCGGACGGACGAAGCCGGCGAGACGCCTGCGGCCGGCGGCGGCCGGCTGGTGGCCAGCCGGGACTTCCACTGACGGCGCAGGACCTTGACGCCCCCCGGGCCCTGCGGCGAAGTCCCTGCCGACAGGGAGACACGCCATGCTGAAACCGCTCGCCCGGGCCGCCGCCCTCGCCCTTGTGCTGGTCGCCGGGGCCGCCGCCGCGGAGCCCGCGCGGGTGAGGGTGGAGACCGGCCTCCTGGCCGGGGAGGCGAAGGACGGGGTCGGGACCTGGCGCAACATCCCCTACGCCGCCCCGCCCGTGGGCGAACGCCGCTGGGCCCCGCCGGCCCGGGCCGCGGCCTGGACGGGCGAGCGCGATGCGACCCGGAACGGTCCCTCCTGCGTCCAGAAGATGAACGCCGACGGCTCGCCCAACGGCGGCGGCGCCAACGGGCCGATGAGCGAGGACTGCCTGCAGCTGAACGTCTTCGCGCCCCGCGACGGCGAAGCGCGCGCCGGTCATGGTCTGGATCCACGGCGGCAGCCACCGGGAGGGGGCGGGCTGGATCTACGACGGCTCGGCCTTCGCCCGGCAGGGGATCGTGGTGGTGACGATCAACTACCGCCTGGGGCCGCTGGGCTATTTCGCCCATCCCGCCCTGACCGCCGCCGCCCGGAAGGGCGAGCCCCTGGCCAACTATGGCCTGATGGACCAGGTCGCCGCCCTGCAGTGGGTGAAGCGCAACATCGCCGCCTTCGGGGGCGACCCCCGGCAGGTGACGGTCTTCGGCGAGAGCGCCGGGGGCATGAGCACCCTGGCCCTGCTGGCGACGCCCTCGGCCAGGGGCCTCTACGCCCGGGCCATCGTCCAGTCCGGCGGCGGCTGGTTCCCGCCGGTCACCCTGGCCCAGCGCGAGGCGGCGGGCGAGAGCGCCCTGGCCGCCCTCGGCCATGCGAAGGCCTCCGCCGCCGACCTGCGCGCCCTGCCGGCCGAGGCCCTGGTCAAGGGCGTGGGCGGGAGCTTCGGGCCCATCCCCGACGGGCGCCTGCTGAAGGAGACCCCCACCCAGGCCTTCGCCGCCGGACGGGCCGCCGACGTCCCCCTGGTCATCGGCTGGAACTCCGGCGAGGATTCGCTGATGGGCCCCTGGCGGCCGGAGATGGCCCGCGCCATCCCCGAGGGCGCGCGGAAGATCTACGTCGCCGAGGCCGCCCGGGGCGACGAGGCCCTGGCCCGGGCCGTCTTCACCGACAACCTGATGGGCGCCCCCGCGCGCTGGATCGCCCGGCAGGCGGCCTCCGGCGCGCCGGCCTGGCTCTACCACTTCTCCTACGTGGGAACCCGGTTCCGGCCCTTCACCGACAGGGCCGCCCATGCCGCCGAGATCCAGTACGTCTTCCAGTACTGGGGCCGGCGGACGCCCATGTCGGCGGTCTCGGAGGAGGACCGGGCCATGGCCGTGCTGATGAACGGCTGCTGGGCCGCCTTCGCGAAAACCGGCCGGCCG
>JAPOKE010000105.1 GCA_029977805.1 Phenylobacterium parvum | reverse complement strand
CCTCGACACCACGAACACGGCGGTGGTGATTGCCGAGTTCCAGCGCCTCGCCCACGAAGAGGGCCGGGCGATCATCTGCGTGACCCACGATGCGGGCGTGGCCGAGGCCGCGGACCGGCGGATCCGCATGCTCGACGGACGGGTGGTCAGCGACGACCGGCCCTGAGCCGCGGCGTCGCAGCCTTCGCTACATCCGGTCGGGTGCGGACAGGCCGAGCAGGTCCAGGCACAGCTCCAGCTGGCGCAGGATGGTCCCCGCGAGGGCCAGGCGCGAGGCGCGGACCTCGCCCTCGGCCGGCAGGATCGGGCAGGCGGCGTAGAAGCGCGAGAAGGCCTGGGCCAGCCGGTAGGCGTGCTCGGCGAGCAGGTTGGGGGCCCGGCGGTCGTAGGCCTCGGAAAGGGCGTCGTCGAAGGCGTCGAGCAGGAGGGCCAGTTCGCGCTCCGCAGGGTCTGTGATGCGGATCCCGCCCGCCTCGATCCCCTGCTCCGCCGCCCGCCGCAGGACCGACTTGATGCGCACCGCCTGGTAGAGGAGGTAGGGGCCGGTCTTGCCCTCGAAGCTGGTGAAGCGGTCGAGGTCGAAGACGTAGGAGGTGCCGCGGAAGTTCGACAGGTCGGCGAACTTCAGCGCCGCCACCGCGACCTGGTGGGCGGTGGCCTCGAAGGCCTCCTCCGGCAGCTCCGCGCCCAGGCCCGCCTCGCGCAGGCGCTCGCGCGCCCTGTCGCGGGTCATCTCGATCAGGTCGTTCAGCTTCAGCACCCCGCCCTCGCGGGTCTTGAAGGGCTTGCCGTCCGTCCCGTTCATGGTGCCGAAGCCGATGTGCTCCAGCTGCCCCTCGGCGGCGTATCCCGCCAGGACCGCGGCCCGGAACACCACCTCGAAATGGTCCGCCTGGCGCTGGTCCACCACGTAGAGCACCTGGTCAGGGTCGAAGGTCCGGCGGCGGTCGAGGATGGTGGCCAGGTCGGTGGTCCCGTACATGGCCGAACCTTCGGAGGACACCACCAACAGGGGCGGCAGCTCGCGCTTGTCGCCCTGCCGGCCCACCCGGACGATCCGCGCGCCCTGGTCGTCCTCCAGGAGGCCGCGGGCCTCCAGGTCGGCGACCATCTCGGGGATGAGGGGGTCGGCGTCGCTCTCGCCCTTCCACAGGTCGAAGTCGACGCCGAGGGCGTGGAAGTCCCGGGCCAGGGCGACCTGGGTCACCCGGGCGAAGTGCCGCCACAGGAGCAGGCAGCCGGGACGCCGGGCCTGCAGTTCGGCGGTCAGCCGCCGGGCGCGGTTCCGGTAGGCCTCGTCGGTCTTCCCGAGGGCGGCGGCCTCCGGATACATCCGGTCCAGGTCCGCCAGGCTGATGCGCCGGGCGAGGCCCTCGAAGGCGGCGGCCTCGGCCTCCGGCGAGGGTTCGGTCCCGGCGGCGTTGAGGTCCTCCACGAGGGCCCGGATCCAGGGATCGGCGTCCATGGCGGCGCCGATCAGGAGGCCCATCTGGTAGCCCCAGTCGCCGAAGTGGGCGTCGCCCACCGTCGTATCGCCCCGGAAGCGATGGATGCGCTTCAGCGACTCCCCGATGATGGACGAGCGCAGGTGACCCACATGCATCGGCTTGGCCACGTTCGGGCCGCCATAGTCGATGAGGATGCGGCGCGGCGTCCCGACCATCCCTGCGCCCAGCCGGGGATCGCCGGCGATTTCGCCCGCACGGGCGGACAGGGCCTCGTCGGAGAGCCGCAGGTTGATGAAGCCAGGTCCGGCGACCTCGATCCCCGAGAACTCGGGCGCGGCGCCCAGGGCTTCGGCCACCGCGGCCGCGATCTCGCGAGGATTGCGCCCGACGCGCTTGGCCGCCGCCAGGGCGCCGTTGCACTGGAAGTCCGCGAGGTCAGGCCGGTCGGAGGGCGTGGCGCGGGCGAGGTCGACGGGCAGGCCAAGCGTCTCGAACGCCCCGGCGAGGCGCTGGTCGATCGCGCGTCTGAGGCCGGTCATTTCGGCGTCCGGCTTCCCGAGGCGGCGGTCTGCGCGCCGGCGTCCAGGCGGAACCGCTTTCCGTCGCGGTTGAAGGCGGCCATGGCCGGGGTGACGTCGAATCCGACGAGGATCTCGAAGTTCGAGCCCGAGGTGGTCAGGGTCGCCCGGGGGATCACGATGCCGTCGATGCGCTCCACCGCGTAGAGCCGGTCCTGGCCGGGTTCGAAGCGGATCGGGAGGTCGAAGTAGACCTTGTCGATGACCATGCGGTTGCGCTGGGTCACCGCCACCCAATAGCGGTAGGTCTTGCTGTCGCCGGTGGCCTTGGGGCCGCGGCCGGCGGCGAAGAGCACGTCCATGGCGACCGTGATGGGCTGGTCGTCCTGGTAGGCGCAGCCCGCCGAGATCTTCTGGATCTCGCCCGACCAGATGACGTCGGCCGAGGCCTCCTTGCCGCCGGCGAACTCGACATAGCGGCCGGCGTCGTAGAGCACCTTCACGAAGGGGCAGGGCCCGGCGTTGCGGAGCTGGGGCAGGGGCGCCTGGTTGTCGCCGAACTCGGCGTCGCGCTTGCGCTTGCGGGCCGCCGCCTCGGCCTGTTCCTCGTCCGGGTTCCGGCGGGACTGGGCCAGGGCGTCCGTCGCCGGCACGGCGAAGGCGCAGGCCAGGAGGAGGGCGGCGATCAGGGAGCTCTTGCGCATCGGGTCGTCCGGGCAGGCGCCGCGCGGAAGGCGCAGCGAGGCCTCCTGATACTGAACAAAGATTACGGCTGCAACGCGGCCTGTCAGACCCTAGATAGGAGGCATGAGCGCAGACCCCGCCGCCCGCCCCGCCCTGACCGTCCGCCTGGCCGCGCCCCGGGGCTTCTGCGCCGGCGTCGACCGGGCCATCCAGGTGGTCGAGGCGACCCTCGAGCGCTTCGGGTCGCCGGTCTATGTGCGCCACGAGATCGTCCACAACCGGCACGTGGTCTCCCGCCTCCGCGAAATGGGCGCCGTCTTCGTCGAGACCCTCGAGGAGTGCCCGGACGACCGGCCGGTGGTCTTCTCGGCCCACGGCAGCCCCAGGTCGGTCATGGAGGGCGCGAAGGCCCGGGGCATGACCTATCTCGACGCCACCTGCCCCCTTGTCTCCAAGGTCCACGTGGAGGCGGCGCGGCACCATGCGGCGGGACGACAGGTCCTGCTGATCGGCCACGCCGGGCATCCCGAGGTCGTCGGCACCATGGGGCAGCTTCCCGAGGGCGCGGTGGTCCTGGTCGAGACCCTCGAGGACGCCCGGGCCTTTGTCCCGGGCGGGACCGGCGGCGTCGCCTATGTCACCCAGACCACCCTGTCGGTGGACGACACCGCGGAGATCGTCGAGGCCCTGAAGGCGCGGTTCCCCGACATGGCCGCCCCGCACCGGGACGACATCTGCTACGCCACCACCAACCGCCAGGACGCCGTGAAATCCATCGCCGGGGCCTGCGACGTCCTGCTGGTGATTGGCTCCGCCAACTCCTCCAACTCCGTGCGCCTGGTCGAGGTCGGGCTGAAGGCGGGCGCGCCCCGGGCCTTCCTGATCGACGATGCCGGCGACCTGGACCTGTCCTGGCTGGACGGCGCGACGACCGTCGGCGTCACGGCGGGCGCCTCGGCCCCGGAGGACCTCGTCCAGGGCGTCATCGCCCGCCTGTCGGAAGCCTTCGCCGTCACCGTCGAGGAGATCGGCGCCGCCCGCGAGACCGTCAGCTTCAAGCTCCCCCGCGCCCTGCTGGCATGAGCCTGTCGCCCGCCGACCGGCGAAGGGTCGCGGCGGCCCTGTCGGCCGCGGGCGTCCGGGGCGAAGGGACCCTCCAGCACGTCGACCTCGGCAAGTCTGGCGACCTGGTCGTCAGGGTCGGGTCCGCCTTCGTGAAGATCGCAGGGCCTGGCGCGGCCGCGACGGGCCGGCTGCGGCGCGAAACAGAGGCCCTCGCCTGGTTGGCCGGACGCGTCACGGCGCCGGAAGTGGTCTGGAGCGGCGAGGCCGGGACCCGCCTCGCCCTGGTCACCACGGCCCTGCCCGGCCTGCCCCTGTCCGACGTGGGGCCGGACCAGGCCGAGGAGGCCCTGGCCGAAGGCGCACGGGCCCTTGCGGCCCTGCACGCCCTGCCCCCTTCCGGCTGCCCCGGCGACGGATCCGTCGCGGCCCTCCTCGAGGAGGGCCGGCGCATGGCGGCCGCCGGGCTTGTCGACGCCGGGGACTTCGATCCCGTCCATGCCGGCTGGACCCCGGAGCGACTGATCGCCGACATCGCCGCCAATCCCCCGCCCGAAGGCGCCCGGGTCCCGACCCACGGCGACGCCAGCCTGCCCAACCTGGTCTGGTCGCCGGTCTCCGGGATCGGGTTCGTGGACGTCGGTCGCCTGGGCCCGGCGGATCCCTGGCGGGACTTCGCCCTGTTCCTGCGGTCCGCCGGGCGCAATCACCCCGGGATCGACGCGATTGGACTTCTTGCCCGGACCCTCCCGGGATGGACGTACGACGCCGCGCGGGACGCCGGCTTCCGCCGCCTCGACGAACTGGCTTGACCCGGCCCCCCGCCTCGCCCAATCCGGGCGCATGGCCGTCTACACCGACATCACCGACGAGGAACTGGCGAGCCTCCTCGCCGACTTCGACATCGGCGCGCCCCTGTCGCTCAAGGGCGTGGCGGAGGGCGTCGAGAACTCCAACTTCCTCCTGGAGACCGAGGCCGGCCGCTTCATCCTGACCATCTACGAAAAGCGGGTCCGGGCCGACGACCTGCCCTACTTCCTCGACCTCCTGACCTGGCTTGCGGGACGGGGCTTCCCCGGCGCGGCGCCGGTGGCCGACCGGCAGGGCCGCACCCTCAAGGTGGTGCGGGGCAAGCCTGCGGCCATCGTCACCTTCCTGCCCGGCCTGTCCGTCCGCCGGCCCAACGCCGCCCACTGCCGCGAGGCGGGGGCCGGGCTGGCCTGGCTGCACCTGGCGGCGGACGGCTTCGGCCTGGCCCGCCAGAACTCCCTGGGCCACGCCGCCTGGCGGCCCTTCTTCGCGCCCTTGGCGGCGGCGGCGGAGGCCCTGAAGCCCGGCCTGGCGGCCACCCTCCGCGCCGACCTCGACGCCCTCGACGCCGCCCGGCCCTCCGGCCTTCCCGAAGGGGTGATCCACGCCGATTTCTTCCCGGACAACGTCTTCTTCCGGGGCGAGGCCTTCGCAGGGGCCATCGACTTCTACTTCGCCTGCAACGACCTGCTGGCCTACGACATCGCCATCGCCCTGAACGCCTGGTGCTTTGAGGCCGACGGCAGCTTCAACGTGACCAGCGCCCGGGCCCTCGTCGCGGGCTACGAGTCCCGCCGTCCCCTCTCCCGGGCCGAGCGCGCCGCCCTGCCCGTCCTGGCCCGGGGCGCCGCCATGCGGTTCTTCCTCACCCGGCTGGCCGACTGGGGCCCCGTTCCGGAGGGCGCGCTCGTGCGGCCCAAGTCCCCCCTGGAGTACGAGCGCAAGCTGGCCGTGCACCGCGAGTCCGCCGACCTGCTCCTGTTCGGCCCGGGCGCATGACGCCGGACGTCGTGATCTACACGGACGGCGCCTGCTCGGGGAATCCGGGGCCGGGGGGCTGGGGGGCCGTCCTCCTCTGGGGCGACCATGAGCGGGAGCTCTGCGGCGGGGACCGGGCGACCACCAACAACCGGATGGAGCTGATGGCCGCCATCCGCGCCCTGGAGGCCCTCAAGCGGCCCTGCCGGGTCGAGCTGCACACGGACAGCCAGTACCTGCGGACCGGGATCACCGAGTGGGTGCGCAACTGGAAGGCCCGCGGCTGGAAGACCGCCGACCGCAAGCCGGTGAAGAACGAGGATCTCTGGCGGCGTCTCGACGAGGCCCGCCAGCGCCATGAGGTCCAGTGGCGCTGGGTGAAGGGCCACAATGGTCACGAACTGAACGAGCGGGCCGACGCCCTCGCCCGGCGCGGCCTCTCCGAGGGCCCCTTCGAGGCTTGACGGAGACCGCCGGCGCACCTGATGGTTGCAATTGCAACTATCGAGGCCAAGCTTTGGAAGCCGAGATCCGCACACGGGCGAGCGCCCCACCCCACCTGGAGGTGCTCCAGGCCCTCGAGGCGGCGGCGGACGCCCTGCGGGCGGCGACCGAGGCCCGGCTTCCCCGGGGTCTTTCCCAGACCCAGTTCGCCGTTCTCCGGGACTTCCTCAGGTTCGGGGACGGCGCCTCCCCGGCGGAGATCGCGGTGCGGCTTCGGATGAGCCGGGGCGCGGTCACCCACCTGCTCCAGAAGATGGAGGCACGGGGCTGGATCCGCCTCGCCGGCGACGACCGGGACGGACGCCGCAAGCAGGTCTTCCTGACCCCGGACGGGGCCCTCACGGCGCGGGAGGCGGTCGCCGCCCTGCGCCCCGGGACAGATCGCCTGAAAAATGATTTGAATGACAACTACCTGCGGGAAGGCCTCGCCTTCCTGCAGGAGCTGGGCCGCAGGCTCGACGCCCTCAGCGCCGGTGACGGACCGTCAGGATCGCCCCGCGAACGCCG
>JAPOKE010000104.1 GCA_029977805.1 Phenylobacterium parvum | reverse complement strand
ACACCACCCGTTCGACGGGCTTGTCCTTCACGGCGCGCTTGGCGCGCAGGACGTCCAGGACGTGCCAGGAGATGGCCTCGCCCTCGCGGTCGGGGTCGGTGGCCAGGATGATGCGGTCCGAGGCCTTGGCCGCCTCGGCGATCTCCGAGAGACGCTTGGCGGCCTTGGCGTCGACCTCCCAGGACATGGCGAAGTCCTCGTCCGGGCGGACCGAGCCGTCCTTGGGCGGCAGGTCGCGGACATGTCCGTAGCTCGCCAGGACCTTGTAGTCCGACCCCAGGTACTTGTTGATGGTCTTGGCCTTGGCCGGGCTCTCGACGATGACGAGGTGCATGCGGTTCCTTGGGGCCCGCTGGCCCTGTGAAGGGGCGCGAAAGTGGGCCGCGGATGGGGCGGCTGTCAACTTGGCCCGATCCGGAGGCCCGCCGTCAGGCCAGGGCCGCCCCGCCGCCGGCCGTGAAGACCACCCGCCCGGCCAGCTCCAGTTCGGCGAGGGCGGCGTTCACCTGGGCGGTGGTGAGGCCCGACAGCCGGACGATTTCGTCCCGGGGGGCGGGGGAGGGCGACAGGAGGTCCAGGACCCGGTCCCGGGTGCGGTCGCCCTCCGTCCCATCCGCTTCAGTTCCCGGGGCTGCAGGCGGGTCGAACTCCAGTCCGGGCTCGGCCAGGCCGGCCAGGCCGGCCAGGGCGCGCAGTACGTCCTCCGCCCCCTCGCAGACCGCCGCGCCCTGGCGCAGGAGGTCATTGCCGCCCCGGGACCGGGGGTCGAGGGGCGAGCCGGGAACGGCGAGGACCTCGCGGCCCATCTCCGCGGCGAGCCGGGCCGTGATCAGCGAACCTGAGCGGAGCTCGGCCTCGACCACCACCACGGCGCGGGACAGGCCGGCGATGATGCGGTTGCGGCGGGGGAAGTCGGCCGCCGAGGCCGTTCGCCCGGGCGGGGATTCGGAGACGACGCAGCCGCCGGCCGCGAGGATCTCCCGGTAGAGGTCCGCGTGCTGGGGCGGGTAGATGTCGTCCACCCCGCCGGCCAGGACCGCCGCGGTGCCGGTCTGCAGGGCCCCCCTGTGGGCCGCGCCGTCCACGCCCCGCGCCAGGCCCGAGACCACCGTCAGCCCGGCCGCGCCCAGATCAGAGGCGAGGGTCCCGGCGAAGCGGAGGCCGAGGGCCGAAGCGGCCCGGGCGCCGACCACCGCTGCGCTGGTCCGCTCCAGCGGGCGTCGATCGCCCAGGATCCAGAGAAGGGGCGGCGGCGGGTCCAGCGCCCCGAGAAGGGCGGGGAAGCGCGGGTCGCAGGTCAGCAGGAGTTGTGCGCCGAGGGCCTCGCCGGCGGCGATCTCGTCCTCGGCCTGGGCGGCGGAAGGCGCGGACAGGGGACTGACCCGTCCGGCCCGGCGGGCGAGGTCCGGCAGGGCCTCAAGGGCCAGGGAAGGATCGCCGAACCGCCGCAGGAGTTCCCGGAAGGTGACCGCGCCGACGCTGGGAGTCCGCGCCAGCCTCAGCCAGTCCCGTCGGAAGGCGGCGGGGCGATCCGTCACGGCGTCCCGGCTGGGGGATCGGCCGGCTTCCGCCCGCCGCCGATCCGGGGCTCCTCGCCCTTGAGGATCCGCCGCAGGTTCTCCTGGTGGCGGACGAAGATCAGGGCGCCCATGAACAGGGTCAGGGTGACGATGGCGTTCGGCGAGTGGAAGACGAAGAGGGCGAAGAGGGGAGCGAGGGCCGCCGCCGTCAGCGCGGCGAGGGACGAGATGCGGAAGAGGAAGGCCATGGCCAGCCAGGTCGCCGCCGCGGCCGCCCCCACGGGAAAGGCCGCCGCGAGCAGGGTCCCGAAGAAGGTCGAGACGCCCTTGCCGCCCCGGAACCGCAGGAAGACCGGGAAGAGGTGGCCGAGGAAGGCCGAGCCGGCCGCCAGGGCGACCATCAGGTGCCGCGTCCCGTCGGGCGCGCCCCGTGTCAGCAGGTAGGCGGCCAGCACCGCGATGGCGCCCTTGCCGCCGTCGCCCAGGAGGGTCAGAAGGGCCAGGTCCTTCCGGCCCGACCGCAGGACATTGGTCGCCCCGATGTTGCCGGAGCCGATCTCGCGCGGGTCGCCGGCGCCCGCCAGCCTCATGCTGATCACGCCGAAGGGCGTCGATCCGAGCAGGTATCCCCCGACCATGACGGCGGCGATGATGAGCGGTTCGTTGGGCATGGGCGTCGGGCTCCTCCGGCAGCCCGTGCAGTCTAGGTCGCCGCCACCCCCGCGTCACCCTCAAGGCGGACAGAAGCATGCGCCCGGATGTTCGTCAATTGTTCTCTTTGCCGACGCCGTCAGGCGGCGAAGACGGACCGTCCGGCGACGAAGGTCCGCCGCACCGCGCCCTGCAGCCGCCGTCCGTCGAAGGGGGTGTTGCGCGAGCGCGACTTCAGCGCGTCTGGATCCACGACCAGGGGGGCGTCGAGGTCGCACAGGACCATGTCCGCCGGGGCGCCGGGGGCCAGCCGCCCGCAGGGCAGGCCGAGGAGGTCGGCCGGGCGCACGGTCACGGCGGCGATCAGCCTCGCCAGGGGTATCCGGCCCTCGTGGTGGAAGGCCAGCAGGGCGGGCAGCAGGGTCTGGAGGCCGACGGCGCCGGGCGCGGCCTCGGCGTAGGGCAGGCGCTTGTCCTCCGGGGGCGCCGGGGCGTGGGCCGAGACCACCACGTCGATCAGCCCGCTGGCGAGGGCCTCGATCACCGCCTGCCGGTCGTCCTCGCCCCGCACGGGCGGGTCGAGCCTGAGGAAGGTGCGGTAGTCGCCGATGTCGATCTCGTTGAAGGTCAGGTGGTTGATCGAGGTCGAGGCGAAGACCGGCAGGCCGCGGCGCTTGCCGCGCTCCAGCGATTCGAGGGCGCAGGCGGTGGTGACCTGGTCGGCCAGCAGGCGCGCGCCGGTCATCTCGACCAGGGCCAGGTCCCGCTCCAGCATGATCTTCTCGGCCTCGGGCGGGGCGCTGGGCAGGCCCATCCGGCCGGCGAACTCCCCGGAGGTGGCGGCGGCGCCCTCGCTCAGCCAGGGATCGGCGGGCCGGTGCGCCACCAGCATGCCGAAGCCCTTCGCATAGGACAGGACCCGCCGCATGACCTTGGAGTTGACGATCGGCCGGTCGGCGTCGGTGACGTAGACGCACCCGGCCTCGGCCATCAGGCCGATCTCGGCCATGCGCTCGCCCAGGCAGCCCTGGGTTGCGGCGCCCGCCGGCAGGACGTTGACCAGGCTGGAGTCTCGGGCCCGCCGGCGGATGAAGTCCACCACCGAGGCCTCGTCGATCACCGGGTCGGTGTCGGGCTGGACGACGAAGGTCGTCACGCCGCCCGCCGCCGCCGCCTCGGAGGCCGAGCGCAGGGTCTCCCGGGTCTCGAAGCCCGGCTCGCCGGTCTTGGCGCGAAGGTCGACCAGTCCGGGGATCAGCAGGGCGCCGCCGGCGTCGATGACCTCATGGTCCGGGCCGACTGCGCCCGGGTCGGACCCGGCGACGACCGCCTCGATCCGGCCGTCCCGGGCGAAGAGGGCGCCGCGGGCGTCCAGGCCCGAGGCCGGGTCGACGATCCGGGCGTTGAGGAGGGCGAGGGGGCGGGAGGCGTCGGCGGTCACAGCTGGAACCTCTCGAGCCATTTCTCCTGGGCCGGCGCGACATAGCCGGCGAGGTGCTCCAGCAGGCGGGCCGGGTCCTCGCCGAAGACCAGCATGTCGCGGTGGGCCTCGCGCACGAAGCCTTCCTCGACGGCGTGGTCCAGGAAACGGCGGAGGGGATCGTAGTAGCCCTCGACATTCAGGAAGGCCGCCGGCTTGGCGTGGATCGCCAGCTGGCCCCAGGTCCAGATCTCGAAGACCTCCTCCAGCGTTCCCGCGCCGCCCGGCAGGGCGATGAAGGCGTCGGAAAGCTCGGCCATGCGCGCCTTGCGCTGGTGCATGGTCTCGACGACCTCCAGCCGGGTCAGGCCCTCGTGTTCCAGCTCCTTGCGGGCGAGGGCCCTGGGCAGGACGCCGAAGACCTCGCCGCCGGCGGCCAGGGCCGCATCGGCCGCCGCGCCCATCAGGCCGACCTTCGAGCCGCCATAGACCATGGCCAGTCCCGCCCCCGCGAGGGTCCGGCCGGTCAGGGCGGCGGCCTCGGCGTAGACCGGCCTGAATCCGGGGCTCGACCCGCAGAAGACGCAGACGGCGCGCATCAGGCGTTCTCCAGCCGGGCCGCCAGGGCGGCGAGCACCGCCATCCGCGCGGCCACGCCCATCTCGACCTGGTCCTGGATCAGCGAGACCGAGGGATCGTCGGCGACGTCTGAGTCGATCTCCACCCCCCGGTTCATCGGTCCGGGGTGCATGACCCGCACATGGTCGGCGGCGGCGCCCAGCTTCTCGCGGTCCAGGCCCCAGAAGCGGAAGTACTCGCGCGGGGAGGGGGCGAAGGCGCCGTCCATGCGCTCGAGCTGCAGGCGCAGCATCATCACCACGTCGCAGCCGGCTATGCCCTCGCGCAGGTCGTTGAAGACCTGGACGCCCCAGCGGTCCGCCCGGGCGGGGATCAGGGTGGGCGGCCCCACCAGCCGGACCTCGGCGCCCATCATCTGGAGCAGGCCGACGTTCGAGCGGGCCACCCGCGAGTGCAGGATGTCGCCGCAGATGGCGACCCGGAGCCCCGCGATCCGGCCGAAGGCGCGCCGCATGGACAGGGCGTCCAGCAGGGCCTGGGTCGGGTGCTCGTGCTGGCCGTCCCCGGCGTTGATCACCGAGCAGGAGACCTTCTGCGCCAGCAGGGAAGCCGCGCCGGAGGCGGCGTGCCGCACCACCAGGATGTCCGGCCGCATGGCGTTCAGGGTCACCGCCGTGTCGATCAGGGTCTCGCCCTTGGCGATGGAGGACGACCGGGGGCTCATGTTGATCGTGTCGGCGCCCAGGCGCTTGGCCGCCAGCTCGAAGGAGCTCTGGGTCCGCGTCGAGTTCTCGAAGAACAGGTTGATGAGGGTCCGGCCCTTCAGCAGGTCCAGCTTCTTGGCGGTCTGGCGGTTGAGCTCGACGAATCCCTCGGCCAGGTCCAGCAGGCCCGCGACGTCGACGGGGTTCAGGTCCAGGACGGAAAGGAAATGGCGGCGGGGAAAGGGGAAGGTCCTGCCCAGGACCTCGCTCAGGCCGTGTTCGATGCCGCTCATTAAAGCGCCGTCTTAGGCGGCTTTACGGCGCAAGCCAAGGAAAAGGCGAGGCGGTTCAAGTTCCGGCGTTCCGCAGGCGGTCGAGCGCCGCGTCCAGGATCCAGGCCGCCGCCGCGCGGTCCACGACCCCGGCCCGCTTGCCCCGGGACAGGTCGGCCTCGCCGATCAGGGTGCGCTCGACGGCGGCGGTGGACAGGCGCTCGTCCTGGAAGGTCACCAGGAGGTCCGGGCGCAGGCGCAGGAGGTTCCGGCCGAGGGCCCGGCAGGACTGGCAGCGGGGCCCCTCCGTGCCGTCCATGTTGAGGGGCAGGCCGATCACGAGGATGTCGGAGCCGCGCTCGTCCATCAGCCGGAAGAGGGCGGCGGCGTCGTCGGTGAACTTCACCTTGCGGATGACCGAATGGGGGCTCGCCACCGTCCAGAGAGCGTCGCTGAAGGCCACGCCCAGCGTCTTCTCACCCGCATCCACACCCGTCAGGGGACCCTTCCGGGGGCGTCTGGCGGGGAGGTCGTCGAGGTCGATGACGGGCATGCCGCCTCCTACCCCGAAAGCCCCGCGGCCTCCAGTGCGTACCGGGGAGTCAGATCTGCGGGGTCACTCCCCCTTGCAGGGCCAGACCCGCTTGAGGGCCTCCACCACCACCGTGTCGCCGCTCTTGTCGAGGGTCGAAGGGTTCGCCCGCATGTACTTGAGGACCGCCTGGACGACCATGCCCTTGGTGACGTCCTCGCCGGAGCAGATCAGGGCGCCGGAAAGGGCGTCGTGAACGCCGATGACGTAACCGAAGGCGGCTGAGTCCCTGACGATCTCGTCGGAGTCCTCGCTGGTCCAGCCTTCCAGGCCGATCTTCAGGTCCCGCGCGGACATGAACTCGCCGTCGGCCAGGGCCGGCTGGGCGGCCGAGGCGACGAGGGCCGCCGCAAGCGCCAGGGACAGAAGCGGTTTCATATTGAGATCCTTCCCAAGTCGGGCGCAGCTTGCGCCCGGCAACCACCCTTTCACCACTCCGGCTAACTTTCCCTAAAGACCCGGCGGCCAGGATGTCGGGCGTGACCTTGAAGACCCAAGACCTGTCGGGCGTCCCCGTCCTCTTCCTGCCCGCCCCGCCGGGGCGCGGGGAGGCGGCCGACATCGTCGGCGCCGCCCTCGAGGCCGGCGCGCGCTGGATCGCCCTGCCGGCCGGGGGCCTGCCTGCGGGCTTCCTTGACCTGTCGACCGGCGTGGCGGGCGAGATCGCCCAGAAGTGCGTCAACTACCGGATCGGCCTCGCCGTGCTGGGGGACATGGGCCCCGCCCTGGAGCGGTCCGGCGCCCTGCGGGACTGGGTGCGCGAGTGCAATCGCGGCGGCCATGTCTGGTTCCTGGCCGACGAGGCCGAGCTCGCCGCGCAGATGGCGGCGTTGGGGGGCGCCTGATGCGCCGGGTCCTGGCCTCCGTTCTCGCCCTTGCC
>JAPOKE010000103.1 GCA_029977805.1 Phenylobacterium parvum | reverse complement strand
GGTGTGGTGCAGCCACATCAGCCGGTGCTGCTCGGGGGTCAGGCCGGCATGGGCGCCGCGGGTGTAGACCTCGTCGATGCGCCGGAAGAGGGCCGCGTTCTGGAGGATGGCGTCCTGGTGGGCGGCGAGCAGGGGCTCGACCTCCGCCTCGACCTTCTGGACCTCGGGGGTGGCCAGGGTGTTGGTCCAGATGAAGTAGTAGGTCAGGACCCGCGCGGTCATCTGGCCGCAGAGCTCCAGCGCCTCGATGGTGTTGGCGAAGGTGGGCGGCGCCCGGTTCCGGGCGATGGCCTCGATCTCGGCCTTTTCCGCCGCGAGGGCCTGCTCGATGGCGCCCCGGAAGTCCTGGACCCGCACCTTGTCAAAGGCCGGAACGCCTCCGAACGGGCCCGTCCAGGCCTGGGTCATGGGGTTGGCCGCCGCGGCCGCGAGGGCGGAAAGGGGCAGGGCCTGGGCGGCGGCGAGGGCGCCAGAGGCGGCGAGGAAGGTGCTACGCTTCATGGGGACTCCGTCTGGCGAGGCGTTTGCCCTGAAATAGGCGCGTCGGGCGGCGGCGTCACCTGACAGGTGCTTCATGTGGCGAGGGGCCACTGGCGCGCCGTGCGCCGCCGGGCTAACCGGGGACATGGCGATCGGCGTCTTTGATTCCGGGATCGGCGGCCTCAGCGTGCACCGCAGGCTGGTGGAGCGGTTCCCGCGCGCCGATTTCGTCTACCTGGCGGACCAGGCCAACACCCCCTACGGCGGCCGCTCCGGCGAAGAGATCGTCGACCTGACCCGGGCCGGCTGCGAGCGCCTGTTCGCAGAAGGGTGCGACCTCGTCATCCTGGCCTGCAACACCGCCTCGGCCATCGCCCTGCGCCGCCTCCAGCAGACCTGGCTGCCGGGGGTGCGGGCCGCCCGCGGCCGCCCGACCAACGTGCTGGGCATCATCGTCCCGACCATCGAGGCGGCCACCGGCCTGCCCTGGGAGCACGAGGCCGAGCGCCGGGGCGACAAGGTCGAGAAGCTGGACGTCCTCGCCGTCTTCGCGACCCCCGCCACGGCGGCGTCCCGGGTCTACGAGATCGAGATCGACAAGCGCCGGCAGGACGTCGCGGTCTTCGTCGAATCCTGCCCCGAACTGGCCGGCCAGATCGAGTCCGGCGCGCCCCGTCCGGTGCTGGAGGCCGCGGTCGCCGCCCACGTGGAGGCCGTCACCCGGCGCATCGGCCGCGCGCCCGACCGGGCGATCCTGGGCTGCACCCACTACGAGATCATCTCGGACGTCTTCCGCGCCGCCCTCCGGCCGGGCACGCCCCTGGTCCACCAGCCCGACGCCACCGCCGAGGCCCTCGCGGCCTATCTCGAGCGCCGGCCGGACTATGCCCCGGGCAGTGCCGGCCGCCGGGTCTTCCTGACCACCGGGGTCGCCGGACTGCAGCACGACCTGGCCGAGGCCTTCTGGGGCGCGCCCCTGAGGTTCGATCCCGCCTGAGGCGTGAGATTGCCGCTACCCTCGCGCCCCGCGGCGCGGCAAGATGGCCCTCATGAAGCTGCTCCTGTCCCCCGCCTCGCCCTATGCCCGCAAGGTCTGGCTGGCGGCCGCCGAACTGGGCCTCACGGACCGCATCGAGGCCTCCACCGCCGCCGCCTCGCCGGTGGCCGACAACCCCGACCTGTCGGCCCTGAACCCCCTGGGCAAGATCCCGGTCCTGGTCACGGACGAGGGCCAGGCCCTCTATGACAGCCGGGTCATCGCCGACTACCTCGACAGCCTGACCCCCCGCCGCCTGTGTCCCGCCTCCGGGCCGGAGCGCTGGACCGTCCAGACCCTGCACGCCGCCGCCGACGGCCTGCTCGATGCGGCCCTGCTGGCGCGCTACGAAGAGGCCCTGCGGCCCGAGCCCCTGCGCTGGGCCGACTGGCGCCGGGGCCAGGGCGAGAAGATCCGCCGGGTGCTCGACCTGCTCGAGGCCGCCGACCTGAAGGCCGGCGACGACGCCCGGATCTGCGACATCGCCGCGGCCTGCGCCCTGGGCTATCTCGACTTCCGCTTCGCCGCCGAGCCCTGGCGGGAGGGTCGCCCGCGCCTGACCGCCTTCTTCGAGGCCTTCACCCGCCGCCCGGCCTGGGCGCAAAGCGACCCGGCGCGGCCCGCGTGAGCGACCCGTCCATCGCGTCCGGCGCCCGCGAGACCTTCGCCGCCCGCTTCCTGACCGCCGAGGGGCGGCTCGGACGGCGCGGCTTCCTGGTCTCGGGCCTGGTGCTCCTGGCGACGGCGGTGGTCTATGACGCCGTCTCCGCCGGGCCCCTGCAGTGGATCACCGGCTGGCTCGCCTGGCCCCTCCTGGTCTGGATCGGCGCCTGCCTGCTGGCCCGCCGCCTGCACGACCGGGGCCGCAACGGCTGGATCGCGGCGGTCATCCTGGCCGCCCTCGTGGCGGTCTGGCCCCAGCCCTCGGGCTTCCTCGACTTTCCCTTCGTGATCGTCCTGGTCTGGGCGGCGGTCGAGCTGGGCGTCCTGACGGGCGAGCCGGGGGTGAACCGCTACGGCCCGCCGCCCAGCGGCGGCTGAGCCGCCGTCACCTCGCCGAACACCTTGCGGAAGGCCTGGCGCAGGGCCTCGTCGGCGTCGTCCATCGAACAGGTCAGGCCCAGGTCGGCCAGGCTGGTCACCCCGTGCTCGGTCTGGCCGCAGGGCACGATGCCGGAGAAGTGCGACAGGTCCGGCTCCACGTTGAGGGCGATCCCGTGGAAGGACACCCAGCGGCGGACCTTGACCCCGATGGCGGCGATCTTGTCCTCGCGGACCGGCGCGCCGGGGCTCCGGCGCTCGACCCAGACCCCGACCCGCCCCTCGCGCACCGCGCCGTCCACGGCCAGGCGGGACAGGGCGTCGATGATCCAGGCCTCCAGGGCGGCGACGAAGGCGCGGACGTCCTTTCGCCGCGCCGAGAGGTCCAGCATGACATAGGCCACCCTCTGGCCCGGCCCGTGATAGGTGAACTGCCCGCCCCGGCCCGTCCGGAAGACGGGGAATCGGCCGGGGTCCAGGAGGTCGGCCGCCTTCGCCGAGACGCCCGCCGTGTAGAGGGGCGGGTGCTCGAGCAGCCAGACCAGCTCGCCGGCCTCGCCGCGGGCGATCGCCTCGGCCCGGGCCTCCATGGCGGCCTCGGCCGCGGCGTAGTCGACCTGTCCCGGCGAGACGGCCCAGCCGCAGGGCGCGCCGTCCGCCCGGCCGAAGACCGGCGCCGCGCCCTCGGGATTTAACGTCCGGTCAATCATGTTGGCGCCAGTCTGGGTCCGGATGAGTCGCCGCGCAACCGCGCCCGGCTCGGCCTGCGTCTCAAGCGTCTGTAGCGAGGGGTCCCGCCTTGGGCCAGATCAACGCCGTCAATGTCGACATCGCCGTGGTGCTGGGCCGGTCCAACCTGCCCATGGCCCAGCTGCTCCGCATGGGCCGGGGCGCGGTCATCCCGCTGGACGCCGGGGTCCACGACGAGGTCTGGATCCTGGCCAACAACCACCCCGTCGCCCGGGGCGAAATCCAGATCAACGACGACCGGATCGCCATCACCGTGACCCGCGCCGCGGACGTCTATGATTTCATGGCGGGCGGCAATTCCTGATCGGGCGGCTTCACAAAGTCCTCCGGCTTTGATACGGCCCCCCCTCACCACGAGCGGTCGTGGCGGAATTGGTAGACGCGCAGCGTTGAGGTCGCTGTGGGGCAACCCGTGGAAGTTCGAGTCTTCTCGACCGCACCAGTGAGCCAAAGGGTCCAGGGACAAGGTCCGATCAGTCACGCATAGCGCCGGGAGGGCAGGTCCGCATGAGCCGCGACGCCGAACATCCCCTGCGCGATGACGTGAACCTCGCCCCGGCCCCCGCCGAGGACCTCGAGGACCTCGCCCTCGGCGACGACTACGCCCTCAATCCCGACTTCGTCGCCCTTGTGGTGGACGCCGCCGACCGCGGCGACGCCGAGCGCCTGCGCGAGCTGCTGGCCGCCCTGCACCCCGCCGACGTCGCCGACCTGATGGGCTTCCTGTCGGCCGCCGACCGCGAGGAGGTCATGGCCCACCTCGATCCCGAGGCCCTGGCCGAGATCCTCGCCGAGATCGAGCCGGAGATCCGCGAGGACCTCCTGGAGCGCATGCCCTCCGCCACCCTCGTCCGGGCCCTGGGCGAGATGGACTCCGACGACGCCGTCGACCTGGTGGAGGACCTGGAGGCCGACAAGCGCGCCCAGGTGCTGGCGGCCCTGCCCGACGTCGACCGGGCGGCCATCGAGACCTCCCTGGCCTACGAGGACGAGACCGCCGGCCGCCTGATGCAGCGCGAGGTCGCGTCCGCGCCGCAGTTCTGGACCGTCGGCCAGGCCCTCGACCACTTCCTGAAGGCCGGCGAGGACATGCCGGAGCTGTTCTTCGACGTCTATGTCGTCGACCCCTCGCACCGGCCCCTGGGCGGGGTGCCGGTCAGCCGCCTGCTCCGGCACGGCCGCGACACCCCCCTGGCCCGGATCATGGAGCCCCTGACCGAGATCCCGGTCGGGATGGACCAGGAAGAGGCGGCCTACATCTTCAACAAGTACCACCTGATCTCGGCCCCGGTGGTGGAGCCGGGCGGGCGGCTGGTGGGCCAGCTGACCGTGGACGACATCGTCGGCGTCATCCGCGAGGAGGGCGAGGAGGACATCCTGGCCCTGGCCGGCGTGTCCGACGTCGGCCGCGACGCCAGCCTGGCCGGCGCCGTGCGCTCGCGCCTGCCCTGGCTGGTGCTGAACCTCGGCACGGCGGCCCTCGCCTCCAGCGTGATCGGCGTCTTCCAGGGCGCCATCGCCCAGGTCCTGACCCTGGCCATCCTCATGCCCATCGTCTCGTCCCTCGGCGGGAACGCCGGAACCCAGACCCTTGCGGTCGCGGTGCGCGCCCTTTCGAGCCGCGAGCTGAACGCCGCCAATTCCGCCCGGATCATCGGGCGGGAGGTGCTGACGGGCCTGCTGAACGGGACGATCCTCGCCATCCTGATGGCCGGCGCCGTCCTGGCGCTGTTCCAGGACCCCAGGCTGGCCCTGACGGTGGGCCTCGCCATCGTCGCCAACTTCTTCGTCGCCGCCCTGGCGGGGATCTCGGCCCCCATCATCCTGGACCGGCTGGGCCGCGACCCGGCGGTCTCCTCCTCGGTGCTGGTGACCTTCGCCACCGACTTCATGGGCTTCCTCGCCCTGCTGGGCATCGCCAGCCTGATCCTGCTCTGACGGCCCGCCTCGCCCCCCGCGGGCCTGCGTGGTAATCGACGGGCCATGAGCCAGCCCAACTTCGACTTCGCCCTGGGCGAGACCGCGGACGCCCTGCGCGCCTCCGTCGCCCGCTTCGCCGCTGAACGGATCACCCCCCGCGCCGTCGCCATCGACCGCGAAAACGCCTTCCCCCGCGACCTCTGGCCGGAGATGGGGGCCCTGGGCCTCCTCGGGATCACGGTGGAGGAAGAGGACGGCGGGGCGGGCCTGGGCTATCTCGAGCACGTGGTGGCCATGGAGGAGATCTCCCGGGCCTCCGCCTCGGTGGGCCTGTCCTACGGCGCCCACTCGAACCTCTGCGTGAACCAGGTCCGGCGCTGGGGAACCGCCGCCCAGAAGGCCCGCCATCTGCCCCGGCTGATCTCGGGCGAGCATGTCGGGGCCCTGGCCATGAGCGAGGCGGGCTCGGGCTCGGACGTGGTCTCCATGCGCCTGCGCGCCGAGCGGCGTAGCGACCGCTACGTCCTCAACGGGACCAAGTTCTGGATCACCAACGGCCCCCACGCCGACGTCCTGGTGGTCTACGCCCGCACGGATCCCGACGCCGGCCCGCGGGGCATCACCGCCTTCCTGGTCGAGCGCGGCTTCGCCGGCTTCTCCACCAGCCCCAAGCTGGACAAGATGGGCATGCGGGGCTCGGACACGGCCGAACTCGTCTTCGAGGACTGCGAGGTCCCCGAGGAGAACGTCCTGGGCCCCGTCAACGGCGGCGTCGGCGTGCTGATGAGCGGCCTGGACTACGAGCGGGCCGTCCTGGCGGCGGGCCCCCTGGGCATCATGCAGGCCTGCCTGGACCTCGTCCTGCCCTATGTCCGCGAGCGGAAGCAGTTCGGACAGGCCATCGGGGCCTTCCAGCTCATGCAGGCCAAGGTGGCGGACATGTACGTGGCCCTGAACTCGGCCCGGGCCTATGTCTACGCCGTGGCGCGGGCCTGCGACGCGGGCCTCGCCACCCGGCACGACGCCGCCGGCGCCATCCTCCTGGCCTCGGAGAACGCCGTGAAGGTGGCGCTGGAGGCCATCCAGGCCCTGGGCGGCGCCGGCTACACCCGCGACTTCCCCGCCGAGCGCCTGCTCCGCGACGCCAAGCTCTACGACATCGGCGCCGGCACCAACGAGATCCGCCGCTACCTGATCGGCCGCGAGCTGATCGGCGCCTGAAGCCTTCCCGGAAAGGATGAGGGGCCGCCCCGTCGCCGGAGCGGCCCCTCCATTGTCGGACCGCCCTGCGGTCCCGCAACCCGTCGCCTAGGCGCGCGCCTCTCCGACGGAGGTCCAGGTCACGGTTTCCGCATGCGGATGAAGACAATGAGACACTGGATCACCTCCTTTCGATTGTTGAAAACCACGGAGGAGTATGAGCCGGCGACTGAGTCGCCGCAAGCGACGCCTATGCGCCTGACCGGGTGACACCCGTTTCAGGGGTCTGCGCTCGCCATCTGGAAGGACGCAACACTATTCACCGAAGACAGCCCCAACATCGTCTGGC
>JAPOKE010000102.1 GCA_029977805.1 Phenylobacterium parvum | reverse complement strand
GTCGAACGAGACCTCAGGCCGGGCCATCCTCGCCCGCCAGAGGGAGGGGGATGTCTCGACCTTCCACTACATCGACAACCTGTCGCGGGCGATCCGCCACGCCGGGCGGGTGCTGATCGACCTGATCCCGAAGGTGTACTCGGCGCCGCGCATGGTGCGGATCCTCGGGCCGGACGGCGTTCCGGCCCTGGCGGCGGTGAACGGGGCGGACGGGGGCGGGAGCCGGGTCTTCGACCTCGGCGTGGGCCGCTATGACCTGACGGTGCGGGCCGGGCCCAGCTTCGCCTCGCGGCGGGAGGAGGCGGCCAGCCAGATGATCGAGCTGATCCGCGCCTATCCCCCGGCGGCCCCGCTGATCGGCGACCTGCTGGCGCGGAACCTCGACTGGCCGGGGGCGGAAGAGGTGGCGCGCAGGCTGGCGCGGGCGAATGGCGGAGGGTGAGGGGCCATAAAAGTTCCTTATTTGTTCTTTCCTGTGTGACCTCAATTCGCCTTGGGAGGTCAGCCGTTGACAACTGTTCACGCTTCGGGCGATATCCGTGGCTCCGGCGGATAGGCCCCGTCACCCCGACAAGGAGGTGGAGGCGGCGGTCCGGTACGCCGAGGCGCGGGGATGGAGCGTGCGGATGCAAGGCCACTGGGGGCGTCTCTACTGCGCCCGGGCGGACCGCGAAGGCTGCCAGGTGGGCGTCTGGGGAACGCCCCGGAACGCCGGGGTCCATGCGCGACAGATCCGGCGCGCCATCGATCGATGCCCCCACGCGGGCGGACAGGAGGCCCCTGATGGAGACGCATGAGTTCACGGTCGTCGCCACCGGGCTGGACCCGGCGGCGCCCGACTTCGAGGGAAGGTTCCTGGAGGCGGGCTGCGACGATGCGACGGTGTCCTTCCAGAAGGGCCGGATCCTCGTCGATTTCTCCCGGGCGGCCGTCTCGCTGGAGGCGGCTGTCGCCAGTGCGGTCGCGGACGTCTGCGCCGCCGGCGCGCGCGTCGAGCGCATCGAGCCGGATCCCCTGGTCAGCCTTGCGGACATGGCGGGGCGCGCGCGGCTGAGCCGTTCGGCCCTGACCCACTACTTCCGGGGCCACAGGGTCACCGGGCCGGGCGGCGAGGGCTTCCCGGCGCCCCGGGCGCGGGTGACGACGGACAGTCCGCTCTGGGACTGGGCCGACGCCTCGGCCTGGCTCTACCGACAGAAGCGACTCAGCCGGCGCGCGGCGGTGGACGCCCGGGTGGTCAGCGAGGCCAACGCCCTGGTCGGCCGGGGCCAGACGGAGGATTTCGGCCGGGTGCTTGGCGAGCGGGTCCGGGCGGCGGTGGAAGAGCTGGACTGATCCGGGCTCTCCCCGTCAGCCCAGCAGTTCAGTGACCAGGGCGGGGCGGCGGTCGATCAGGGCCAGGAGGACGCGGGCGGGCCCGGTCGGGCGGCGGCGGCCATGCTCCCAGTTCAGGAGCGTAGCCCGGGGCACGCCGATGCTGCGGGCGAAGGCGCCCTGGGACAGGCCGGTGCGGGCGCGGATCGCCGCAACGTCGACCTCTGCCGGAATCTCGACCTGGCGGACGGCCGCAGGGGTGGTTTCGCCACGCCGGAAGGCGAGGGCTTCCTCGAGGCCGCGGATCAGGCTGTCAGCTTGGGTCATGGGTCTCTCGCGCTCAGGTTCTTGGAAGGCGTGAGCATCGGCATTTCATGCGCCAATGGCATATGCGTCAATGGCGTATAGCCCGCCCTGATCTGGTGATGCCGTTGACCCCCTCCGGCCCGCTGCGCGGTCCACCTCCCCCTGGGGGGAGGAATTAAGATGTTCTTTTTTTGTTCCCGTCGCGCGGTTGTGGCAGGATGTTTACAGGATGGAGGATTGCGGATGACGGACGAGGTCGTGGACGAGGTCCTGGACGGGGGTTCGGAGGAGGTTGAGGACGTCGAGGCCGAGGCCGCGGCCGTCGAAGCTGACGACCGCTCGGACTGGAGCGAGATCGAGGTGGACGGGGAGGTGTGGCTGGCGCCGCCGGCGCTGAAGTCGGCCTTCCTGCGGCAGGCGGACTATACCCGCAAGACCCAGGAGCTGGCCGAGCACAGGCGGCGGCTGGAGGCCGAGCGCGCGGCGTCGGAGGCGCACGTGGCGGGGCGGGCGCGGCTGCACCTGATGGACGAGCAGGCCCAGGCCCTGGACGGGCTGGACTGGCCGGCCCTTGAGGCGGCGGACCCGGAGCGGGCGCGGGCCCTGCGCGAGCGCCGGCGGGCGCTGGCGGAGGGCCGCGAGCGGCTGGCCTTCGACCTGGCGCGACAGGAGCACGAGACCCGGCTGGCGGAGGCGGCCGCGGAGGCCGAGGCGGTACGAGCGACGGGCCGGGCCCTGGCCGGGCAGATCGAGGGCTGGTCCCCGGCCCTGGCCGCGGAGCTGGCGGAATACGCCCGGGGCTTCGGCGTGGAGGCCGAGGAGCTGGGCCAGATCAACGACCCGCGGCTGTGGCGGATTTTGCACCGGGCCCACCTGGGCGAGACCCTGGCCCGGCGACTGGCCGAGGCCGACCGCCGGGCGGGACGGCCGAAGGTGCGCCCCGCCGCCGACCCCGGACGCCCCGGCGGCGGCGCCCCCGGCCTGGACGACCGGATGGACACGGCGGACTGGATGCGCCGGCGCAACGCCGCCACCCTGCGCGAGCATCGCCGCCCAAGGCCCTGAGCGGAATAGAGTTTCCGGCGTCGCGAGCAGGCCCTTCCTGAAGGGACCTCGCGCCGCCCCCCGGCGCCCGGCGCGGACCTGGAGACCTCCAGCACCGCCGCCCCGGGACCGCCCGAACGACCTGAACCCTGAACTGCAAACCCCCGCCGGGCCCCGCCCGGAAAGGATGAGACATGCCCAATTCCCTTTTGACGGCCGCCACGGTCACCCGTGAGGCCCTCCGCGTCGACTGAGGCGCCTTCGCGGGGCGACCCGCGTCGAAGAACGATGTGAATTCGGTGGACTCCTAAACGCCGCCCGGGCCCGGACACCCCCTCCCGCGGGCCGCAAGGCGCATGGACACACCGAGCCAAGCCCGGCCCCGCGCGACGGGGGCGGGAAGGTGTAACGACTATCCCGCAAGGGAGTAGGGCCAAGCGGCCCGAAGCGCATCGCACCCGCCCCGTCCACCGGGCGGCGCGGGTGATGAGATAGTCTGCTCTGCGGCGGAAACCCGCAGCGGCCCGAAGAGGGCGGCCCCGGACCAGCGACCCGGGGTGAACACACAGGCCTGCACCAGAAACTGAACTTCGTCGGCTCGATCTCGCGCGAGTACGACGACCGCTTCGCCCGCCAGGGCGCCAAGGTCGGCGACACCCTCAAGGTGCGCCTGCCCAACCAGTACGCCGTGCGGACCGGCGCGGCCCTGGCCAGCCAGGACACCAGCGAGTCAAGCGTGGAGCTGAAGGTCCAGACCCAGAAGGGCGTGGACCTCAACTTCACCTCCACCGACCTGACCCTGTCCCTGCAGGACTTCTCGACCCGCATCCTCGAGCCCGCCATTGCGCAGCTCGCGGCGGCGATTGAGGCCGACGCCCTGTCGATGGCCACGGACGTTTACCAGTCGGTCTGGAACGGCGGCGCTGCGGCCACCTTCCAGAAGGTGCTGGCCGGCCGGAAGATCATGCAGGACGCCCTGGCGC
This sequence comes from Phenylobacterium parvum, assembly GCA_029977805.1. Taxonomy (GTDB): domain Bacteria; phylum Pseudomonadota; class Alphaproteobacteria; order Caulobacterales; family Caulobacteraceae; genus Phenylobacterium; species Phenylobacterium parvum_A. The sequence continues at coordinate 3,146 of JAPOKE010000102.1, read as the reverse complement.
CCCTGGGCGGCCGGACGGCCAACCTGAACACCCAGGACAACATGGACCTGGTGGACGCGCTGAAGGGGCTGTTCAACGACTCCGACGCCGTCTCCCGCCAGTACCGGGAGGGCTATATGGGCCGGACCGCCGGGTTCGACTTCATGGAGAACACCCTGTGGCCGGCCCACCTGCGCGGAAGCGGGGCGGGCTACACGACCAACACCACCAGCGCCTCCCTGCCGGTGAGCCCCACGCCCGTGACCGCCATCAACGTCGCGGCGGGGACGGGGACCCTGGCCAAGGGGGACATCTTCACCATCGCCGGCGTCATGCGGGTGCACCCGGAGACCAAGGCCAACACCGGGGTCCCGCAGCAGTTCGTGGTGACCCAGGCCCACCCGGGCGGCGCGGGGGCGGTGCAGATCTCGCCGGCCATCATCACCACCGGCCCGATGCAGACGGTGACTGTGCCCCAGTCGAACACCGCCGCGGTGATCACGGTCGCCGGGGTGGCCGGCGCGGCGCACGGCCTGTCCCTGCTCTACCACAAGAGCGCCTTCGCCTTCGCGACGGCGGACCTGGTCATGCCCCGGGGCGTCGACTTCTCGGCCCGGCAGGTGTTCGACGGGATCTCGATGCGGATCGTCCGGCAGTACGACATCAACAGCGACAGGTTCCCCTGCCGCCTCGACGTCCTCTACGGCTACCGCACCCTGCGCCCGCAGCTGGCCTGCCGGCTGGCCTGCAACTGAGGCCGGCGGTCCTCCCGCCTCCGGACGCGATCCGGGGGCGGCGAGGGCCCGCCCGACCCCTTTCCCCGAACTGAGAGAGGAGACCCCCGTATGGGGCTCGCGACCTATGACGACCTGAAGGCCGCGGTGGCCGACTGGCTGGACCGCGAGGACCTGGCCGGGCGCACGGGCGACTTCATCACCCTGGCCGAGGCCCGGCTGAACCGGCTGATGGGCTTTTCCGGCCTGGCCGCGCGGGTCGAGCTGGAGGCCGCCGCCGGGCAGGCCGTGCTGATCCCGCCGGAGGACCTGAGGGACGTGATCTCGCTGGTCCGGGCCGACGGGACGCCGCAGGGCTTTAGCCGGGGACCGGGCGGCCTTGTCCTGGAGCCGCCGCCGGAGGCGCCGGTGCGGCTGGCGCTGGACTACCGCGCCCGGCCCCGTCTGTCGGACGCCGCGCCGACCAACGCCGTGCTGGCCGAGCACCCGGACCTCTACCTGTTCGGGGCCCTGGCCGAGGCCGCCCCCTTCCTGAGGGACGGGGAGATGCTGGCGGTCTTCGCCGCCCGCCTCGACGCCGCCCTGACCGAGGCGCGGATGCGCGAGGCCCGGATCGCCGGCGCCGCTGCGGCCCGACCCGGCCCTCGCGGCGGAGGCGCGGCCATGATCCCCGCCGACCCGGGGCCGGCCGTCCCCGAGGCCCTGCGCCCCCTGCTGGCGGCCATGCTGGACGCCCTGAGGGCCCTGGAGGCGCCGGCCGCCCCCATGCCCGCGGCGACCTGCCTGCGCGCCGACCTTCCCCCCGCCGCGGCCTGGCCCTGGCGGATGCTGCTGGTCCGGGACCTGGGGGTCCTGGCCCATTCCGACGGGGTCCGCTGGATCCGCCACGACACCGGAAAGGAGATCTGAATGCCCTCCGCCGCCACGCCGAGCCTGCGCCTGGAGATGCAGGCCGCCGGCGAGAACCTGAACACCTGGGGCGCGCCCAAGCTGAACACGGTGATCGCCCTCATCGACTTCGCCATCGCCGGCTGGACGAGCGTGGCCCTGACCGGCAACGCCGTGCTCTCCAGCGCCAACTTCGCCCCCGACCAGGCCCGCTCGGCCATGCTGAGGTTCACCGGCCAGGGCGGCTGCACCGTGACCCTGCCCTCGGTGAGCAAGCGCTACGACGTGGTCAACGCCACCGCCGGGCCCCTGACCCTGACCACCGGGGCGGGGCAGGCGGCGGTGCTGGGCCCCGGCGACGCCGGGCCGGTGCTGTGCGACGGGGTGAACGTGCTGGGCGCCCAGATCGCCGGCCGGACCCTGAAGGCCTATGTCGACGCCCAGGCCTGGGCCGCCCAGTCGGGCAACCTGCCCGGCCAGGAGGGGGCGGCGGGCCTGCCCCTGGTGAGCGACGGCCAGTCCCCCCGCTGGGCGCCCCTGGCCGCCTCGGCGATTTCCGACCTCGACCGCGCGGTGGCGGGCCTCTCCCTGGCCCTGGCCCTCGCCCTGACCCCTTCATATCCGGAGACTTCCCATGGCCGTGACGCCCAATTCCATCATCACGCCCCAGGTCCCGCGCTCGGCTTCCGGCGTGGCGACCCTGGCCAACGCCGCCTATGGCGACGCCCCGACGGGGGCGGCCCTCATCTTCGCCGCCGGCCCCAACGGGGCGCGGGTGACGCGGGTGACCGCCGTGACCCGGGCCAGCCTGACCGCCACCGAGTGCCAGCTGTTCCGCGACCATGACGGGACGGGGACGGTGAAGCGCTTCTTCGCCAGCCGGCTCATGCCCGCCGTGACGGTCTCGCCCTCCACGGCCCAGGCGGCGGTGGACTTCGGCTATTCCGACGGCGCGCCACTGCTGCTGGGGGCGGGGGAGAAGCTCTACGGCGCCATCGGCCAGGCCCAGGCGGGCGTGGTCTTCTGCGTCGAAGGGGCCGACTACTGATGCGCGGCGCGCCGGGACTGATCGCCCCCCGGGGCCTCGTCGCCCCGCCCGGCCTGCGCGGCCTGGCCGGCCCGGGACGCAGGCGCCGCGGCGGCGTGCGGGTGGACTACCTCGTCGTGGGGGGCGGGGGTGGGGGTGGGGGCGACTATTTTGGCCCCGCAGGTGGTGGAGGTGGAGGGGGAGTTCTCTTTCTTGAAGGGCAAACCTTCGAGATCGGTCGGTACGCGGTCGCTGTTGGCGCTGGAGGCCAAGGAGGAGCGGCGACAAACGCGGGCAGGGGTGCAATCGGGGGAGCATCCCGGATTGGTGAAAAGATCATCGCCCTGGGCGGAGGTGGTGGCGGATCATCTCAGGCTCCGCCTATCGGCGAAGTCTCGTCAGCAGCAGCAGCGTCAGCAGCATTGTTGTCGTCGTCGTCGTCATTGTCGTCCGAAGTATTCGCTGCGTCCGGCACTTGCTGCGATTCGGGACGGGGAGGAATCTGCGGCTCATCTTCT
>JAPOKE010000101.1 GCA_029977805.1 Phenylobacterium parvum | reverse complement strand
GGAAGGCCCCGCCGGTCGGCAGGACGGGATTTGCGGGAAGGAAATGGTCGGAGTGGCAGGATTTGAACCTGCGACCCCCGCGTCCCGAACGCGGTGCTCTACCAGACTGAGCCACACTCCGACTTGGGAGCCGGCTTATAGAGGACAGGGAGACAGGCCGCAAGCGAGGCGGGGGGCGTTGCATCCCGTCCGGCCTTGGGCTATTCCGACGCCCTCGCGCGGCCTGTCTGCGTCGCCGTTCCTGCTGGGGAATGGTGTAATGGTAACACAGCGGTTTTTGGTACCGTCATTCTAGGTTCGAGTCCTAGTTCCCCAGCCACTTCCTCTCCTCATTCCGCCCCTTGGGGGCGTCAGGCCGGGACCAGGTCGAAGGCCACCGTCATCCGGGATTCGTCCGTGGTGAAGGGCACGGTGCCGTGCCACATGTAGCTCGGGAACAGCACCAGACGTCCCGGCTCCGGCCGGACATAGTGCTCGGCCTCCAGAGGGGGATCGAGGTCGACGGGCGGTCGACCGAAGCGAATCCAGCCCTCCCGGGTCTCGCGGTCGAGGGCCTGGTCCGGGGTTTCCACGTAGAAGGCGGACGAGATCCATCCCTGCGGATGGAAATGGTCGGCATGGAAGCCGCCGGGCTTCAGGCGGACGGACCAGGCGCCCTGGATCCGGTATCCGCCTGTGACCCGGGACCGGTGGGGATCCGTCCCCGGGCCGAGCCCCGCCATGTAGCGGCGGATCGGGGCTTCGAGGGCCTCGAAGAGTGCGGCGATGACCGGGTCCTGCGAGCCGCTGAGGTTCTGCAGGGTCTGCAGCCCGCCCCGGACCGACTGGTTGATCGGCTGTCGTTCGTAGACGTGGAGGGCCCGGAGGGCCGAGCCGAGGTCGGCGAGGAAGGCCGGGAGGTCGGCCCAGCCTGCAGGCGCCTCCAGGGTCTGGGGACGGACCAGTCCGGCGTAGTCGTTCAGGACCCCGGCGAGGGGATCGCCGCAGGCCCGGGCTGCGGTCGCCGCCCAGCCCAGCAGGGACTGGTCGTAGGGCGCCGCCTGGAGGCCCCTGCGCGCCGCCGCCAGGGCCTGGTCGGCCCTTCCCGCCGCGAGGTGGAGGATGGCGGTCTGGTTGAGCACCGCGACGCCTGAGGGGGCCGCCGCCGAAGCCGTGGAAAGGCGGGCCTCCGCCGTCTTCAGGTCGCCGGCCAGGATGGCCGCATGGCAGGCCGCCAGCTGGATGTCGACATCCCCCGCAAGGGCGTCCGCCGCCTGGGCGAGGAGGACTCCCGCCTCCGCCGGATGCCCCGCCGCCCGCAGGATGTCGACCTTGGTCAGGAGGCAGGCGCCAGGGTCGCCCCCGGCGTTGAAGCAGGTGTCCATGGCCGACAGACCCAGCCGGGCGTCGCCCCGCAGCATCCAGACATAGTTGGCGTACTCCGCCGTAAGCCGGGGATCCCCGAGGGCGCGCTTTCGGGCCTCGACATAGGACGCCTCCGCCGCGGCGTGGTCGCCGCAGGCCATGAGGACCCTGGCGCGGACCGCCCAGGACTCCGGCCCGTCCAGGCCGAGCGCCATGCCCCGCTCGATAGCCTGGCGGGCGTCGTCATGGCGACCCATGTCGTCGAGGGTGGCTGCAAGGTTGTGCCAGGCCACGGCGCTGTCCGGGTAGAGTTCGACGGCCCGTCGATTGAGCTCTAGGGCCTCGAGGGCGCGATGGAGGAGCTTCAGCGCCTGGGACCGGGTGGCCAGGGCGAGGTGGTCGGGGCGCGCACCCTTCACCAGGACGTCGGTGAGACGGACGGCGCCGGCGGCGTCCCCCGACTCCAGGAGGGCGACCGCCTTCTGCAGGGTCGTGGCGGACATGTCGGGTTCCTCCGGGGGGCCTCAGGCGGCGAAGAAGTCGTTGCGGGCGTTGAAGAGGGCCGTGACCCCCTCCCGTTCGGCCTCGGTCAGCAGGGGGTTCCAGATGTCCAGGATCATGATCACCCGCAGGGCGTCGGCGTCGTTCCAGGCTTCATGGTCGATGGAATCATCGAAGGCCCAGGCCTCGCCCAGCTTCCAGCTGCGCGTCTCGTTCCCGACCCGGAACCGCGCCGGCCCCGGCAGGATGAGCGGCAGGTGGACCAGCAGGCGGGCGTTGGTCGACCCCGTGTGCGGCGGGATCCGGGTGTTCGCCTCGAGGGCGGAGAAGATCACCGTCGGCGCAAATCCGGGCTGGCGGGCCAGGGGCAGCCGGTCCAGCAGGGCGGCGGTCCCCGGGCAGCGCCGGCAGGGCTCCTCCTGGCGCTCGCCGTCCTTCCACAGGAAGAGGGAGCTCCAGCGCCGCGACCTGTTCAGCTCCTCCCACTGGTTCACGGGCGCGCCGGGCGGCACGTTGATATAGGGGGCGAAGTCGGCGTCCATGGTCGACAGGACGCCCTCAAGCTCGCCCCGGATCATGTCCGTGGCGGCCTCCAGCTCGGGGAACCAGGGAAACAGCTCCCGGTCGAAGAAGGGAATGGCCGGCAGCCGGGGATAGGTGAGGAGGATGCCCTCGGAGGGATAGTTGCGGGTCCTGCCGGCGTGGATCTGGAGTCCTTCGTCGAAGCGCTGGCCGGCGGTGCGGTCCATGCGGCTGCGGATCGGCGCCGTCCGGTCCGCCAGGTAGGCCGCGAGGGCGTCGGTCGTTTCCTCCACCACCTGCCGCGCCCGGTCCACCGCCGGCTGGAGGTTGGGTGGTAGGGGTTCCGGCAGGATCTTCAGGGCGTTGCGGTAGATCTGCCAGGCCTTCCGGGGGCCGGAGAGCCGCTCGACGACCGCCGCCTTCGAGAGGAGGGCGACGAAGTGATAGGGCTCGAGGTCCAGGGCCGCGTCGAGGGCTGCGAGGGCGCCCTTCAGGTCGCCGGCGAGCCGCAGGGCCATCGCCTTCTGCAGGCGCAGGTCGATGTCCCCGGGGCTGGCCGCGAGGGCCTCTTCGATCAGGCGCAGGGCGGCTGAGGCGTCGCGCCGCAAGGGCGCCCTGGACGTTCCCCTTGTCCAGGAGGTCGAGCGCCAGCGAGGCGGATGGGTCAGGCATCGCCTGTGACCGTCCACAGGGCGAAGGCGTATTCGAGGGCCGTCTCCTTCAGGTCGTCGAACCGGCCCGAGGCGCCGGCGTGTCCGGCCTCCATGTTCATCTTCAGCAGGATGGGCCGGCCGCTCGTGGTGGCGGGGCGCAGGCGCGCGACCCACTTGGCGGGCTCCCAGTAGGTGACGCGGGGGTCCGAGAGGCCGCCGGTCGCCAGGATGGCCGGGTAGGGCCGGCGCGCAATGTTGTCGTAGGGGCTGTAGGCGGCGATCCGGTCGTAGGCCGCCGGGTCGGTGAGCGGGTTCCCCCATTCCGGCCACTCCGGCGGGGTGAGGGGCAGGGACTCGTCGCTCATCGTGTTGAGGGCGTCCACGAAGGGCACGGCGGCGATGACGCCGGCGAAGAGGTCCGGCCGCAGGTTGGCGACGGCGCCGACCAGCAGGCCCCCCGCCGAGCCGCCGCAGGCCACCGTGTTCGACGGCCGCCCGTAGCCTTCCCGGTGCAGGTGCTCGGCGCAGGCGATGAAGTCGGTGAAGGTGTTCATCTTGCGCTCGCGGCGCCCGTCGAGGAACCAGCCCCAGCCCTTCTCGGACCCGCCGCGCACGCAGGCCCGCGCCCAGATCCAGCCCCGGTCCACAAGGCTGAAATTGCGGATCGAGAAGCTGGGCTCCATCGAGATGCCATAGCTGCCGTAGCCGTAGAGGAAGAGGGGGGCCGAGCCGTCCAGCTTCTGCCCCTTCCGCATCAGCACGAAGACCGGGACCTCGGTCCCGTCCGCCGCCCGGGCATTGAGCCGGCGGGTCTCGTAGCGGGCGGGGGCGTGGCCGGAGGGCACGTCCTGGGTCTTCACCACCGTGCGGGTCCGCCGCGCCATGTCGTAGTCCACCCAGGATCGCGGGGTGGTCATGGAGTTGTAGATGAAGCGCAGGACGTCGGTGTCGTATTCGAGGCCCGGATCAAGGTCGAGGGCGAAGGCCGCCTCGTCGAAGGCGACCGCATGTTCGGCGCCGTCCTGCCCCCGGATCACGACCCGGTTGAGGGCATCGGCCTTTTCGAGGCGGACGAGCCAGCGGCGGAAGGCGAGGATTCCCTCGATCAGCACGCCAGGCCGGTGCGGGACGAGATCCCGCCAGCCGGTCCGGCCCGGGGAGGCCTCGGGGGCCGTGACCAGCTTGAAGTCCACGGCGCCGTCGGCATTGGTCCGGATGACGAAGCGGTCGTTCCAGTGCTCAAGGTCGTAGAGGACGCCGTCGCGCCGGGGCTCCAGCGGGACGGGGGCGGCCGTCGGCCGGTCCGCGGGGATCAGGAGGACCTCGCTGGTCTCCTGGTTGCCGCAGGGGATGAGGATGTAGCGGTCCGACGCGCTGCGGCGCACGCCGATGAAGAAGCCCTCATCGCGCTCGGTATAGACCAGGACATCGTCCTTCGCCGTCCCGCGGACGGGCCGCCGGTAGATCCGCGCCGGGCGGCCATTGTCGTCGCGCCAGGTCCAGAACAGCCAGGCGCCGTCCGGCGAGAAGCAGAAATCGCCCGTCGAACTCTCCACCGGCGAGGCCAGGACCTTACCGGCCGCCAGGTCGCGGATGTAGATGCGGTGGATTTCGGAGCCCTGCTCATCCACCGCCCAGGCGTAGAGCCCGTGGTCGGGCGAGTGGCCCGCGGCGCCGACGCTGTAGAAGGGCTTGCCCTTTGCTTCGGCCTCTTCGTCCAGGAGGATTTCCTCGGCGCCGCCGTCCCGGGGACGACGGACGTGCAGGGGATGCTGGGCGCCGGCGGCGTAGCGGGTGGCGTAGGCGTAGGGGCCGTCCGGTTCCGGGGCCGAGGCGTCGTCCTCGCGGATCCGCCCCTTCATCTCCCGGAAGAGGGTCTCCTGCAGGGCCTCGGTGGGCGCCAGGACCTGGCGCATGTAGGCGTTCTCGGCCTCGAGGTGGAGGCGGATATCACGCTTCAGGACGGAAGGATCACGCAGGACCTTCTGCCAGTCCGGGTCCTTCATCCAGGCGAACTCGTCGGTCCGGGTCCGGCCCAGCTGGGTGATGACGACGGGATCGCGACGCGGAACGGGCGGCGCCGGGGAGGTCATGGGGCGGTTGCTCCGGGTGGCCGCCGACGACGGGGCGGCGAGGGCCAGGGCCGCGGCCCCGGCGAGCCAGTCTCTGCGGTTCATGGCGAGCGTCCCGCTCTGCAGGGTGGACGGGGCGGCGCCGTGGCCGCCCCGCGCCCCGGTCTCAGCCCGCGTAGAGGATCGACATGGTCTCGGCCACGCAGGCGGGCTTGGACTCGCCCTCGATCTCGATCGTGCATTCGTTGCGGATCTGCACGCCGCCGGCCTTGGGCTCGACGCCGATCAGCTTCTGGCGCATGCGCACGCGCTTTCCGACGCGCACCATGTTGATGAAGCGGACCTTGTCGGAGCCGTAGTTGATGCCGCGGCTGACGCCCTTCACGGGCAGCATGCCCGCGCCCAGGAAGGGGATCAGGGACAGGGTCAGGTAGCCGTGGGCGATGGGCCCGCCCATCTCGCGGGTCGCGCGCTCGACGTCGACGTGAATCCACTGGTGGTCGCCGGTGGCCTCGGCGAACTGGTTGACCCGCTCCTGGGTGATCTGCACCCAGTCCGAGACGCCGACTTCCTGGCCGACCAGACCCGGCAGGTCCTTGATTTCCACGGGGTTCATGGCGCGCTCCCTCTCATGTTGCAATCGCGCCGCTAGCGATAGCATCCGCCGCCGACCGCGCAAGCGGGCTTTGCCCGGGGAACGGGTCCGCCGTATGGAGAGGCCTGCAGCAGGAGGCCCCGATGCAACGCGCGCTCAGCGTCAGCCGCATGTCCGGCAACACGTCCACCTTCCCCGACTGGTACCAGGCCATCGTCCGGGAGGCCGACCTGGCCGAAGTCTCGCCGACCCGGGGCGCCATGATCATCAAGCCGTGGGGCTACGCGCTCTGGGAGAACATCCACCGCGTCCTCGACGGGCGCTTCAAAGAGACGGGCCACAAGAACGCGTACTTCCCGCTGTTCATCCCCCTGTCCTTCTTCGCCAAGGAGGCCGAGCACGTCGAGGGCTTCGCCAAGGAGATGGCGGTGGTCACCCACCACAGGCTGAAGCAGGTCGACGGCAAGCTGGCGCCTGATCCCGAGGCCCGGCTGGAAGAGCCCCTGGTCGTGCGTCCCACTTCCGAGACCATCATCGGCGAGACCTATGCGAAGTGGGTCCAGTCCTACCGCGACCTCCCGATCCTCATCAACCAGTGGGCCAATGTCGTCCGCTGGGAGATGCGCACCCGGCTCTTCCTGCGCACCTCGGAATTCCTCTGGCAGGAGGGCCACACCGCCCACGCCACCGCCGAGGAGGGCCGGGAGGAGACCCTGAAGATGCTGGAGGTCTACCGGGAGTTCTCCGAGACGGTGCTCGCCATGCCCGTGATCGCCGGCGAGAAGCCCGAGAACGAGCGCTTCCCCGGGGCCGACAACACCTTCTCCATCGAGGCCATGATGCAGGACGGCAAGGCCCTGCAGGCCGGCACCTCCCATGACCTCGGGACCCACTTCGCCGAGGCCCAGAACATCCGCTTCCAGAACGCGTCGGGCGAGCTGGTCCACTGCCACACCACCAGCTGGGGGGTCTCCACCCGGCTGATCGGCGGGGTCATCATGACCCACGGCGATGACGACGGCCTGCGCCTGCCCCCGGCCATCGCGCCGCGCCAGGTGGTGATCGTGCCCATGCTGAGGGACAAGCCCGAGGACGCCGAGGTGCTGGCCGCCGGCGAGGCCCTGGTGAAGGCCATGGGCCAGGTGATCGCCCTCGGCGAGCCCGTCCGGGCCCTCCTCGACACCAAGGCCCAGAAGTCGGCCGAGAAGCGCTGGAACTGGGTGCGCCGCGGCGCGCCGGTGATCATCGAGCTGGGCCCCCGCGACGTGGCCGGCGGGACGATCAGCTTCATGCGCCGGGACCGCCTGCGCGACGGCGACAGGGTGGCCAGCCAGTCCCTCTCGCGGGAGGACTTCCTCGCCGGCCTGCCGGCCCTCCTCGCCGAGATCCAGCAG
>JAPOKE010000100.1 GCA_029977805.1 Phenylobacterium parvum | reverse complement strand
TTCTGGCCGTTCACCAGCCAGTGGTCGCCCTTGTCCTCGCAGCGGGTCTGCAGGGAGGCCAGGTCAGACCCCGACCCGGGCTCGGAATAGCCCTGGCACCAGCGGACCGAGCCGGTGACGATGCCCGGCATGTGCTGGCGCTTCAGCGCCTCGGTTCCGTACTCGAGCAGGGTCGGGCCGAACATCATCACGCCCATGCCGCCGATGGGATTGCGGGCGCCGATCTTGGCCATTTCCTCGGCCAGCACCCGGGCCTTGACGCGGGACAGGCCGCCGCCGCCATAGGCCGCCGGCCAGGTGGGAACGCCCCAGCCCTTGGCGCCCATGCGCTCGCGCCAGAGCCTCGCGTCATCGCTCTCCCGGCCGCCGCCCATGGCGGCCATCTGGGCCGCAGGGTCCGCCGCCAGGGCCTTGGGGAAGTTCTCGCCCAGCCAGGCCTGCGCCTCCGCCCGGAAGCCCTCGAGGTCTTCGCCGCCGAAATCCGCCATCTGTCCCGTCTCCTGAATAAACCTGCTTCCGGAAAGCCCTAGGCCGGGTCCGGAAGTCCGAGCACCCGCTTTGAAATGACGTTGAGGTTGACCTCCGAGCTGCCCCCCTCGATCGAGTTCGCCTTGGCCCGAAGCCAGCCGCGCACCGCCCCGATCTCCTGGGGGGCGTAGTCCTCGCCGGTCCAGCCCAGGCCCTGGCTGCCCATCATCTCGACGATGAGCTCCGAGCGCTCCTGGGCGAAGCTGGCGACGGCGTACTTGATGATCGAGGTGGCCGCCGACGGGCCGTTGGAGGCCTTGGACTCCGCGGCGATCCGGTTGATCGTCCGGTAGAAGCAGTCGAAGTCCATCTTGTTCCGGGTGATCCGGGTGCGCAGGTCCGGGTCCGACAGGGCGCCGGTCTCGTCCGTCCCGACATAGTTGCGGGCCATGACGCCGAGGTCGCTGGAGGTGCCGGAGGCGCCCTCGCCGGGACCGAAGCCGCCGGAGATGTTCTGGCGCTCGTACTGCAGGAGCCGCTTGGCGATCTGCCATCCGCCGTTCACCTGGCCCACCAGGTTGCCCTTGGGGATCTTCACGTCGGTGAAGAAGGTCTCGCAGAAGGGGCTCTCGCCGGAGATCAGCTGGATCGGCCGGGTCTCGACCCCCGGGGAGCTCATGTCGATGAGCACGAAGGAAATCCCCTCGTGCTTGCGGCTGGTGTCGGTGCGCACGAGGCAGAAGCACCAGTCGGCCTTGTTGGCGTAGCTGGTCCAGATCTTCTGGCCGTTGATCAGCCAGTGGTCGCCCTTGTCCTCGCAGCGCGTCTGCAGGGAGGCGAGGTCAGACCCCGCGCCGGGCTCGGAATAGCCCTGGCACCAGCGGGCCTCGCCACGGATGATGCGGGGCAGGTGCTCGAGCTTCTGGGCTTCGTTGGCGTACTCCAGGAGGACCGGGCCCAGCATCCAGAGGCCGAAGGAGGAGAGGGGCGGGCGGTAGCGGCCGCGGGCCAGTTCCTGCTCGATCACCCGGGCCTGGTCCGGCGAAAGGCCCCCGCCGCCATAGGCCGCCGGCCAGGTCGGTGCGGTCCAGCCCTTCTCGGCGACCCGGCGCATCCAGACGATCTGCGGGTCTTCCGAGCCGAGGAAGGCGCGGCCGCCCCAGATGGCCTCGGGGTCGGTCCGGGCGTCAGCCTGCCGGAGTTCCGCCGGATAGTTCGCCTCGAGCCAGTCGCGGACCTCCGCCCGGAAGGCCTCGAGGGTCTCGCCGCCGAAATCCGCCATGGGGAATCCTCCAGTCGCGTCCCGGTCCCGCCGGGCGCGGCCACATTAGCGGCCGGCCCGGCGGGAGCAAGACATTCGCAGGGTCAGTTTGATCCCCGCAGGGCTGGAACCCATCTCTTAACCTTGGGAGACTAGAAACCGGGTCCCGATCCATGCTTCACAGGTTCCAGATGGCGTTGCGACGTGAGTTCAAGCCCGCCCTGCTTGCGGCGGCCCCCCTGGCCGGGGCCCTGCTGGTCATGGCGGCCGGAGCCATGCTCATCGCCTCCGGCGCGACGCCCTCCTCGCCCGAGCGCTTCATGCGCCTGTCCCTCGCCCTTCCATCCCCCGTCATCGAGATCAGCCACTTCGCGTCCAGCGTCCTGGGCCTGGTGCTGGTCATGCTCGCCTTCGGCCTGAAGGCCCGCCTCGACGCCGCCTGGGCGGCCAGCGTGGCGGTCCTCTTCCTCACCGCCCTCCTGTCCCTCTCCAAGGGGCTCATCTGGGAGGAGGGCCTGATCCTCGCGGCCATCGGGGTCTTCCTGTCGCCCCTCCGCGCCGCCTTCCCGCGCAAGGCCGCCCTGTCGCAGATGGAGGTCTCGCCGGGCTGGCTGCTCTCCGCCGGCGCGGCGGTCGTCGGCGCCGGACTGCTGGGCCTCTGGTTCTTCAAGCATGTCACCTACGAGGACCAGCCCTTCTGGAGCACGATGGTCGACGGCGACGTGGCCCGCTCGATCCGGGCCTGGGCCGGCGCGGCCCTCGCCTTCCTCGGATTCGGGGTCTGGCGGCTCGCAGCCACGGCGGCGACCCCCAAGGTGATCGGCGAGGATGATCCCGACTTCGAGCGGGTCCGCGCCGTCCTCGCCGCTTCCGAATCCGCCGAGCCCCTCTCCAACCTCGCCCTCTTCGGGGACAAGCGCTTCCTGTTCTCGGAGTCCGGCCAGAGCTTCATGATGTTCGGCGTCCGGGGCCGTTCCTGGATCGCCCTCGGCGGTCCCGTCGGGCGCCGGGACGAGCGCCTCGAACTGCTCTGGCGGTTCCGGGAAATGGCCGACGCCCACGCCGCCCGGCCCGGCCTCTACGGGATCGGCCCTGACGACCTGCCGGACGTGGTCGAGCTCGGCTTCTCGATCCAGAAGATCGGCGAGTGCGCCCGCCTGCCGATCCAGGACTTCGCCTTCGAGGGCCAGACCCGGGCCAAGATCCGCCGCGCCTGGCGCCAGGTGCGGGACGCGGGCGCCGAGTTCGAGGTCCTGCCCCCCGGCGGCGTCGACGACCTGATGCCCGAGCTGGCGGCCATTTCCGAGGAATGGCTGGCGCGGCAGTCCGGCGGCGACAAGTCCTTCGCCCTCGGCGGCTTCAACGCCCGCTACCTCCGCGAGTTCCCCGTGGCGATCGCCCGCTGGGAAGGCCGGATCGTCGCCTTCGCCAACCTCTGGCCCACCGCCAGCCGCGACGCCTTTTCCATCGACCTGATGCGCTATGGCTGGGCGGCGCCCAAGCGGATCATGGACTTCCTCTTCGTGGAGCTGATCGGCTGGGGCCGCGACCAGGGCTACGCCTATCTCGACTTCGGCAATGCGCCCCTGGCGGGCCTCGAGGACCGGCCTCTCGCGCCGGTCATGACCCGCGTCGGACGGCTGATGTTCGACCTCGGCGAGGACGTCTACAATTTCCAGGGCGTGCGCAGCTACAAGGACAAGTTCCACCCCAACTGGGAGCCTCGGTACGCCGCGGCGCCGGAGAAGTGGGCCATCGCCATCATCCTGGCCGATGTCAGCCTCCTGTCCTCCGGGGGCTTCGCCGGCCTCGCCCGACGCCCGAAGAAGGCCGAGATCCCCCCGCCGAAGAAGGCCGGGCCGGTCGTGGAGCCCGCCGCCGAGACCGCCTGAAACGGGGGTCGCCTCAGCGACCGGGCGGCCCGGTCGTCACCCCCAGCAGGTTCACCAGGTGAACGAGCAGGATCAGGGAGGCGGTGGCGAACGCCGCCATGAGCGGCCGCCAGGGGATCATCCGGGGGCCCTTCAGGAAGTCCGGCGGCCGGGCGCCGCGCCATCCCGCGAAGACAGCGAGGCCGACGGTCGCCGCCAGGGCCGCGAGGGTGATCTGCAGGTCCATCCGCGGGAACCCTCCATGCTCCTGAACCCGGGCCGGGCCATCTATCCACAGCGCGTCGAGCGCCCCTGCGCCCAACCCGTTAACCCCGCGTTTACACCCGAAAGACGGGTCGGTAGACCAGACCGTGGCGATTGGGAGAGCGATTCGCATGACGGCAGGGGCGCCATGGAGCGTCAAGGGCATCGACCCCAGGGCCCGCGAAGTCGCCAAGGAGCTCGCCGCGAGGGCGGGCATGACCCTCGGCGAGTGGCTCAACAGGTCGATCCTCGAGGGCGAGGCCCCGCCTCCCGCCGCAGGACCGGCGCCGTCGGTGCGCGGCCCCTCGCCGGCGGAGGGCCGGGACCCCTTTGACCGCCCCGAGGGCGAGCTCCGTCGCCTGACCTCCGTCCTCGACCGCCTCGCCGACCGGCTCGAGGGTTCCGAAGCGCGCACGGGCGCCGCCATCTCCAGCCTGGAATCCACCGTCCGCGCCACCCTCGGCCGGCTGGAGCAGGCCGTCGCCAGCGCCTCGGCGCAGCCCGAAGTCCCGCCGCCCGGCCGCCCTGAGGCGCGGCCTGAACCCCGGACGGATCGCTACGAGGGCGTCCTGCGCGCCCTTGAGGGCGCCCTCGGCCGGCTTGCGGCCCAGATGCAGGAGGGCGAGGCGCGCACGCGCGACACCCTGCAGGATTTCCGCCTCCGGCTCGAGCGCGCCGAGACCCGCCCCGCCGCCCCGGCCTCCGGCGTCGACCAGATCGCCTTCCGGGTCGGCGAGATCCAGGATCGCACCGCCGCGGCCATGAATTCCCTCCGCGAGGCCTTCGACGGCCTGGACCAGAGGCTGGCTCACCTGGAGTCCGCGGCGGGGGAGGGGATCGAGGGGCGCCTGCGCGAGATGTCCTTCCGGCTGGGCGAACGCCTCGACGCCGCCCGTGAGGAGATGTCGCGGGAGCTTTCCGAGACGTCCGGCCGCCGGATTTCCGACCTTGAGAGGGCTCTCTCCGACCTGTCCGGCAAGGTGGCGCGCCTCGAGCGCGAGGCGTCGGCCCTTCCCCCCGTCGCCGTCGCCCCGTCACCCCCGGAGGAGGCTGACCGGCGTCCCTCGGAGGAGGCCGAGCGGATCAGCGAGATCCTGCGCAGCCGGCTCTCCCGCGCGGATCCCGGGCAGGCGGCCTCCATCGCCCGGCTCGACGACGAGATCTCCCGCATCGGGGACCGTCTCGGCGCCCGCCCGGAACCGGAGCCAGGCCCTGGCCCGGAAGGCTCCGACGACATTTCCCGGCGCATCCGGCAGAGCGAGGATCGGACGGCGAGGCTCCTCGAAGAGGCGCGCCAGAGGCTCGACGCCCATTTCCCGCCGCCGCGCGCCGACGCCGCACCGGCCCCCGCCCGGCCCCCCACCCAGGCCCCTGTCGAGTCGCGCCTGCTCTCCCTCTTCGACGACGAGGAGGAGGAGGAGAACGAGGAGGAGGAATACGACGAGGAGGAGGACGCGGTCCCCGTGTCCCCCGCGGCGGCGGCGGCCCCGGCGGAGGCTGCGGCGCCCGCCGCCGCCGCACCGGTCGAGGCGGCTCCGGCCGAAGCGGCCCCGGCCCCCGTCCCTGACAAGGGCGACACCACCTGGATGCTGGTCTCCACCGTCCTGGTCCTCCTCATGATCCTGCCGGGCCTGGCCCTCTTCTACGGGGGCCTCGTCCGCCAGAAGAACATGCTGTCCATGCTCATGCAGGTCGGCGTCGTGACCGTGATCGGCATGATGGCCTGGATGTTCTGGGGCTACAGCCTGGCCTTCTCGGACGGCGGCGCCCTGGACAAGTTCGTGGGCGGCGCCGGCCGGCTCTTCCTCAAGGACGTGACTCCGGCCAGCAATGTGGCGACCTTCTCCACGGGGGTGGTCATCCCGGAACTGGTCTTCATGGCCTTCCAGATGACCTTCGCCTGCATCACGGCGGCCCTCGTCCTCGGCGGCGTCGCCGAGCGGATGAAGTTCGCGGCCGTCGTGGTCTTCGCCGTCCTCTGGCCCCTCCTCTCCTACTACCCCCTGGCCCACATGGTCTGGTGGTGGGCGGGTCCTGACGCGGTCGCGGCCGCGCCCAAGGATCCGATCCAGTCGGGCCTGCTGTGGGGCTTCGGCGCCCTCGACTTCGCCGGCGGCACCGTGGTCCACATCAACGCCGGCATCGCGGCCCTCGTGGGCGCCCTGATCCTTGGCCCGCGCAAGGGCTTCGGGTCCGAGCCCATGCCCCCGCACTCCCTGACCCTGACCATGACCGGGGCCGGCCTCCTGTGGGTGGGCTGGTTCGGCTTCAACGCCGGCTCCAACCTCGAGGCGAACGGCTACGCCGGCCTGGCCATGGTCAACACCCTGGTGGCGACCGCTGCGGCGGGCTTCTCCTGGGTGGTCACCGAGTGGGTCACCCGCAAGCGCGCCAGCGCCCTGGGCCTCGCCTCCGGCCTCGTCGCCGGCCTGGTCGCCATCACCCCGGCCGCGGGCTTCTCCGGCCCGGTGGGCGCGGTGGTCCTGGGCCTGGTGGTCTCGCCGGTCTGCGTGTTCTTCTGCTCGAAGATCAAGAACGCCCTGAAGTACGACGACAGCCTGGACGCCTTCGGCATCCACGCGATCGGCGGCATCGTCGGGGCGATCGCCACCGGCCTCCTCGTCAACCCGGCATGGGGCGGCGCGGGCGTGGTGGACTACACCACCTGCGCCCTCGATGGCGACATCTCGACTTGCGACACGGCGGCCTACGTCATGTCGACCCAGGTCCTGGCCCAGGTGAAGGCCGTCCTCGTGGCCATCGGCTGGTCGGCGATCGCCAGCGCCATTGTCTTCTTCGCCATCAAGTACACGGTCGGCCTGCGCTCGGCCGTGGACAGCGAGGAGGAAGGGCTCGACATCTCCGAGTTCGGAGAGCGCGCCTACCACAACTGATCCTCCCCTCAGTCGTGGCGGAGCGGGGACCCCTCGGGGTCCCCGTTTTCGTTTGCGGGAAGGCTCAGGCCGGATCGGACAGGGGCGCCCCGAGGCGGCAGGCGCGGACCCACCAGCCGGGATGCTCCCGGGCGAGCCGGGAGGCCAGCCTCCGGGCGGCCGGGGCGTCCTCGCACAGGGCGAAGCAGGTTGCGCCCGAGCCCGAGAGCCGGGACAGGAGGGCCTCGCCTGACCCGCGAAGGCCTTCAAGCACGCCTGCGATGGCCGGGGCCACGGTGATGGCCGGAGCCTCAAGGTCGTTGCGCAGCCCGGACAGCCAGCCAATCGCCTGGGCGAGCCCGGAGAGGTCGCCGGGATCCGGTTCCGGCTCGGGTCCCAATGGCGGGGCCGAGAGGTCGAAGGCCCGGTAGACCGCGCCCGTCGGGCAGGCGACGCCCGGATTGGCCAGGACGGCGTGAAGGGGCGGAAGCCGCGGCGCGGGCGAAAGGATCTCCCCCCGCCCGGAAGCGGTG